>NZ_CP019333.1:440863-768779 GCF_002163875.1 Gilvibacter sp. SZ-19 | reverse complement strand
CGTTCGTTGTGAGGGCTTTATTCGAGTTGTTCATTTAGACGGACTTTTTAGAGTGAACGATTTCAAGTTGAGGTTGTTTGTTCAGTTTACTATTACTTTTCGTCATGTACTCTAGAATCAATTGCGTAATGTCTAATGAACTATTTCCGATATAATTCAGAAGCATTTGTTCAGTGGCATGACCTGTCAAGATGCGAATAATGGATGTTGGCATTTCATTGAAATGATTTGTTGCGAACGAACGGCGACAAGTATGAGAGGTGATAAGTTTGTACTTTGGATAAACGCCAACTTTCTTACGCTTTGTTGCTGGGTCGTAAAGTTTACCTTTTGTCATGCTGTCAATGCCAGCGATTCGACAAACTTCTTTGATGTAATCATTAAATCGCTGGATTGATATTTTGTGAGGTAGTCCACTTTTAATGACATTCATCGTGTCTTCAAGTACTGGTATTCTAACTTGTTTGTTCCCTTTTTCCTGTGTCAATTCAATCATGTTGAAACCTTGAATGTAAACGAAGTTCTTGCTGGTTAGGTTGAGAAGATCACCAGCACGTTGTCCAATGGCGCATCCAAGAATCAACCATTTTCGTGCATTTATTAGATGAGGTTGTTCAATTTCAGCGTTCTTGATTCTTTCAATTTCTTCTGGTGTCAAGTAAATAATGAACTCGTTCTTGATATGAATTGATTTTATCGAATCAAGTTGTGTGCTAACCTCAACGCCGTTTTTCTTTGCGTCATGACATACCGTTTTGAGGTTTGCAAGTGATTTTGTCGCGTAGGATTCTGAATATCCCTTTTCATCAATCATGAATTGTAAGAAGTCTTGTGCAAGTTTCTTGTTGACGTCTTTTACTTTCAGCCTTTTTCTGCCTTGAAATGCGATGATTTTAGACTTTAATGATCTGTAAGCGTTGTACGAACTCTTACCCAGACCAATTCCGCCTTTTGAATTTGGACGCAAATGACAAGTGTCCAATAAGGTATCAATGGCATCAACTAAAAATTCACTTTGCCCTGACTCATTCACCTTGCCCTGAATTAGATCGACCTGATATTGCAGCCATGTGCTGTCAATTGAGATTCCTTCAGACTGTGCTTCGTTGAGGTTTTCAAATATTCGGGCTTTCATCTTGAGCAGAGTCTGAGCAAGTTTTTTATTACTAGCGGTGGTCTGCTTTGGCATTCCTGTTGATTCACTCCACTGTTTAGGGTCACAGTGAAGGCCAGTGCGAACCTTTGGAGTCGTGCCACGTCCTGCTGATAGTCTTATGTAGATCGGTGCAGGATTCTTTTTGCTACGAAGTAAGAACTTAATGGATGCCATGTTGTTGAAGTTTGATGCAATTTACAAAATGGCCAACATTTGGGCAACCGTTTTTGCATATTATTGTACACTATTGACAGGTCTTGTTTTAATAGTCATGTATCTAAATAGCCTATAAATGTTGATTTAATAGAGATCATGTGCTGGTTTCGGGTGAAACTATGAATATCAATGTACAATAGGTTCAAGTCCCGCCTTCTGTACTAATAAGCGAAAACCCTGGCTCACGGAGCCAGGGTTTTTTGTTTCAAGGAGAGCCGAAAGCTTGCTTTCAGGCTCGACGCAGAAATAAAAAACTGCCGGCGCACAGCGCTGGGGTTTTCATTTTCAACTGGTCATGGCGAGACTCATCGAACAAAGTGAGATACGTCCCGCTAATTGAGAATGGTCTTTAAAACTGCCAAGCTCGCTTGAGCGCGAATGAAAAACAAAAAACCCACTGTGCTTTGCACAGAGGTTTTCATTTTCAACTGGTCATGGCGAGACTCATCGAACAAAGTGAGATACGTCCCGCTAATTGAGAATGGTCTTTAAAACTGCCAAACTCGCTTGAGCGCGAATGAAAAACAAAAAACCCACTGTGCTTTTGCACAGGGGTTTTCATTTTCAAATCGACTGGACGGGACTCATCGAACAAAGTGAGATACGTCCCGCTAATTGTGAATGGTCTTTAAAATTGCCTACCCGCCGGCTGGCCCCTTCGCTAAAAATGTCCACTGGGCATTTTTTAACGCTCGGTCCGGTTTTCATTTTCAACTGGTCATGGCGGGACTCACGAGCGCCTCGAACTCCGAAGCTTTAGCGAAGGAGTTAGCGAGTAATTCCCGCCCTCACCCCGCGCTAGGGATGGAAGCAAAGTACCCCGCCTTTGCCTGCTTTGGCGGGCAAAGCGTGTACTGCGAACAGCCCGACCCTGAAGTGAAACGCAGCGAAGCGAAGTTTCTACTTCAGGGGAGCGCCCAAACTCAACCACTAATCCTAGCAATTCAAATACACTTTAGCGCATTCCAACGAATTTTTCATTCGCTTTCGGTAGTTAGGTGTAGGTTTAAGGTATAGTTTATCAAAATATCAATAATTGTAAATCTGCAAAAGATGAAAGAGCTAGGAATAGTAATCAATTGCTGTGAGCGGGAGTTGTATTTGGCTAGTGAGGAATTTTTAAAAAAGTACAGAGACTGTGAGATCATGGAGGTTTGTATGGTCTATAGTGATAATAATAAACCATCATTACGACTGCTGAGTCAATTGCAGCGGTATTGTAAGAGTATTTCTACGGTAAAGATCAACAGGAATAAGTCAGAGACCTACGCACTTAGAGCTGGAGTTCGTTATATAATAGGGAACTTTAATTTGCCTGTGATTGCGGTGGTTACAGGGATTGAACAGTACGCATTAGATCAAGTTTTAGAGGCTGTGGCTAGGCTTAAGGACACAATTTTAGAGGAAGGTCTAAGGCCGCACAAGGAACGTTTTATTATGAATGTTAGAGACAGGCGTATTGTTCAGATCATGCCACAAGATCTCGGTTTGAAACAATCGGCTTAAGTACTGAAAGTAACATCTAGATGTTGTTTTTTTAGGAAAGCAGCTTGTATTCACTTAACTCGCCAAGGCGGATTTTTGCGATACGCTCCACCCCAAAAAAGGACGACTTTATTTCCGGCAGGGTCGGTAAGGCGAGCTTCTCGCCAACCCCAGCTTTGGTCTGTAGGTAATAGTTCGAAGCCTATGCCCAGTTCTTGTAAACGTTGGACTTCTGCGTCGAGCTGTTGGGTTTCAAAATAGATAACAGGAGCTTCGCCAACTCCCAATTCATCAATTTGGTGTATTGAAAAAGTGGCGTCTCCCTGTGGACATTCAAAGCGAACATATCGAGGAGCCGCATCGACAATGATCTTAAGGCCCAAATGCCGGTAGAAAGCTACACTGGCTTCCATGTTAATAGTGGGTACTGTTACTTGATTGAGGTTCATGTATCTAGTGGGTGGAATTTATAAATAGTGCCAATAACTGCTTGTGGCGGTTCGTTTATCGGCCTAAGTTAGTATCATTATTTGACAATGTGGTCTCCTTTAGGTGGGTAGCAATTTGTAAGAATTACAGAAAAACCGTAATAAAATTCGCACAAAAGTTAAAAATTTACGTATCTTTGTAGGAAACTTCGTATAGGGATGCGTCGAAAACCGCTGGAGATACTGTAAGAAGTTTCTTTAAAGCAACCAACCTCACACTTGACATATTAACTATTTAGTCTGTCCTGGCTTTGCATTAAAAAGCTGCGGAACAGTACTTTTTTGTCTTCTGCTTTGCAGAAGATCTATAAAGATTTTTGGGGCTGCAATCTTTACCTATAAAAGATTACGGCCAGTTTACAATAATGATGAGTAACAACGTTTAACTAAAAACTAGACAAAGATGAATCGCTTAAAACTATTATTCCCCATTTGCGCCCTAGGTTTCTTGTTCTTTGCTTGTGAAGCAGAGCCAGTAGAAGAAGCATTGGAAGCTAATTTTGGTGTAAGTCTATCTGAGCTTGAAGCCACAGAAAACTTCGCCAATAGCGATACGGATCAACGCGCCACTGATGATGACGATGATTACGTAGATGTAGATGGAAAGAGCGCAGCAACAGACGACGATGATGACTACGTGGATGTAGACGGTAAATCTGCCGATACTGACGATGATGACGATTACGTAGACGTAGATGGTCGCAGTGCTAACACTGACGACGACGACGACTATGTCGATGTTGATGGGAGAAGCGCCCAGACTGACGACGACGATGACTACGTGGACGTAGACGGTCGCGGATAAATTTCACTATAGCATTGCGGTTTTACCCGCATTGAAACAGTGGGTTTGCAGCTTAGTTTACAGCTGGACACCTAAGAAATAACAGTTTTGTGTTTTTTGGTTTGAATCAAAGAGCATAATCGGTTATATTGGGTGTCGAAATGGCACCGCTATACCCAAATCGAATCAAAGATTATATAAGAACCATACAGATCCTGGTGATGTGTATGGTTTGCTATTTTGTAGTTTCTTGTAAGCACGAAGGTCCTTCTGGAGCTGAAGTCCCAAGCACCGTTCAGGATTCAGTAATGGCTATCATCGATGAAATTGCTGTAGGAGATCAACCGCGTACTGTTTTAAAGTCGCAATTGTTGCGCGCGTTTCGTCTTCACGGTCTGATCCAGAACGATTCGGTGAAGAAACTGGTGCTAGATTCCATTGCCAGAAATAGTTTGCGCTATCGCAACGAAGAATTGGCCCGTATGTCTGCAGAGCACTTACAAGACATAGCTGTGGCTGGCAGCGACACTTTGGGTATTGCCAAGGCCCATTGGTATCTGGGTCATTATTATTTAAGACAAGATCAAATAGACAGTGCCGCCAATAAGTTCTACTATGCGGAACGCTTCTATAGACTTTCCGGAGATTTCTTAAATGCGGGGAAATCTGTATTGAATCTGGCCATTATTCAAAAGAACCAAAAAGACTATATAGGTAGCGAACGCAGTACGGTTCGTGCCTTGGAATTCTTAGAAGGTACCGTAGGAGAGGAGCGCAGCATTGCTTCTGCCTACAACAACTTAGGTATCATTGCCAAGGATACTGAAAAATACGACCTCGCACTAGAATACCACAACAAGGCCTTGGAATACAGAAGAGAGATCGAAAATGCTGCTTTGGAGGCGAGTTCATTGAACAATTTGGGAATCGTTTACACCAATATGGGGCAATATGAGGAAGCCATTGCCATGTTCGATAGCGGACTAGAAAATGACAGTCTGTATCATCAGCGGCCCATTACTTATGCCAAACTTTTAGATAATAAGGCCTATGCGGAGTTGCAAGGTGGAAAAAAGGAGGGCTATCCTGAAGCCTTTATGATCCCATTGCGATTGCGGGACAGTATTTCGGATAAATCTGGGAAAGTGCAAAGTTATCTGCGTTTGAGTGAGTACCACTTAATGATGGATTCCATAGCAAAGAGTCATGATTATGCCAAGGAGGCCTTGGCTTTGGCGCGTGAGATCGGATACCAGCGCGGGGAGCAAGAATCTTTGCAGTTGCTCGCTAAAAATTCTGAACCGGCTGTGGCTTTGGCCTATAACAACAGATTCATAGCTATAAATGACAGTTTGCAAAAGGCAGAGCGATCCTTCCAAGATCGATTTGCCCGACTGCGTTTTCAGACCGATATTCTGGAAGATGAGAGAAACCGTGTTGTTCAGGCCAATAAACAACTGCAATTGGTATTGCTGAGTCTTATCGCTTTTGCCTTATTGGGGTATATTATTATTCAGCGTAGAGCCAATCAGAAGGAGTTGCTCTACCAAGCAGATCAGCAAAAGGCCAACGAAGAGATATACAGTTTGATGTTGTCTCAAAAAGTAAAGTTGGAAGAGGGCCGCCAGATAGAGAAACAACGCATATCAGAAGAACTTCACGACGGAATATTGAGCAAGCTTTTTGGCGCTCGATTGAGTTTAGACAGCTTGAACGCCAAAGTTGATTCTAAGTCCGTTGGAGTTAGACAGTCTTATATACAAGAGATCAAGAACATTGAAAGCGAGATCCGCTCCATATCTCACGAGCTTAACGCCAGTACCTTTAACAGTGAGGTCATGTATGTGGACGCGATCGAAAAGCTCCTACGCGACCAGTGTAGTATTCACAATATTGATTTTGATCTGACCAGTGATCATAAGATCGACTGGGAGAAAATGACCAATGACAAAAAAGTCCACCTGTATCGCATCATTCAAGAAGCGCTTCAGAACATCATGAAGCACGCTAAAGCAGATGAGGTCTCTGTCCAATTTGCGCAATTGGTCAATGGGGTTCGTCTTATTATTGAAGACGATGGTGTGGGCATGAATATTCACAAGGTTAAACGTGGGATAGGTCTAAAGAACATCAAGTCCCGTGTAAAACAGATCGAAGGTAATCTGAAGATCAAGAGTGAGGAAGGCAAGGGTACCCAGATCACTGTAGATTTCGCAGTCTAAGCCACGACCTATCCATTGGTCGAATATATTGGTCATTTATCTTTTTCGAATTCCTTTTCACAGTCTCAAGAATTCTTTGTCCTTAATAATCATGTACTTAGGTTCTCTAACTAATACTGAATTATTATGAAAAAATTCGTTGCAGAAGCCATTGGAACCTTTTGGTTGGTCTTTGGCGGTTGTGGATCTGCCATGCTTGCGGCAGGCGTTGAGAACGTTGGGATTGGATTTATGGGTGTGGCATTGGCATTCGGACTTACTGTAGTCACCATGGCCTATGCCATAGGACATATCTCTGGAGCTCATTTGAATCCTGCAGTTACTATTGGTCTTTGGGTAGGTGGACGTTTCTCCGGAAAAGAGGTTGTTCCTTATGTAGTTTCACAATGTATAGGCGGTATCATTGCTGCGGCTGTTCTTTATGTCATTGTTACCGGTAACGGCTCTGAAATTGGTGGTTTTGCCGCCAATGGTTACGGGGCGCATTCTCCTGGAGGTTATTCCATGGAAGCAGGTATTCTAACTGAATTTGTATTGACCCTAGTATTTCTGGTTGTCATCATGGGGGCTACGCATAAGAATGCGGCTTCGAAATTTGCTGGTCTTGCCATTGGTCTGGCCCTGACTTTGATCCATTTGATAAGTATCCCAGTAACCAATACCTCGGTGAATCCTGCTCGAAGTTTGAGTCAGGCGGTCTTTGTTGGAGATTGGGCACTCGCTCAACTTTGGGTCTTTATTGTATTTCCTATCGCTGGAGCCATTTTCGGCGGACTTTTATACCGTTGGTTGTCTGGAGGAAACGACTAAGCTATACTATTGAAATTCAACAACAAAAAGGAGCCTCAGCGCTCCTTTTTTACATCTTAAACGTGCCGTTTTTACGGGAAACAAGTAAATCTCTCATTGGCTAATTTTTGGTATATTGTAAAAGCAACAATAAGCGTAGAAATTCGTTACATAGGCGAATAGAAGAAAACATAAGATCACTCCCTATACTTGATCCCATATGAAGACAAAATTAAACGTGTTGATGGTAGATGATCATCCGATCATTATAGAAGGATATCGCAACACACTCTACGATAATTTTAACGAGCAGTACACCTTGATGATCGATGTGGTTTCCAACTGCGATGATGCCGCTAAGGCCATCAAAATGAACCGCAATGAAAAGCCTTATGACGTAGCACTGATCGATATAAAATTACCACCTTCTAAAGACGGAAAGCTCACCTCTGGAGTCGATGTTGCTATCTTACTGAGACAGCTGCATCCAAAATCCAGAGTGATCATTCTAACCATGCACAACGAAGATGGACGCATCCACAACATATTGCAAAATATTAACCCAGAAGGATTTCTGATCAAGAGTGACTTGACCTCGAGTGAACTCAGTCGCGCTTTTGAAGAAGTTGCAGATGGGCGAACCTATTACAGTGCCACGGTGAACAATCATTTTAGAAAGATGATCAGCAACGATTTTTCTCTAGATCAGAAGAATCTGCAGATCTTGTACCACCTATCTCGCGGCGTGCAGACTAAAAACTTGAGTAACTATATCAACCTTTCTTTAAGTGCGATAGAGAAGCGCAAGAACCACATCAAAGAATTGTTTGATATTAAATCTGCCAACGACGAGGTGCTTATTGAAGAAGCTCGCAGGAGAGGGTTCGTATAAACGCTCCAAAATAGATGTATAAAAAAAAAGGCCTTGCTATTGCAGGGCCTCTTTTTTTAGTGTTGATGGTCGGTTTTACTTATAGAGAACCAGCGTCATCAACAGCGTCTTTTACAGCGTCTGCAGCGCCTTTAACGGCATCTTTAGCTCCGTCTACAGCCTTATCGGCAGCATCCTTAGCATCGTCCATAGCACCTTCTGCAGCATCTTTAGCGTCTTCTACAGCGCCTTCAACAGCATCAGCAGCATCGCTAGCAGCATCTTCTGCAGCATCCATGGCGTCTGAGGCAGCACCTTCTGCGGCATCAGCAGCGTCGCTTGCAGCATCAGCAGCATTTTCTACTGCGTCCTCAGCTTTCTTTTCAGTTTCTCTACAAGAAGTAAAAGAAACAGCCATAAGCACAACAAATACGCCTAAAAATAACTTCTTCATGATAAATCTAGATTAGTGATTAAAGAACCAAATTTACTATTTTTTTTAACACTTTAACAAATTTCTAACAATTTATCGAATACGCAGAAATGCTGTGTATTTCGTCGATTCTTTGCAATTTTCATCCTTCTTTTTGTCATTTCGCTAAAAGTGTATGGTCAGCGCGAGTAGGAGATATTCCCATTACTTGGAAAATTTCCAAAAAAAGCCTTACCTTGAGGCATGCAACAGCAACTATCTACAGCCGCAATTCGTTTCAAGAAGGTCCGCGAATCTTTGGGATTTACGCAACAGGAGTTCGCTCAGAAGCTAGGTATAAGTAATTCCACAGCAGATATAGAAAGAGCCAAAACCAAACTTTCGGGTGCAGTGGTCATGGAGCTCCTGCGTCAGTTCAATATCAATCCGTTGTGGTTGTACGGCAAGAGTCACTCTCAGTATTTATCGCCTCAAGGTGTTTCGGTCATGCCAAAAGTGATCACCGTTGACAATGCCGACCAAGAAAATATCTTATTGGTCAGTCAGCGTGCCGCAGCAGGATATCCCCAGAACGTTGGCGACCCGGAGTGGGTGCAGAGTTTACCAGCCTTCTCAATTCCTCTACCTGAGTATCGCAATGCAACCTATCGCGGATTTCAGGTAGAAGGCGACAGTATGTTGCCCAACATAAGACCCAATGAGTGGGTACTGGGCAGGTCCGTGGGTGATCTGGGAGAAGCGACCAACAACAAGATCTATATTTTGGTGTTACAGGATTCTGTCTTGGTTAAGAAGTTAGAAAAGTTACCAGACCCGGCTAAAGTGCGCTTGGTTTCTTTGAATCCAGCTTATTTGCCCATTGATGTGCCGGTGCAATCCATTCAAGAACTGTGGTTGGTCAATAGTAAGATCAGTTTTGGTTTGGAGTCCGACGGCAACAACAGTCTGTTGCAGCAATTACAGCATTCTATGGATGAGCTCAAAGGGCAGATCAACAGACTTCAGGCCGATGAATGATACTTCAGCTGGCTTTAAGGCCATGATCGCTTTTTTGCGCAAATTGCAAAAGAACAACTCCAAAGATTGGATGGATGCCAACCGAAAGGCTTATCATCAAGTGCGAGATTTTTATGTCGACTGGCTCGATATGATGAACCTAGAATTGGCTAAGATAGACCCTGATTATTTTGACACGCCTGGTAAGAAGGCTATCAATCGGATCAATAATAATTTAATGTTTCATCCCAACCGACCGGTTTACAAGGATCACTTCGGAGCTGGTCTGGATCAACTCAGCAAACAAGGAGATTTCTATATAGAGATCAATACCCAAGATGTTTTTATTGGCGGCGGATATTGGCATCCTGATCCGAAATCGCTCCGCAGCATTCGACAAGCCATCGACTACGACGGTGAGCGTTTTAAAGCAGTCTTGAACAAACCTAGTTTTAAAAAGCGTTTTGGAGGTCTAATTCCGGCAGATTCGCTTTCACGTCCTCCAAAGGGATTTACAGAAGAGCATCCGCATATAGAACTGCTAAAACGAAAAGCCTTTGCAGTTTCTTGTAATCTTGAGCATAAGGAATTAGAAGGTCCGAATTTTAATAAGGAAGTGATCGCAATTTACAAGGAGATGCTACCCTTTAGACGCTATTTAAACCAGGCGGTCACCGTATAGTTCCTGGATCTTGTCCATGATCTTGGCTGTTGCTCCTGTGTTGCTATTGATGTAGTGTTCACAGATCATTCCGGTCTGAGATCTAAACTTCTCATCTGCCAACATTTTGGTCATGATCTCGGTAAAGCCTGCAGCCGAATCTACGGCATATAGCCCAGCTAGATCTAATAGTTTAACCGCCTCTGGAAAATCTGCAAAGTTCTTACCAATTACAATTGGCACCCCGAAAGTTGCGGGCTCTAAAATATTGTGAAGCCCCGTGTTTCCCATGGCTCCGCCCACATAGGCAATGTCTGCATAATAATACACCTTGGTCAGGTAGCCCACAGTGTCTAAGATCAAAATTTTTGCTTTTTGTAAGTCCTGTGCTTCGGCCTTTGTAAAGCGAACGGCCTTATCACCCAGAGCGACTGCCAGACGCTCAATGCCCTTGGGATTCATCGAGTGAGGAGCTACTACCGTTTTGAGTTGCTTTGCAGCTTCGGAATTTAAAAAGTCGAGAAAAACCGCTTCGTCCTCTGGCCAACTGCTGCCAATAACAAAGGTGGTCTGTCCGGAGCAAAATTGCTCCATAAAGTCCAATTTGTTGTCTTGTTCTATCTGATGCGAAACGCGATCAAAGCGTGTATCACCACTTCGACTCGAATTCTCAAATCCGTGACTGTTTAACAGTTGCAAGGACGATCTATTCTGCACAAAGATCCAATCAACAGTTTGTAGTGCTTTGAATAATAAGCTTCCTGTAGGTTTGAAAAATGCCTGATCCTTCCTGAACAAAGCAGAGATCATTAGGTTTGGAATTTGCCGCTCTTGCAATTCAAAAAAGAAATTTGGCCAGACCTCGTACTTAACGAATATGGCGAGTTTTGGGTTGACCAGATCTAAAAAACGTTTTGCATTGGCTTTGGTGTCCAAAGGTAAATAGGTCACCACATCGGCTTTGGCCGATTTGTGTTTTATCTCATAACCAGAAGGCGAAAAAAAACTCACTACCAGATTGGCAGTGGGATATTTTTTTGCCAATTCTTCTAGAACTGGCAGCCCTTGTTCGTATTCGCCTAAAGAAGCACAATGCATCCAGATCACATTTTGTTTTCCGGCCATTTGTTGCTCCAGCTTTTCAAAAAGTCCTTTTCTGCCGTCCACAAAGGCCTTCATCTTTGGGCTGAACATACCCAAGACACCCAGCACTGGGCTGCCTAAGTGCGTTAAAAAATTGTATAAGGATCTCATAGAAATGACTCGAGCTAAAATACGTTTCTTTGCCCAAATAGATTGCTAAGGGCGGGGTAATTTCGTAATATTGTTAGCAAAATTATACCCTCAGAAATGAAGAAGATCCAAATGGTAGACCTTCAGGGTCAATATCAAGAAATAAAAGAGCAGGTAGACAGTTCTATCCTTGATGTAGTTGCATCTGCCGCTTTTGTAAATGGCCCGGAAGTACACAGTTTTCAAAAGGAATTAGAGGACTATTTATCGGTTAAACACGTGATTCCTTGTGCAAACGGTACCGATGCGTTGCAAATTGCCATGATGGGCCTTGGTTTAAAGCCAGGAGACGAGGTGATCACTGCCGATTTTACCTTTGCTGCTACAGTTGAGGTGATCGCTCTTTTGCAATTGACACCTGTTTTGGTCGATGTGGATCCTGTTAATTTCAATATAGACATTGCTGCAATTGAGGCTGCCATTACACCAAAGACCAAAGCGATCGTTCCGGTACATTTGTTCGGTCTTTGCGCAAACATGGATGAGGTTATGGACTTGGCCAAAAAGCATGAGCTTTTTGTTATAGAAGACAATGCCCAAGGTATTGGTGCGAATTTTACTGCAAAGGACGGCTCCAAAATTAAAACCGGGGTGATCGGAGATGTAGGGACAACCTCATTCTTTCCGTCCAAGAACTTAGGCTGCTATGGTGATGGGGGAGCGATCTTTACCAACAACGACGACTTGGCTCACACCATTCGAGGGATTGTAAATCACGGGATGTATGTGCGATATCATCACGATGTGGTTGGGGTAAATAGCCGCTTGGATTCTATCCAAGCTACGGTGCTTCGTGCTAAGCTGCCGCATCTAGATCGCTACAACAACACCCGCAGAGATGCTGCTAGAAAATATACTGCTGCGCTCCAGGCGAGTCCGCATTTGATCACTCCTACCGGAAAGTGCGATACCACTAATAGCGTTTGTGATACTTGTGATTGTCATGTTTTCCACCAATACACCTTGCGAGTTACAAACGGTAAACGCGATGCTTTGGTGGCTCATTTGAACGAAAAAGGAATTCCTTGCGGGGTGTATTACCCAATTCCCTTGCACAGGCAAAAGGCATATACCGATACCCGTTACAACGAAGCTGACTTTAAAGTGACCAATCAGTTGAGTGACGAGGTGATCTCATTGCCCATGCACACGGAGTTGGATCAGGAGCAGATCGATTTTATCACTACAACTATTCTTGAATTTTTAGAAAACTAATTCCATGTCTGGAAAAAAGATACTCGTTACAGGAGGTTTAGGTTATATCGGTTCTCATACCGTTGTCTGTTTACAAGAAGCCGGCTTTGAGGTTTTGGTCGTAGACGATTGTTCTAACAGTTCTGAGAAAGTGTTAGATGGGATAGCCGCAATTAGTGGTAAAAAACCACATTTTACCAATCTAGATCTTCGCGATAAAGAGGCTACGGTCGCTTATTTTGAAAGCCATTCCAATATTGATGGAGTAATTCATTTTGCTGCATCCAAAGCTGTTAGCGAGAGTGTGGCCGACCCCTTAAAATATTATGAGAATAATATTGCAGGTTTGGTTTATGTGCTTCAGGCCTGCGTGAAGCACCAGATCTACAATTTTATCTTTAGCAGTTCCTGTACTGTATACGGAGAGCCCGATTCCTTGCCAATAGATGAATCTGCTCCTGTTAAACCGGCTACTTCGCCTTATGGCAATACCAAACAAGTGGGAGAAGAAATCATTCTTGAGAGTTGTAAGGCCTATGGGTTGCACGCGATTTCATTGCGTTATTTTAATCCTATTGGGGCTCATGATTCTGCCGAAATTGGAGAATTACCCTTGGGAGTCCCGCAAAACCTCGTGCCTTTTATTACCCAAACTGCGGCTGGTATAAGAAAGGAACTTCAAGTCTTTGGCGACGATTACCCTACGCCAGACGGCAGCTGTATTAGAGATTATATTCATGTAGTGGATATTGCAGAGGCACATATGGTGGCATTGTATCGTTTGCTTGAGCAAAAGAACCACTCAGACTACGAGGTCTTTAATCTGGGGACCGGCGCCGGAAGCTCTGTTTTTGATATCATCAAAACCTTTGAAAAGGTAAGTGGGCAAGCATTACCACATAAGGTTTCCGACAGACGAGCAGGAGACATTATTTCTGTCTATGCCGACACCAAAAAGGCCAATGAAGTTTTGGGCTGGAAGGCTCGATTCAACAATGAAGATGCCTTGGGTTCCGCTTGGAAATGGGAACAAAAAATTCGTTCTAAGTCTTAAGCGATCTCGGCTTTTTGAGTCTCTTTAGAGCGATCAATTTTCTTGATCAGACCTTGTAATACATTTCCAGGTCCAACTTCAATAAAGGTTTCAGCACCATCAGCAATCATTTGTTGCATGCTTTGTGTCCATCTTACAGATGCGGTTAGCTGTTTTATCAGATTGGCTTTAATGGCCTCTGGATCGGTCACAGCTGCGGCTGTCACGTTTTGATAGATAGGACAAATCGGTGCTGAGAAAGCAGTTCCTTCTATAGCTTTGGCTAGTTCTTCTCGTGCTGGCTCCATTAACGGAGAGTGAAAAGCACCTCCAACCGGAAGCATAAGAGCGCGGCGAGCACCGGCCTCTTTTAGGCTTTCGCAGGCAGCTTCAACAGCAGGTACTTCTCCTGAAATAACCAACTGCCCTGGGCAGTTGTAGTTTGCAGCTACAACGATTCCCGCTGTTTCTTCGCAAATTTTTTCCACTACGGCATCTTCTAAACCAAGTACTGCGGCCATGGTAGAGGGTTGTAGTTCGCAGGCTGCTTGCATGGCCAAGGCACGTTTAGAGACTAGAGCCAATCCATCAGCAAAATTCAAAGCGCCACTAGCGGTCAAGGCAGATAGTTCTCCCAAGGAATGCCCTGCCACCATATCCGGAGCAAAATCGCTACCCATAACCTTAGCTAAAATCACCGAGTGCAAGAAAATTGCCGGCTGTGTTACTTTGGTTTGCTTTAAGGCCTCGGCATCACCGGTGAACATAATGTCAGTAATTGAAAAACCTAATTGCTCGTTTGCCGCTTCAAATAGCGCTTTAGCTTCTGAGGATGATTCGTAAAGGTCTTGTCCCATTCCTGTGAATTGAGCCCCTTGTCCTGGAAATAAATATGCCTTCATAGTGGTTTAATTTGGCGGTAAAAATAAGCTTTTTAGCTGTATTTGTTCAGTATCCTATTTACACTGGCTAAATAACTGCTTCCAAAGAGATTGAGATGTACAAGCAGATAATAGAGCTGGTAAATGTCCAAGCTAGATCGCCAGTTGGGATCCAAATCTACAGCGCTGCCATAAAGTGTGAAAACAGTCTCATCAAACCCACCAAAAAGGTCCATCATAGCAAGATCCATCATAGCAATACCATAAGAAATTGCAGGGTCTATTAAGACCGGTCCAGATACTCCAGAGAGATAATTTCCATTCCAAAGGTCGCCGTGGGTCAGTGCGGGTCTTTGCGTGGGGATCAGTTCTTCTAGCCGCTTGTAGAATGCTTCTCGCTTTAAGGTATAGCCGCTGGCTGCAGCCAAGGTAAACTGAGGTTCTAGTCTATTGTTTATATAAAAGTCTAGAGCGCAATTTTGAAGCTGGTTGTGTTGCGGGAGGGCTCCTATAAAATTGTCGTGATCTAAGCCGAATTTTGGCTGACTCTTGCTGTGTAAGCTGATGAGTTTCTCTGCAAAATTCTCCCAAAAATTGAGGTCTGGAGTTCTTTGGGCTACAAAACGCATGACCAAAGCTGTTTCTGCGGAGGTTTGAATTAGTCCAAGCAACTCCGGAATAGCGAATGTTTCGCTTTGAGTTAAATGCACTAAACCCTTGTGTTCGGCGATCAAGGATTCTACCTTAAGCGGATCATTCGCAACTTTGACTACCCAAGGGCCGCTTGGAGTATCTAATTTAAGGGTCAAGTGAATGTCACCCCCAGAAAGTGGGGCGTAGTTCTGAATAGGGCCGGTGAGCTCCGCTATGCGCTTTTGAAGCTCTGAGTCAAACATCTTATTTTCTCAAATAGGTTTCAAAGACGAATTCGTAGGCGTGTTTTTCGTCCTTTGGATGTTTTTCTGAATTGACCAACTTCCAGATACGGTCGTCGATATCTGGGAAAAAGGTATCCGCCTCAAACGCTCCGTGGACTCGCGTGAGTTCTATCTTGTCTGCATGGGCTAAGGCTTGTTTGTAGATCTCTCCGCCGCCAATGATAAAAGGGTTGGCATCGTGAGCAGAAACCTCAAGAGCCTCTTCTAGAGAATTTACTACGATACAATTCGGATTCTTGTATTCGGGGTTTCTGGTGATGACCACATGAATTCTATTTGGGAGCAGTTTCGGAAAGGTTTCAAATGTCTTGCGCCCCATTATGATGTGGTGGCCAGTGGTGAGTGCCTTAAAACGCTTAAAATCTACGGGTAAATGCCATACCAGGTCATTGTCTTTTCCCAATTCATTATTGGCACCCGCTGCGGCGATCATGGTGAGGGTATTGTTTCGCCCTGCTTTGTCTGGGCTCGGGGCGCCAGTTTGTATAGATGCTTCCAATTCGGCAATTTTGGCTTCTTGCTTGGCCTTGAGTTTTTCCAATTGCTTGGATTCCCAATCTTTGCCCATGAACTTGGAGGTGATAAAAACCGTGAAGGTGTGGTACAGTAGTAAGCAGAACCAAACCAGTATTACCCAGATAAACCAATCTGCCATAAACTCTTCGCCATAACCCAGGCCTTTATTGAGAATTACCATCAAGAGCGAACCGATTAAAAAGACCACAAAGTGCGCGTATAGTCTTTTTTTCTGTCGAATACGTTTGGCTGCGTATTCGAACTGCGCCTTTTGCTCCTGATCTATCTGTGGTTTTTTACTTGATTTTGAAAACATTCTCGCTACATTTATAAGATCAAAGTTACCAAAAAATACGCCGCTTCTGCTATGATAGATCTTGAGAATGAATTTCCGCCTTTAAATGATTTTACCTACCTCAATACAGCTTCATCTGGCTTAATTCCTAAGTCGGTTATTGCTTGGCGACACCAGCACGATGAAGATTTCTTGCTAAATGCCAGCTTGTTTAGAGACGATCACAAAATACTGATCGAGCAAATTCGGCAATCGGTAAGTGATTATTTCAAGGCCTCTATGGATGACATTGCTTTGATCCCGAATTTTACCTTTGGTTTCAATACGCTCTTAGATGGCTTTGACCCAAAGATGGAGTTCCTTATGCTTAAAGGAGATTATCCCTCCCTGAATTGGCCAGTGGAGCGGCGCGAGTTTAAGCATCGCTATGTGCCCATTGACCAGAACTTAGAGCAAAATATTAGGCAAGCTTTTGAGCAGAAACGGCCAGATGTCTTTGCTTTTTCTCTGATCCAATATATAAGTGGTATATGTTTGAGTTTTGATTTTCTTGCGGATTTAAAACAGGCTTACCCCAGTACTTTATTTGTTGCAGACTGTACGCAATTCTTGGGGACAGAGCCGCTGGACTTTAAAGCCTCGCCATTAGATGTGGTTATTGGGAGTTGTTACAAATGGATGCTTTCTGGCTATGGCAATGGTTTGTTGTTTGTCAAGGACACTGCCAAGGCCAAACTTTACCCAAAAGTGATCGGTTTCAATTCTACGGAGTACAAAAGCTTTGAGAGAGAAGATGCTCCCTTCAATCGTCTCTTTGAACCGGGCCACCACGATACATTAAATCATGGAAGTGTTGCGGAGGCTATTGCTTTTGTAAACAGCTTAGGGGCAGAAAACTGTTTTAATGCCCTAAATGCGATTAAGAAAAATGCGATGGAAGCCTTTGTGAATCGTGGGCTGATAGATGACTTTATTGCTACTCGAGAAGAGCATTCCTCTATTTTTAATTTAAAATTAAGCAGTGCGGATTATTACAATTTGCGAGAGGCGGGTGTGATAAGTTCTCTGCGAGGTGATGGGGTACGGGTGAGTTTCCATTTTTACAACAGCACTAGAGACCTAGACCGATTGCTGCAACTCTTGGATGCCCGTTAGTCGGTAATTGAAACACCTTTCCAAAATGCCACATGATCTTTGATCTCTGCAGCTGCAGCTTTTGGGTTTGGATAAAACCAAGCTGCATCTGGATTTTCCTTGCCGTTAACGCTTAAAGTGTAGTAGCTGGCTTCACCTTTCCACGGGCAAGTGGTGTGCGTGTTACTTGCTTTAAAAAAGCTTTTCGCAATAGAAGTAGGAGGAAAATAATGATTGCCTTCTACCACCACGGTCTGGTCGCTTTCTGCAATTATTTGATCGTTCCAAATGGCTTTCACGAGTTCTTTTTCTTGCGTTTTTTCTTCTTTTTGTCAGGATCTGGAGCAATAGCAAAAAGCACTGGGAGCGAGTAATTAACTGCAACCGCTTCTCCGTCTTGATAACCCGGTTGCATATTTGGGATGAGTTTAATGACTCTTTCCAATTCTTGGTTCACTTGTAAATAGTCTCCGCGGATCATCACGTTCTCTATAGTGCCCGTTGCACTTATTTGGAACTGAGCTGCAAGCCTATGTCGCCCTTCTGGCAAACCTAGATTTTGAACGAGTTCCAAATCGAAATTCTCATTGACAAATCTTTGAATGCTTTTGCTCATGCAAGCTTTAAGCTGCAAGTTGTCACCTTTACAGCCCGGGTAGACTGGTACTTGTTCCAGAATTGCAAAAGGGACAGCTGTTGTTTCTTGTGCTGTGATATAGCTGCAACATGCCAATAAGAAAACTATGAAAAGCCGATTCATTATTTGCCCGTTTTAAAAGTAAAGGGCACCTTATAACTTATTGCTTTTGGCTTTCCTGCGAGCATTCCCGGTTTCATCTGAGGGATTTGGAGGATGTTTCTACGCGCTTCTGCTTGAAGTGCCTCGCTACCACCACTTGTAGAGACGATCTCTACTTTTCCTTCTGTGTTGATCACGAAGTCTACGATCACACGACCTTGGTCATTGTTCTTATAGGCTTCTGCAGGATATTTGAAGTTCTTGGCTATATGCTTTGAAAGCATGGTTGTAAAACACTTGTTCATGGCCGTAGGATCACCAGAAGAGGCTTCGCATCCGGGCCATACAGGAGGCAATTCTCGCATTGTTACTTTATTCTTGTCTACATCTCCCCATTCTTCTTGGGCAACAGTGAGACTTACGGTAAAAACCAATGCAAGGGTAAAGAGCAATTTTTTTGTCATAGTAAGTTGGTTTAACTGCAAGATTATAACTGCAGTTTATGTGTAACGCAAAATGGGGATCAAAAATTATACCGCAACGGCACCTTTGATATGGGGATGCGGATTATAATCCACTAAGGTAAAGTCTTCGAACTTAAAGTCAAAAATATTCTTCACCTCTGGATTGATGATCATCTTAGGCAGTGGGCGAATATCTCGCGAGAGTTGAAGCTCTAGCTGCTCAAAGTGATTGCTGTATATGTGCGCATCGCCAAAAGTGTGTACAAAGTCGCCAGCTTCATAACCGCAAACCTGGGCTACCATCATAGTCAGTAGGGCATAAGAAGCAATATTGAATGGAACACCCAAAAAGATGTCTGCAGATCTTTGATACAATTGGCAAGACAACTTACCGTCTGCAACATAGAATTGGAAGAACGCATGACATGGTGGTAATGCGGCCTTGCCGTTGGCAACGTTTTCGGCAAAGCTTACCGAAGTATCTGGCAATACGCTTGGATTCCAAGCGCTAACCAACATTCTACGGCTATCAGGATTGGTTTTAAGGCCCTCAATTACAGCAGTGATCTGATCGATTCCGTCGGAGTTCCAATTGCGCCATTGGTGTCCATAAACAGGGCCCAAGTCGCCGTTTTCATCTGCCCATTCATTCCAAATACGAACTCCATTCTCTTTGAGGTAGTCGATATTGGTGTCTCCTTTTAAGAACCAAAGCAGTTCGTAAATAATAGATTTTAAATGAAGCTTCTTGGTGGTAACCATGGGGAATCCTTCACTCAGATCGAATCGCATTTGATATCCAAATACACTTTTTGTACCGGTGCCGGTTCTGTCTGTTTTGAGTACACCTTCTTGCATTACGTGGCGTACCAAGTCGTGATATTGCTTCATAAAATTTAGGCTAAAACTGGCTCTAAAATAGCAAAAATGGAAGCAAAAAGTAAGGGCCTTCTGGCGGGATTTCCAATAGTTATTAACCGATCAACATTCCCGCAATGGTAGCGGTAAGTAAGGCGGCAACTGTACCGCCAATAAGCGCTTTTATTCCAAAGGCCGCAAGGGTTTTGCGTTGTGAAGGTGCCAATACACCAATGCCCCCAATTTGGATTCCAATAGAGGCAAAATTGGCAAATCCGCAGAGCGCGTAAGTTGCAATAACAATAGAGCGGTAGTTGGACAGTGCTCCGGATGTTTTGAGTTCACTTAAAGATGCGTAGGCAAAGAATTCGTTCAATATGGTCTTCTCTCCTAAGAGTTGGCCAACGGTGACCATATCCTCCGCAGGAACACCAATTACCCAAGCAACAGGAGCAAATACATTTCCGAGTAAGAACTGCATAGAAAGGCCGTCATAACGTCCGTCTGTGCTCGCAACAATGGTGTCGTTCAGGCCTGTTGGGCCGCCAATAAGATCCATAGTGATCCAATTGAAAACAGCCATCACTGCGGTAAATACCAACAACATGGCACCAACGTTAACGGCGAGTTTGAGCCCTTCTGTTGTACCTCTACTAATGGCATCCAGTACATTACTACCAATCTTATCTTTGGAGATATCCAGTTTGCGATTCACTTCTTCTGTCTCGGGATACAACATTTTTGCAATGATGATCGCCGCAGGAGCAGACATGATAGAGGCTGTTAAAAGGTGCTTGGCAAAAATTGCTTTTTCTGCATCGCTCTCTCCTCCTAAAAAGGCAATATAAGCTGCGAGTACACCGCCGGCAATGGTTGTCATACCACCTACCATGAGACAGAGCATTTCGGACTTGGTCATTTTATCCAAATATGGCTTAACAACAAGCGGAGCCTCTGTTTGTCCAATAAATATATTTGCGGCTGCCGCTAAACTCTCTGCCCCGGAAAGGCGCATTGTCTTGCTCATAACCCATGCAAATCCCTTTACCAAGCGTTGTAACACACCCAAATAATAGAGTAAGGAGGTAAAGGCAGAAAAGAAAACTATGGTCGGTAATACTTTAAAGGCAAAAATGTAACCAAAAGTGGTAGTATCGCTCACCAGTCCTCCGAAGAGAAATTCGGCCCCAGCTTCACTAAAATTCAAGAACTGCACCACCTTAGCGGAAAGCCAATCAAAAGCATTGGCCACCGCATCTACCTTAAGAACCAAGACGGCAAAGATCAGTTGCAAGCTGAGTCCACTTAATACCAAGCGCCAGTTGATCTGACTGCGATTACTGGAAAGTAAATAGCAAATGCTCAGCAAAAAGAACATCCCTAAGGCTCCACGCCATAAGCTGTTCAGGCTAAACCCAACACCCTCGTCTATGTCTAGGGCAAGAGATTCGGTCTCTTGTTGAGGTAGTTCTTTGGTAAAACTGTAACGCACCCCATGCTCTGTGAATCGCATCAGTGTGTCGTTTAGCGTTTCTAATCTGTAACGACGCACCGTATCTGTTGGTTGCTCGTAAAAGAAGATAAGCAGGTCGTTCTGTCTGGTGTAATCCCCACTGGCTACTAAAGTGTCTTTTGCCAGTAAGCTGTAATGAAACCTGTTGTTGTCAAGTACAAGACTATCTAATGCCTTATCAATAGTGAAGAGGGTTTCGCCTGCCGCGTTCTCAATGGCTTCGAACTGCCAGCTGCCTGTTTCCGACTCTTGTGCAAAAGCATGAGTAATCGCCATTAGGCCCAAAAACAGCAGGGTAATTTTTTTGATCATGTACTTAGGAACGTTTGGAGATCTCGTCTCGAATGCGTGCGGCTTTTTCGTAATCTTCGTTAGCTACTGCCTGATCGAGCATTTCGTTGAGCTCTTTAATAGTGTAGCCGCTGTAGTCTTCGCTTTGGGTGCTTGATGGCTCATCTGCGATGAGTTGCTCTACAAGCGAAGGAGCTTCTTCTACTTCTTCTGAAGCATTGCCTTTTAAAAAGATTCCTGCCTTGTCTAAAATATTCTTATAAGTAAAAATAGGAGCCTTAAAGCGTAAGGCCAAGGCAATAGCATCGCTTGTGCGCGCGTCAATGATTTCTTCGATCTTATCGCGTTCGCAAATGATGCTCGAATAAAACACCCCGTCTACCAATTTGTGAATTATCACCTGCTTGACTTGTATATCAAAGCGGTCGGCAAAATTCTTAAAGAGGTCATGGGTGAGTGGTCTGGGAGGTTTGATCTCCTTTTCTAAGGCGATCGCAATGGATTGGGCTTCAAAGGCACCAATTACGATAGGGAGTTTTCGCTGTCCGTCCACTTCGCTCAAGATGAGTGCATAAGCCCCATTTTGGGTTTGACTGTACGAAATTCCTTTGATATTTAAACGAACCAGACTCATTGATGGTAAGAATAAAGAAAGGCTGTTAAAGACAGGACTTTTCCCATGTTTAACAGCCCTTTATTCGGCAGCCAATTTAGCAAAAATTACGCGTTATTGGCTTTAAATTGCTTTAATTTTTCGGTCAATCGTGGCACCACATCAAAGGCGTCTCCAACGATACCGTAATCTGCGGCTTTAAAGAAAGGCGCTTCCGGATCGGTATTGATCACCACCTTTACTTTAGAGGAGTTGATCCCGGCCAAGTGTTGAATGGCTCCGGAGATTCCAATGGCGATATACAGGTTAGAGGCTACCGGCTTCCCAGTTTGCCCAACGTGCTCGCTATGCGGTCTCCAACCCATGTCGCTCACTGGCTTAGAACAAGCTGTTGCAGCACCTAAGGTCTCTGCAAGCTCTTCCACTAAATGCCAATTCTCAGGGCCTTTAAGTCCGCGTCCACCAGAAACAACAACTTCCGCGTCGGCGATAGTTACTTTGTCTGTGGCTTTATCAACTGAGGTAACGGCTACACCATTGTCTCCAGCTAAATCTACTGCAAAAGCAGATGCAGCAGCGGCTCCGGCGTTCTCTTGCAAACCGTAGGCGTTTTTGGCCAAACCAATTACAGTGACATCGGTCTTAAGCTCGTTAATAGCGAAAGCCTTGTTGGTGTAAACGGTAGATTTTACTTTCATTGGGCTAGTGCTCTCAGGTAGTGCAACTACATTAGGAGCATATGCCGCTCCGAGTTCCACCGCCAAAAGAGGCGCTAGATATTTGCTGTTGGCGCTAGAGGAAACGATAACTGTTTTCGCTCCAGCTGCTTTTGCTACTTGCGCTAGGGCAGCTGCATAGTTCTTAGCGTTAAAGGTCTCTAAGGTAGCGTCATTGATCTCCATCACCTTGTCGGCTCCGTATTTGCCAAGATCTGCAGCGTTTCCGCCATTGATACTTACGGCAGTGACATCACCTCCGGTTGCGTTGGCAACACCCTTGGCGTAAGAAGTCAATTCAAGGGCTACTTTCTTAAAGGATCCTCCTTCTGATTCGGTATATACTAATACTGACATAATTCTTCTTTTTTAAGGGCGATTAGATCACCTTTGCTTCGTTGTGTAACAAATCGATTAATTGATCCAAGTTCTCCGGATCTACCATGGTCACTGCTCCTTTAGGCGCAGGCTTCTCAAAAGAAGTTGTTGCGGCATGGGCCTCTGAGGCATCCGCAGGAACAACATGCAATGGTTTTTTGCGCGCCATCATGATACCACGCATATTAGGAATACGCAGATCACTTTCTTCTACTAATCCTTTTTGACCACCAATTACCAAGGGTAGGCTGGTCTTTACGGATTCTTTTCCACCATCTATCTCGCGAACTGCAGTAGCGTCGCTACCGTCTATTTCTAGGTTGATACAGGTGTTCACAAAATTGGCACCCAACATGGCGGCCATCATTCCAGGAACCATTCCGCCGTTGTAATCGATACTTTCACGACCGGCAATAATAAGGTCATAACCTCCGTCCTGAGCAACTTTGGTAAGCTGCTTGGCAACAAAGTAACCGTCGGTAGCAGGAGCATCAACACGAATGGCTTCGTCAGCACCAATAGCCAAAGCTTTGCGCAAAGTTGGTTCAGAAGAGGCGTCGCCAACATTGGCAACATGCACAGTAGCGCCTTGTTTCTCTTTAAACCACATGGCTCGGGTAAGACCGAATTCATCATTAGGATTGATTACAAACTGTACGCCGTTGGTGTCAAATTTGGTATCGTTATCGGTGAAATTAATTTTGGATGTAGTGTCTGGAACGTGACTAATACACACTAAAATCTTCATAGTTCAGACTTTTTTAAGCTGTTTTTTACTGGCATCAAAGTTAGCACTATAATTTCGAATTTTTACTATGCACGCATAATAAATTTTACAAAAAATTGCACTTATTTCATATTTCTTATGGCTAAGGAGTCGAATAAATAGTATTTTTGTTTTTCTCAAAAAATGAAGGAGATGTTCGATCTTAGATCGACTTGAAATCCAAAGCGATAAATATGAAAACCATACAATTCAGAGAAGCAATAGCAGAAGCGATGAGCGAAGAAATGCGTCGCGATGAATCTATCTATTTAATGGGAGAGGAAGTAGCCGAATACAACGGCGCTTACAAGGCCTCTAAAGGGATGCTGGACGAATTTGGTCCTAAGCGTATCATTGACACGCCCATCTCAGAGCTCGGTTTTGCCGGGATAGGAGTAGGAAGCGCCATGAATGGTAACCGACCTATTATTGAGTTCATGACCTTTAACTTCTCTTTGGTGGGGATCGATCAGATCATCAACAATGCTGCAAAGATGCGTCAGATGAGTGGTGGGCAGATCAACATTCCTATGGTTTTCCGCGGGCCAACTGCTTCTGCAGGACAGCTTGCTGCAACACACTCTCAGGCTTTCGAGAGTTGGTACGCCAACTGTCCTGGACTAAAAGTAGTGGTTCCTTCTAATCCAGCCGATGCCAAAGGGCTTTTGAAAGCTGCTATTCGCGATGACGATCCAGTGATCTTTATGGAGTCCGAACAGATGTATGGTGATAAAGGAGAAGTGCCAGAAGGCGAGTACCTTATTCCGCTTGGTGTTGCAGACGTAAAGCGCAGCGGTGAGGATGTTACCATAGTTTCTTTTGGTAAGATCATTAAGGAGGCATACAAGGCTGCGGATACGCTTGAGAAAGAAGGTATCTCCTGTGAGATCATTGACCTACGTACGGTACGCCCAATGGATCATAACGCTATTTTAGAGTCTGTAAAGAAAACCAATCGTTTGGTAATTCTAGAAGAGGCTTGGCCGTTTGGCAACGTGGCTACAGAGATCACATATCAAGTGCAGAGTCAAGCTTTTGACTATTTAGATGCCCCGATAGTTAAGATCAACACAGCCGATACGCCAGCACCTTATTCTCCAGCACTTTTAGAAGAATGGCTTCCCAATAGTGAAGATGTTGTTAAAGCCGTTAAAAAAGTGCTTTACAAATAAAATCTAGGCGCAGTTTTTGCGTTCTAACTGCTTCAGACCAGAAGCGGCCCTGGCCCCCATTGTCTATGAGAGAACAACTACTTGTCTTCCTGTTGCTGTTTACTTCATTGAGCCTAGCTCAAACGAAGATCAGTGGTGAGGTGTTCGACGAGTTTGGAGAGCCGGTTCCCTTTGCCAATGTGATCTTCAAGGATTCTCAAGAAGGTACAATTACCAATGAGAACGGTCGATTCTATCTCGAATCCGATAAGACCTACGACACGGCTGTGGTTTCTTTTTTAGGTTACACCACCAAGGAAGTGCCGCTTAGCAGCCGTACCACCTATAATATGAAGATCGAGCTTGCAGAAGAAGCCTCGAGTTTGGGTGAAGTGGTCGTATTTACCGGAAAACAGTCTAAGAAAGACAATCCGGCTATCGATATTTTGCGCAAGATCTGGGAGAATCGCCGCGAGAATGGGGTTAAAAAGTTTAGACAGTACGAGTACGAGAAATACGAAAAGCTCGAATTCGACCTGAACACTATCGACTCCGCCTTAATAAAGAGTAAGGTCTTTAAAGGCATGGAATTCATATTCGATCAGACAGATACCTCTAAGGTCACCGGAAACACTTACCTCCCTATTTTTATCAACGAAGCCTTTTCTAAGGTCTACGGAGACAATATAGAAAAGCTGCAAAAAGAAATTCTAGAAGGAAATAAGAACTCTGGTTTTAGTAACAACCAAACCATCATTGAGTTTGTCAAGGACCTCTATTCGGACTATGATGTTTACGACAACTACATCAAGTTCTTCGACAAGGCCTTTACCAGTCCGCTCTCTAGAACGGGGATAAACGTATACAATTATGTCTTGCTGGACTCGGCCTATATAGGCGATAAGTGGTGCTACAATATAGTCTATTACCCAAGGCGGAAGAACGAGCTCACGTTTAAGGGCGATTTTTGGGTGAACGATACCACTTGGGCTATCAAGGAGATCAATATGCAAGCCACCAAGAGTGCCAACTTGAACTGGGTACGGGAGGTTTATATTGAGCAAGAGTTCGACGTGCTGAATGATTCTATCTTTCTGATAACCCGAGACTACTTTCTGAGCGACTTCAGCTTGCGTAAAAAAGAAGGAGCCCGAGGTATTTACGGCAAGCGAACTACGCTTTACGACAATTATCAGTTCGACAAGCCCAAGGAAAGAGATTTCTACAAAGTGCAAGTGGATCCATACGATTATGAGGTCTATAACCGTCCAGACGAATTTTGGGATACCAACCGCATGGAAGCCTTAAATAAGGATGAAAAGCAGATCTATACCTTGCTCGATACGCTTAAAACGGTACCTCGTTTTAAAACGCTCTATAATATAGGTAGTGTTTTGGCTAGTGGTTATTACGAGTTTCCAGGCTTTGACTTCGGACCAGTTTTTTCCACCTTTGGGTTTAATGAGGCAGAAGGGCTGCGGATCCGTCTAGGCGGACGAACCTATTTTGGACGAAACGATATGTGGCGTTTAGAAGGTTTTGGTGCCTATGGTTTTAGAGACGAACGTTTTAAGTTCGGACTCTCCGGGAAGTGGCTGTTAGACAGAAGATCGCGCTTTATCATTTTTGGAGGGCACAGAAAAGACACCGAGCAGACGGGAGCTTCCCTTACTAACACCAATGACGTACTTGGGAGAAATTTAGCTTCTTCTGCATTGATCACTGTTGGTGCCAATGATAGGCTTACGCGAATAAACCTAAGCACCGCGGGGTTTGAGTTTGAACCTTATAAGAACTTTGTCTTTAGAACAACGGGTTCTTTTAGAACACTGAGTTCGGCCACCCAGACCTTCAGTATTGACTATTTTGACGAGAATGGTCAGGTTCAATCAGAAGTAAGTCAAGCGGAGCTTTCTACAGGGATTTTCTACACTCCCGGGCGCAAAACCTCGGGTTATGGCGTGGAGCGAACCATAATTAACGACGGCGGATTTGCTTCGGTCTTTGTGGGAGCCACTTTTGGTATCAAAGACGTCTTTAACAGTGATTTCGAGTACCAAAAGTTGCAGGCACTCTATACGCAACCTTGGAACATCGGTGGATTTGGCCGCGCCTATACCACCATAGAGGTTGGGAAGATCTTTGGTGAGGTGCCTTTGAGCTTGTTGAGTCCTATTCCAGGAAACCAGACGCTCTTTAGTATCTATAATACCTTTAATCAGTTAGACTTCTACGAATTTGTAAGTGATACCTATGCCTCTTTCCACCTGCAGCACGATTTCGGTGGGCGTTTCTTTTCACGCATTCCTTGGCTAAGAAAACTCAACCTGAGAGAAGTTGTTGGTTTTAGAGCGGTTTACGGGGAGATCTCTGAGGAGAATATCGCCTTAAATGCTTCGAATTTGGTGTATCAAGCTCCAGAAGACGTTTATTGGGAATGGAGCGTTGGTATCGGGAACATATTCAAGGTGTTCCGTTTGGACTTCAACTTTAGAGGAAATTATCTCGACAATCCAGATGCTAGGCGTTTTGGAGTTACTGGGACATTTGGGTTTAGTTTCTAAGGCCACCCTGTAAATGTTTATGCACTTTTTATAACTTTGATTAGTGCTATGAAAACAATTTATTCAATTCTTGGTATTCTTTTCGTTTTAGTTCCTAATTTGATCTTTGGCCAACTTTCGGAATCTGAACAAAAATTGCTCGATAAGTATTACAGGCTTTCTAATACTGGTGTGATTGCCAGAGAACATTTTAGTTTTGATGAGTTGAATTGGATCCGTTCGTATTTGAAACTGGATAAACCAGATATGCAACGAATTAGCAGCAGTTTAGATGACGATATCTATGGTGCTGAATCCTTTCAGGAAGAAATTGGATATTTTTTTACCGGTGATTTGGGCACTTTTATCACACTGGGCCCGGAAGCTCCGACTACAGACGGAGAAACAGCAGGGGATATTGATCCGACCAATACTAACCTTGCTTATGTAGCTACTTTCAATGAAGGACATTTTTTTAGGTTGAATCTATTAACAGGCGAATACACAATGCTCCCTGATATCGATCCTCCTGGAGATGAACGATGGTCAGGGCTTGAATTTGACACTGCAACCGGAATATTGTATGGCATTTCATCAAATTTTGATAGTAGTTCCACGCTTTCTGTTATTGATCCTTTGACGTCTACTGTTACTACGGTGGGAGATACTGGTTTACCGGCAGTTATTGCAATAGTTGTATTGCCTTCAACTTCACCTATGGGATCTTCCATGTTCGCGGTAGATATTATTACCGATAAGTGGTACAAGATTAATATGGAAACCGCGGCGATAACGGAATACGGTCACATCGGTTTTAATGCTGGCTTTGCGCAAGATTTGGAATGGGATGGAATTAACACCATTTGGTTTACCGCCTTTAATGTAGACACTGGTTTGGCCGAACTTAGGGCGGTAGATCCACTCAATGGAATGACAGGGTTTTTTGGTGCAATTTTACCAGACATTCCGGCTCAGATAACATGGGCCTCCATTAAAAATGAACTTCTTAGTATTCCATCACACACTATATCAAAACCAGATATTTTTCCAAATCCTGCTAAGGATCACATTAACATCAAAGTCTTTGATGAAACCGGTTTTCTTACAGTTTATTCGCTATCCGGTCAGCAGATGGGTCGAGAAAAACAGTTAAATGTTGGTACAACTTACCTAAGTCTTGAGCATTTAAGTAGCGGATATTATTTCTTGTATTTTCACAATTCGAAAGGAAGACAGGTTTACAAACTGATTAAGAATTAATTGAAGAGTATCAATCGAGGCGAGTTCCGCCGATTTGACGCTGCTTTTTTAATTAAAATCAAGTGTTTCATATCCCAATCCATTTCACTACTTTTGCGGTCGCAAATTGAAAGTCAACTAAAAATAGAAATATGTTAGAATCAAACATTATTTGGGTACCTATCGCACTAGCTGTATTAGGTCTTCTATTCATGCTTGTTAAAATGAGCTGGGTAAAGAAGCAGGCTGCCGGAAACGAGCGCATGCAATCCATCTCTAAAAGTATCAAAGAAGGGGCACTTGCCTTTTTGAATGCGGAGTACCGTTTGCTACTGATCTTTGTTGTGGTAGCTTCCGCAGCATTGTTCGGAGTTTCCCAATTGGTAGACACCACAAGTTGGATGATCGTTCCTGCCTTTGTTATTGGTGCTGTGTTCTCGGCACTAGCAGGTAATATTGGTATGCGTGTTGCTACGGAAGCAAATGCACGTACTGCAGAAGCTGCCAAGACAAGCCTTCCTCAGGCATTGAATGTCTCTTTTGGAGGAGGTACAGTTATGGGGCTTGGTGTTGCTGGTCTTGCGGTATTAGGTCTTAGTTTGTTGTTCATGTTCTTTACAGGGCAATTTATGGGAGCTGAAGGTTCTTTCTACGACAACATGACTGTAGTGCTTGAAGCGCTTGCAGGATTCTCACTTGGTGCAGAAAGTATTGCTCTTTTTGCTCGTGTTGGTGGTGGTATCTATACCAAAGCTGCCGACGTAGGAGCTGACCTTGTAGGTAAAGTAGAAGCGGGTATTCCAGAAGATGATCCACGTAACCCAGCAACTATCGCAGATAACGTTGGTGACAACGTAGGAGATGTTGCCGGAATGGGTGCTGACCTGTTTGGTTCGTATGTAGCAACTGTATTGGCTGCCATGGTATTGGGTAACTACGTTATCCGTGATATGAGCGCCGGAGCTGCTTACACAGACGCATTTAACAATATGGGGCCTATCTTACTTCCGCTAGTAATTGCTGGAGTTGGAGTTTTGGCTTCTATCTTGGGAACCTTCTTGGTTCGCATTAAAAACAACGACGCTAAAGAAGCGCAGGTACAGAAAGCCTTGGATATGGGTAACTGGTTCGCGATCATCATTACTTTGATCGCTAGTTACTTCCTTATCGGTTGGATGTTGCCAGAGACCTTGACCATGAACTTCTTCGGAGAAGGTGCTAAGGAGATCGCTTCTATAAACGTATTCTGGTCTGCATGTATCGGATTGGCTGTTGGAGCCTTGATCTCTTTCGTTACTGCTTACTACACTTCTCTCGGGAAGAAACCAGTATTAGATATTGTACAGAACTCAGGAACTGGTGCTGCGACTAACATCATTGCAGGTCTGGCTGTAGGTATGAAATCTACACTTTGGTCTGTATTGCTTTTTGCTGCTGCTATTTACGGTTCTTATGAGCTTGCCGGATTCTACGGAGTTGCACTTGCTGCTTCTGCTATGATGGCAACTACTGCTATGCAGTTGGCAATCGATGCATTTGGTCCTATCGCAGATAACGCCGGTGGTGTTGCAGAGATGAGTGAACTAGAAGAGCACGTACGTCAACGTACAGACATCCTTGACTCAGTAGGTAACACAACTGCTGCTGTTGGAAAAGGATTTGCAATTGCTTCTGCAGCTTTGACTGCCTTGGCATTATTTGCTGCTTATGTAACCTTTACAGGTATCCAAGGGATCAACATTTTTAAAGCTGATGTATTGGCCGCCCTATTCGTAGGGGGAATGATTCCTGTAGTATTCTCCGCCTTGGCTATGAAGTCTGTAGGTAAAGCTGCTATGGAAATGGTAAAAGAAGTACGTCGTCAGTTCAAAGAGATTCCAGGTATCATGGAAGGAACTGGTACTCCAGAGTATGCGAAGTGTGTTGACATTTCAACTAAAGCTGCTTTAAGAGAGATGATCGTTCCTGGATTGATCACTATTGTAACTCCTATCGTTATCGGATTGGTATTCGGTCCTGAGCCACTAGGAGGTTATATGGCTGGTGTATGTGTTAGCGGTGTAATGTGGGCTATTTTCCAGAACAACGCTGGAGGAGCTTGGGACAACGCTAAGAAATCATTTGAAGCTGGTGTTGAGATCGACGGTGAGATGACCTACAAAGGTTCTGATGCACACAAAGCTGCTGTAACTGGTGATACTGTAGGTGATCCATTTAAAGATACTTCAGGGCCGTCTATGAACATCTTAATTAAACTTACTTGTTTGGTTGGATTGGTAATTGCTCCGATCTTAGGAGGTCATGGTGACGAAACTGCTTACGCAGAAGCTACTATGATGGAATTCGTTTCTGAGGATGGCAAGAAGACCATCATCAAAATGAACGGAGATGCCACAGCTATGGCAGAAGGTACTGAAGATATCACTGTAGAAGTAACTATGGACAAGGATGCTGAAGCAACTGCAACAGCTACTGTAAAAGTTACTAAAGACGGTGAGACCACTACCGAAACTTTTACTGGTACCCCAGAAGAAGTAGAGGCTAAGGTTGAAGCTTACAAAGATGCCGAAGGTGCTAAAGTGGAGATCGAGGTAAAGAAAGAAGTAAAAAAGGTTGTAGAAGGATCAGAAGAGTCTTCTAACTAATTAGACCTTTAAGCATATAGAAAAGCCGCTCAAATTGAGCGGCTTTTTTTATTTAAAAGGTTCCTAGCAGACCAACAGTATTTGGTCCGGCTGTGAACCGCCAGCTTATCCTATTGCGATTCTTGTAGGTGTTCTCGTAGCGTTTACTGCCGAATAAGAAATTGTCTACACTGTCTACAACAGCAATGCTTATGGCGGCTCCCAAAACAATGTCTGATGCCCAATGGGCATCGTCCCAAAGTCGAGAAATAGGAGCAATACTCCCTAAGGCATAAATACCAGACTTTACCCAAAAGTTGTCAAATTGCTTGGCTATGGAATGCGCCATAGAGATAGACAAGATCGTGTGTCCTGAAGGGAAGGAGTGGTATCTGGCTGTACCTTTAAAGGGTTCAAACTCAAATGGGCCGGTAAAATCATCAGGGCGTGCGCGACCAACTGCGGTCTTAAAGAAAGTTTGGAAGAGTCCAGAGGTTGCTGCGGAGGCAATAATGAGCACTCCGGTTTTACGTACCTTCTCATTTTTGGTTAAGAGTCCGAAGCCATAAATCCCTCCGGATACCATAAAGAAGTTCTGTGGACTGCCAAAGTACCACCCAAATTCCTTTAATACTCCCGGTGCTTGGGGTTCTTGTTCGACAAAATAATTCCGGGCAGATTGATCAAGCGCCGTAAACATAGAGGTTACCGTAAGCACACTGACAGCGGTTAAGTAGTCATCACCTTGCCATCTGGCAGGAGCTGTTATGCTGTGTTTAAAACCACCAAAGGCACTTTTGGCGTCGTATTTAAAGGTTTGCCAAATATTGGCGTCGGATTGTAGCGTATCTAGCGAAGATCGTTGCGCTAGACCATACTGACTCAGCAGGAATATAAATAAGGGTAATACGATTCTATGCATGTAAATAGGACGTAGGTAAACACGATTCTTTACACACAAAAATACGCTATTTGATTATGTTTTGTTTATCTGGAAAAGGTCGCCACAAAAACGGCATCTACCTCGCCTGTACCAACAGGGGTGTCTAGCATCTCTGTTTGCTCAATGCGCAAGCGTAAGCTATCGGCGGTTAAGAGTTCTACTGTTATAGTAGCATCTTGATCATCCGCAGTACCGGTAATCACTAAGGTATTGTCAGACAAAGTCCACATGCCATCTCCAATGAGATCGAGATTTTCTAAGGTTTCCGTTTCGCTCACGCCTAAGAAAGTAGTAGTGACTGTCATGGAAAATTGCCCGTCTGAGTTTACGGTATTTGGATCTTCAGAAAAGGTGATGGTGGCATCGATATCGAAACCTTCGCCTTCTTGGGTGGCTGTGACCGGAAGGCCTTCTACCGTTGTGGTGATGGTAGAGTCGAAATCTATGGTCTCTGCGGTCCATGTGCCTACCAAAGAGGCTTCAACTTCTTCTTGTGTGGTGTTATTGTCGTCATCTGAGCTGCAAGCGATATACACAGGTACAAGCAGCAAAAGGGCTAGCAATTTTAAATGTTTCATGATCGATCTGGGTTAAATTAAATATAGGTTTTAGAATAATCCGTGAAGTTCCGCGTCAATGCGACTGATCACATTTCCAAGGTCTTCTGGCTCATCTACAAAGTTTAAAGTATCTACGTCAAAGATCAGTAGGTTGCTCTTGTCGTAGTCGTGTATCCAAGCTTCATAACGTTCGTTGAGTCTGCTTAGGTAATCTATACTGATAGAATTTTCATACTCACGACCACGCTTGTGGATCTGACTCACCAAGTTCGGAATCGAGCTTCGCAAATAGATCAAAAGGTCTGGCGCTTCGGTCACACTTTCCATCAGGTCAAAGAGTGAACGGTAGTTCTCGTAGTCGCGATTGGTCATCAACCCCATGGCGTGCAAGTTCGGCGCAAATATGTAGGCATCCTCATAAATGGTGCGATCCTGTATATAATCCTTACCACTTTCTCGTATGTCAACTATCTGTCTGAATCGACTGTTTAAAAAGTAGATCTGCAGGTTGAATGACCAGCGCTCCATCTGGTTGTAAAAATCGTCCAGATATGGGTTGTCTTCCACATCTTCGAAATGGGGTTGCCATTTGTAGTGTTTGGCCAATAATTTGGTGAGCGTAGTCTTTCCTGAGCCTATGTTTCCGGCTATCGCAACATGCATAAAATAAGGATTCTTTAGGGTTTGGTTAGCTTGAAGGAGTACACGAAATCTCCATCGTAAATATACAGGATTTCTGAACTTAGTTGCAAGTCTTTCACGGCTATTTTTACGCCTTCCACTCGCGGTTTGAACTCGCCTGCGGGAGCCTCGGTAAAGTAAATGGTTCCCGCTTTGTCCAAGGCCAATACACCTCTGGGCGAAGAGGCCCACAATCGAGTATATCCTGGGTTGTCGTAGCTGCGCAAAATGCTCCCGTACACATTATAAGTAATGACCTCTTCTTCTGTAAGGATATGGCAAAAATTAAAATCACTGGCCGTAGAAAGTAAATTGCCTTGGATTGGCTGGGAGATGATACTGCGTTTGCCCGATCGATAATTATAGAGCTCCAGCTGCTGTGCATCTTTATTAAAAACCCAGACACTGTTGTTGTTGGCCATTCGAACCGTCTCAATATTCAGATAGTCTTCTACTTGGTTAAAGTTGATTCGCTCTATCTCGTTCAAGGTGTTGTCCAAAAAGACCACAATGTTGAAATCGGCGTAATAGACCAAGATCCTCAAAGGGTTTATAATGTCTACCTCGGTTATGCTGCCCAGGGTAAAATCGGCATAGTTCCAACGGTCCTTGTCACTGGTTTTGATTAGTGCGTTGTTGACCAAAAAGTAAGTGTTCTTATAAGAGTCTACCCCTATAAAGCGATCGGCGTCCAAAGGCATTTTATCCTTTAGCTTGAGTTGGCCAAAGGCCATGACTGGTAAGAGTAGGAAAAGCAACAGCTTCATGCTGTCAAGATACAAAAACTAATCGCAAATCAGCTTGTATCCGAAGCCGCGCACATTGACGATTTGCAGGGAGGAATCGGCCTTTAATTTCTTGCGTAAATTTGAGATGAACACATCCATAGAGCGGGCGTTGAAAAAGTCGTCGCTGCCCCAAAGTTTTTTAAGAATGAACGAGCGATCCAGCAGTTGATTCTTGTTGGCACAGAGGTGAAACAACAATTCACTTTCTCGGTGGGTGAGTTTTACCGGAGCCTTGTCTTTATACTGCAACTCTTGTCGGTTGGCATTGAAGTTAAAATCACCCAAAGTGAAATTGGTGTTCTTGCTCGGCGCATCGTTTTGTTTTAGCGCGTTTTTAATTCGAACTATCAGCTCTTCCATAGAAAAGGGCTTTTTCAAATAGTCGTTGCCACCCAAGTTGAAACCGTTGACCACATCTTCGGTCTGTGATTTCGCCGTTAGAAAGATTATGGGTGTTTGCGCGTCTTCTGCTCGGATCTCCTTGGCCAAGGTAAAGCCATCTTTTACGGGCATCATTACATCTAAAACCAATAGTTCCGGTTTTTCAGTTGCATAAGCCTTTAAGGCTTCTTCGCCATTAGTGCAGAGGGTTACCTTGAACTCTCGGGTTTCCAGGCTCTCTTTTATGATCTGTCCCAGAGCCGGTTCGTCTTCTGCTAGTAAGATGTGAATCGCTTTATTCATGAGGGATAGATAGGGTAAAAGTGGTTCCGTCTTTAGTGGATACACTAATTTGTCCACCGTGTTTTTCTATGATATTCTTAGCGTAATACAAGCCAATGCCAAAACCTTTAATGTCGTGGGTGTCGCCTTTAGGTACGCGATAGAATTTTTCAAAAATGCGCTGACTCTGGGCTTTGCTCAGCCCATTTCCGTTGTCGTGGACAGCTATTGTTGCTGCGGAGGCATCCGAAGTAATATTCAAGCTAATCGTATCTCCCCCGTATTTGAGCGCATTATCAATAAGGGTATTGATCACATTCTCTAAATGGAAGGGATCAACATTAACGGCTAAGCTTTCTGGTGCTGCATTAAGGCTGATACGCTTAGTGCTGCCAACATAGGCCTCAGGCAAAACTGCTAAGCGTTTACAAAGTGCAACCAAGTCAATTTCTTCTTTATTCAAAACAAGGGCGTTGCTGTCTAAGGTGGCAGTCTCTAAGAGTTTCTCTACCATGCCAGACAGCTTTTTGACCTGTTCTTGAGACATGGCCGCATACTTTTTACTTTTCTCGGGGTCGTTGTCTGCATTGAACTTCTGAATTCCTTCTAAGGCAACACCAATGGTTGCCAATGGTGTTTTGAACTCATGGGTAATGTTGGAGATCAGATCGTTCTTGATCTCTGCCAATTGCTTCTGCTGGCGAATTATCTTGAGCAAATAAAGGAGACAACCTATTATACAGGCCACAAATATGAGCGAGAGTCCTAAACTCACCCCATTGCGATGTAAAATAAGTGGCGTGGTATTCTTGAAATACAGATCTAAGGTTGCATCTGCCAATAAGAAATTTGACTTGGCCTTTAGGGTTTGCGTTGCATCGCTAGATGAAAGTTTTCCGAACTGCTGTTTCTCTGCCCATGGGGCTTGATATTCCAAGCCGTAGTCTATCCAAAGTTCGCGCTGGTGAAGCTCTTCGTGAAATAATGAATCTAAGACTGATAGCGACATTTGATCCTCAGCAAAAGAGATCACAATTTTGTTGGTCAGAAGTTCAAAGGGGCGTCTACCCAAACGGCTAAAGAAGCTGCGTAGGGTGTCTCTTATTTTAAGTCGAGGGCGCTCATTGGCTACGGAGTCTATAATACTGACCGCAGTAAAACTCGATCCGTTTAAAGAATCGGTGAGCTCAAAATGTTGAATAGTACCTCCAGAGATACTGTCTATAAACTCCCATCGGTCTGGAAAGTTAAAAGAAGGGTTGTCTATGCTTACCGTCAAGGTATCACTTGCAAAGAGCATGCTCTGCTTCTGAGCTAGTTGGGTAAAATAATCGTCGACTGCTTTATTGAGACTGACCTGTACGTCAGAGATCAATTCTTTTTGCTCCGCCTTAAAACTGCGATAGAACCAATAGGCTTGCAGGCAAAGCGTAAGTGTGATTGCCGCGATGATAAAATAGAGTATGCCTTTGTATTTTGTCGGCTTCATGATTCAAAAGTAGGTGTATTAGGCGGCATTTTCCAAATTGCTTAACAGTGCTTAACAATGCTTAACTTGGCTTAATATTAGGTTTGTGCATCTTTGTGGTGTCATCAAAACAAAAAATAGAACAACTATGAAGACTCTCGTTTATCTTTCATTGGCATTGACCTTTTTTATTGGAAGCGTGCATGCCCAGGAATTTCAAGGAATAGCCACTTACAAGACCCAGCGCAAGTTGGATATCAAATTAGACAGTACTCAGGTTCCTTCTGAAATGCAAGAGCAATTGCTGGCTATGATGAAGAAACAGTTCGAAAAGGAATACACTTTGGACTTTAATAAAGATGCCTCTTTATACAAGGTGGTAGAATCGCTAGAGACACCAACGGTGGGTGGCGGAGGTATGCAGATCGTTGTAGCCGGAGCCGGAGAGGCCGATGTGCTTTACAAGAACATTTCTGAGAATCGTCTGGCGAACAAAAGCGACATCTTTGGAAAAACCTTTCTGATCAAAGATTCCCTGCCTGAGCTAGAATGGACCCTTACCAAAGAGACCAAGAATATTGGGGAGTACACCTGTTTTAAAGCTACCAGAACCGAAACTCGTACGGTGCAGTCCTCTTTTAGTAGCAATGAAGAAGAAGGTACCGAAGCTAGTAGCGAAACCACAGAAGAGGAAATCACCATTACAGCCTGGTATACTCCGCAGATCCCTCTTGGGCACGGACCCGGTAGACATTACGGATTGCCTGGTTTAATTTTAGAGATCTCTGACGGTACACAAAGTATACTTTGCAGCAAGATCGTTCTCAACCCGAAAGACGGCGTAAAAGTAGAAGAGCCGACTAAAGGCAAAAAAGTGACTCAAGAGGAGTACAACGCTATTATGGAAGAGAAAATGAAAGAAATGCGCGATCGTTATCAGCCAGACAATCGCCGTGGCAATGGTAACAGCTTTGAGATCAGAATTGGCGGTTAGTGAAATTTAACAAAGCTTTAGTAAACCTCTTGGGCTGCTACGAGTCTAAAGGCTTTAAATTAGCTATGCTATTCAACACTAAACTGTTAATTTTCAAGGAAATGAAAAAACTACTACCCCTAATGTTGATGCTTTTGAGTATCACCATGAGCGCTCAGGAATTTAGCGGAAAGGCCTACTACCAATCAAAAACTACCGTAGATATGGATTGGGGCGGTCGCGAAATGACCGAGGAGATGAAAAAGATGATCGCCGAGCGCATGCGTAAGTACCTAGAGAAGACTTATGTGCTTTCCTTTAACGGGCAAGAATCCATATACAAAGAAGAAGAGGTTTTAGAAACCGATGCAAATGGAGGTAGTCGTTGGATGGGTATGATGATGGGTAGTTTTACGCCGGGAGATCAATACAAGAATTTGGAGACTGGTCAATTGGTGCAAGAGCAAGAGTTCTATGGAAAACAATTCTTGATCCAGGACGAAATTGCCAATTTGGAATGGGAAGAGACCAAGGAGTCTAAAATGATCGGACAATATCTGGCCATCAAAGTCACCGCGGTAAAAAAGATAGACGAGAACGACTGGAGTATGGCTCGCCGAAGAGGCGGGAGAGATCGCGGAGAAAATGCCGACCAAGAAAAGGCAAAGGACTCCACCGATACTGCCAATGCCGATGATGATCCAATGAGTCAGATAGAGATCCCTAAGGAAGTCATAGTAACTGCTTGGTATACTCCTATGATCCCAGTAAAGCACGGACCTGGAGAATACGGCGGTTTGCCGGGGCTAATCTTAGAGCTCAATGTTTATAGAACCACTATTCTCTGTTCTAAAATTGTAATGAATCCAGAAGATCCAATCGAGATCAAGGCACCTTCTAAAGGGAAAGTCGTGACTCGCGAGGAATACCAAAAGATCGTTGCCGATAAAATGGAAGAAATGCGCGAAATGTGGGGCCGTGGACGCGGCGGCAGACGCGGAGGATTCCGAGGTTAATCAATCAATCAAAATACAGTGCAGCCAACCATGAAGAAATTACTCTTTATAAGCATCCTATTGTCTTTATTTAGCTTTGACGCAGACGCCCAGAGCATTAAATTAAGAGGGGTTATCAAAGACTCTATCGGAGAACCTTTGGAACTTGCAAACATTATCGCCACCATTAAAGAAACAGGCGAGATCGAGTCTTACGCTATTACCAATTACGAAGGGCGTTATCAATTAGACTTACCGACTAACAATACCTACACACTTAAGGCTAGCTTTTTAGGCCTAGAGACAGTGGAGTTCGATTTGAATGTTCCAGAAGGGGCTTCGGACATGACCCGAGACGTAACCTTGAACCCAGCACCCAATCAATTGGATGGGGTAGAGATAGTCTACGAGATGCCGGTTACCGTAAAGGGCGATACTATTGTCTACAATGCGGATTCCTTTACCACAGGGAACGAACGCAAATTAGAAGACGTGATGAAACAGCTCCCCGGAGTTGAGGTCAATGACGACGGAGAGATAGAAGTAGAAGGGAAGACTGTTTCTAAGGTCATGGTAGAAGGCAAGGACTTCTTTGACGGAGATTCCAAGCTGGCTACCAAGAATATACCTGCAGATGCGGTAGACAAGGTGGAGGTATTGCGAAATTACAACGAGGTAGACCAGATGCGTGGGCTTGGTAATGATCAAGATAACATTGCTATAAACATTAAGCTAAAAGAAGGGAAGAAGAACTTCTGGTTTGGTGAGGTTTCTGGTGGAATCGGATTTGATAGCAAGGAGAAAGAGCGCTATTTGATTTACCCTAAACTGTTCTACTACAGTCCGGATTACAGTGTGAATATAATCACAGACTTCAATGATATTGGGCAAGTGCCTTTTACGTTTAGAGACTATTTCAACTTTACGGGAGGATTTAGAAATTTCAATCGCGGCGGAGGTACTAATTTCAATATCAATACTGGAGACTTAGGTTTTGCAGTGGGCCAAAATAACCGCGCCAATGCCATCGAAACCTCCTTCTTGGCAGCGAACTTTAGTTGGAACGCGAGCAAGTCATTAGACATCAGTGGTTTTTCTATTCTTTCAGATAATAGAACCAGCTATATTACTAATACGATCCGTAACTATGTGGCTACGGGAATTACAGAGACCACAAACAATATTAACGATCAGCGCACCCAGTTGGGGATGCTCAAGATGAGTGCTATTTACAAGCCGAACTCGAATTTCCAGTTGGATTATGATGTCCTTGGAAAGACCTCTGATCAAAGTGAGGTGAGCGCTATCGTCTCCACAGTAAATAATAATCCGAACGAGATCAACGAGGACGAGAATACCACGCCTTTCTCTATAAATCAAAACATCAATGCCTATTACACCTTAGATGAGAACAACATCTTTGCTGGGCAGGTGCAGCATTTGTATCAAGACGAGGATCCTTTTTACAGTGTGATCCAAGATTCGATTCCGTTTAGAGGAGTCTTTACGCAAGTGAATCCGGCGGCGCCTTTTGACAGTTCGCAAGACACTTTTGATCCGCTACAGCGCATGGATCGTTACGATGTGAATCAGCAGCGACGCATCAAGACCAACAAATTAGACGCCAAGGTAGATTACTATTACGTGATCAACAATAAGAGCAATGTGAATATCAATGTTGGTGCGACTTTGAGCCGTCAGGATTTCAACTCCGGGATCTTCCAGGAATTTATGTTCACCGGGCCGCCATCGGCTTTTGAGGACGATGAGTTCAATAACGATGTCACCTTTAACTTCAGCGATTACTTTATAGGAGTAAACTACAAGTTCAAAACGGGAATATTTACTTTTACCCCAGGAGCAACCTTACACAATTACCGGGTGAAAAGCGAGCAGTTGGGTAGTGTTTCAGAGAATAATGAATGGCTCGTATTACCGAACTTCAACGCCATAGTGGAGCTTAAAAAGAGCGAGAACATCCGCCTTAATTATTCCATCCAAGCGCAGTACACAGACGTGAACAATTTTGCGGAAGGCTACATTTTTAACAACTACAACCGTTTGTTTAGAGGTAACCGCAATTTGGAGAATGCCTTTGTACACAATTACAACCTCACCTATTTCAGCTTCAATATGTTCAATTACACCAATGTGAGTGCGAACATCAATTATACGCGCCGTATTGAGGCCATTAAGAACAACACTCAGTTGGCAGGAATTACTCAGGTTTCTAATCCTATCAACTTAGACAGCAATTTTGCCGACGAGACCCTCTCTGCCTTTGCCAGATTCACCAAGAACATCAAACGCCTGCGTTTTGCTGTTGGCGGAAACGTGAGTTGGGGGAAATTCAACAATATCATTAACGAGGATATTCGCGAGAGTATCAACTTTACCCAGAGCTATAACGGTAGTTTGAGAACCAGCTTCCGCGAATGGCCAAACATTGAATTGGGGTATCGTTTAACGCTCAACAATTACGACAACGCAGGAGTGGAGTCTACTTTTACGACCCACCAACCTTTCGTGAACTTTGACGCCGTATTCTTGCAGAATTTCACTTTCAATGCCGAGTGGAGTTACTTCAACTATACCGATGCAGCAGGGACCATTGAGAACACCTATTCGTTCTTAGATGCTAACCTGTATTACCGAGAAAAAGACAGCAAGTGGGAATACCAGTTGCAAGCCACCAACCTTTTGGATGTGGACTTTTTAAACAACGACAGCTTTAATGAAAACTTCAACAACACCTCGCAGTTCTTTGTACTGCCTCGTATAGTGATGTTGATAGTCCGTTACGAGCTGTAGTCTGATTGATGCAATGAAAAAAAAAAGGGAGCTCTAAATGAGCTCCCTTTTTTGCTTATAAGTTAAAGGCCGATTTTACCTGGTCTACATAATCGAGCTTTTCCCAAGTAAAGAGCTCTACGGTTTTTTCTACGCGCCCCGAGTATGGACTTTCAAATATCTTGTGCACTGTTTCCGGCTTGCGACCCATATGTCCGTAAGCAGCAGTTTCAGAATACATAGGGCTGCGCAATTTCAATCGGCTTTCAATAGCCGCTGGGCGCATGTCAAAGATTTCTGCAACTTTTTGAGCTATTTCACCATCGGACATGGCTACTTGGGCAGTACCATAGGTATCTACAAAGATAGAGGTCGGTTCTACTACGCCAATGGCATAAGACACTTGTACCAAAACTTCCTTAGCGACTCCTGCAGCAACTAAATTCTTGGCGATATGTCTGGCTGCGTAAGCGGCAGAGCGGTCTACCTTAGACGGGTCCTTTCCGCTAAAGGCTCCACCACCATGAGCGCCTTTGCCGCCATAGGTGTCTACAATGATCTTACGGCCAGTAAGTCCCGTATCACCGTGTGGGCCACCAATCACAAATTTTCCGGTAGGGTTGATGTGGTATTTAATATCGTCGTTGAAAAGTGCCTGCGCATAAGCAGGCAATTTGCTTTTCACTCTAGGGATCAATATCTCAATGAGGTCTTTTTTGATCTTGGCTAGCATGCGGTCGTCGTCGCTGTCAAAATCGTCGTGCTGGGTAGAGATCACTATGGCGTCAATGCGCTGAGGTATATTGTCGTCACTGTATTCTATGGTGACTTGACTCTTGCTGTCTGGACGCAGGTAAGTGATCTGATTGTTTTCTCTGCGGATGGCAGCCAGTTCCTGTAAAATTGAGTGAGAGATCTCTAAAGCCAAAGGCATATAATTTTCGGTCTCGCTAGTGGCATAGCCAAACATCATTCCCTGGTCTCCGGCACCTTGCTCTTCTTTGCTAGCGCGGTCAACTCCTTGGTTGATATCCTGAGATTGCTCGTGGATCAATGAGATCACTCCGCAGGAATCACCACTAAACTGATAGGCACCTTTGGTATATCCGATCTTGTTGATCACTTCTCGGGCTATTTGTTGTACATCCAAATAGGTATTGCTCTTCACTTCGCCGGCCAAAACCACCTGTCCAGTCGTTACTAAGGTTTCGCAAGCAACTTTGGCTTCTGGGTCAAAGGCTAGAAAATGGTCCAGCAGTGCATCGCTGATCTGATCGGAAATTTTATCTGGGTGTCCTTCTGATACGCTTTCAGAGGTAAATAAATAGGCCATAAACAGGAATCTTCTCGTGTCTGTAATGCGCTCTTGGTCGCTTCGGACGGTGCTAAATTACAGTCCGTGCCAAGCTACGCCTAATCGGCCTCAAAAATACATAAAAAATACTTCTTAGCGCGAGCAGCTTAATGCTCGTTCAGTCTAAAATCGGGGTAAGCGGTCATGCCGTGTTCGTGGGTGTCTAAGCCTTCTATCTCTTCTCTTGCGGTAACGCGCAGTCCCATGGTGCGCTTAATGGCGTACAGGATCACAAAAGAGGTTAAACAGCAGAATCCAGCGATGATCAAAATTGCTTTGGTCTGTATCCACAATTGCCCCAATCCGGCTTTGTCTCCGAAGATACCTACGGCTAAGGTTCCAAAAACACCGCAAACCAAATGCACAGAGATAGCCCCTACCGGATCGTCTAATTTTAAACGATCGATAGTGCTAATGGCCAATACGCAGAGTCCTCCTGATATCGCTCCAATAATCATTGCTTCGTTAGGCGACATGACATCGGCGCCCGCAGTTATTCCAACCAAACCAGCAAGGACGCCGTTGAGAATCATTGTCACGTCATAAGATCTAAACTTAATATAGGAAGTAAAGAAAGCACCTACAGCGCCCGTGGCTGCCGCCAATGAGGTAGTAACCAACACCAGCGATACTGTGGCGGGGTCCGCGCTCAGCACGGATCCACCATTAAATCCAAACCAACCAAACCACAGTAGAAATACACCCAGGGTCGCTAAGGGTACATTGTGTCCGAAGATGGGTTTTATTCCATCCGCAGTATATTTTCCAATTCTAGGGCCTAATAAGATAACAGCGATCAAGGCGGCCCATCCGCCTACAGAATGCACTAAAGTAGAGCCTGCAAAGTCGTGAAAGTTCATTTCTGCCAAGAAACCACCACCCCAGTGCCACATACCAACCATCGGGTAAATAAGGCCTACGTAGAATAGCGAAAAGATCAGAAAGCTGTTGATCTTGATGCGTTCGGCTACAGCTCCTGAAACAATGGTAGCTGCTGTTGCGGCAAACATGGCTTGGAACAAGAATTCGGTATAAAAGGTATAACCCACATTGTAGGTTTCGGTCAGGCCGCCATTGGGGAGCGGCAGCCCGAACCCTTTAAAACCAAAGTAATCACCAGCAAAAGCTTCTCCGGGGTACATGAGGCTAAACCCAAAGAAGGCGTAAGTAGAAAGCCCGATAGCCAGTATCATTACATTTTTAAAGAGGATGTTGATGGTATTTTTAGACCGTGTTAGGCCAGATTCCAAAGAGGCAAAGCCCAAGTGCATGATGAATACCAAACCAATTGAGATCATCATCCATACGTTGTTGATGGTAAAAACTGCGTGTTCCATTACTTCTGTTATAGGGTTTGCCCACCGCGTTCTCCGGTGCGAATTCTGTATACTTCTTCTATTGCGCTCACAAAGATCTTTCCGTCGCCCACGCTGCCGGTTTTGGCAGATTCTATTATTGCTTTAATGGTGCGCTCTTCAAAGTCGTCATTGACCACGATAGAAAGCCATCGGCGTTGGATATCGCTGGTCTTGTAGGGAACACCACGGTAAACAGATCCGTGTTTTTCGTTGCCTTGCCCAGACACGTCCCAATAAGAGAAGAAATTCACCTCCACTTCGTGCAGAGCCTGTTTTACTTCTTCGAACTTTGATTTCCTGATGATCGCCTCGATTTTCTTCATAATCTGTGAGTTGATATCTCAAAAATATAATTTTAAATAGTATACCCCCTAAAAAATAGGGGGTAGTATTTAATTTTTATCAACATAACAAAAAATACCCCTAAAAAATTAGGGGTATTAAAAATATATTTGAAATATTAAGATATCCTTAATCGAAGTTTGACGCAGTTAAATAAGCATTGATCACGGCCTGTTCTCCTGCTTTGTCAGGCATGGAGTTGCCGTGTTCCATTCCTAAAACTCCTTTGAAGCCGCGATCGTGAATGTACTTAAAGACATTTCGGTAATTGATCTCTCCCGTGCCGGGTTCATTACGCCCCGGATTGTCTCCTATTTGGAAATAGGCAATCTCGTCCCAACAAGTTTCTATGTTTGGAATAAGATTTCCTTCTTGTATTTGCTGATGATAGATGTCAAATAGAATTTTACATGAAGGACTGTTCACCGCTTTACAGATCTGATAGGCCTGAGGCGATTCGGTCAAGAAAAGTCCCGGATGGTTTCTAAAATTCAAGGGTTCCAAAACCATGACCAATCCGTGAGGCTCTAAAATTTCGCAAGCTTTTCGCAAGGCGTTTACGACATTGGCGGTTTGATAATCTTTAGAAAGTCTGAGGTCTACGTGGCCTGGCACTACAGTCATCCATTTGGCGCCAATACGCTTGGCAACGGCTACAGAATCTTTAATGTCGGCTAAAAACTCTTTAAGATAATCTTCCTTGCCGCTGGCTAAGTTGGGTTCGCTCCAATAGATCTTATGCGCTACAAAGACCCCCATGGTCATGTTGTGCTTTTTAAGCAAAGCCGCCATGGCCTCTTGGGTTGCAATCGATCTACCTTTGAGCTCGTTGTCTTCGAAAGCCGTGAAGCCCTGATCTGCCATAAATTGGATCTGATCTAAAATGTCTGCTCCTGCATGGGCCTTGAACATGCCATCATGCGGTGCAAAATGCAGTGGAAATTTGTTCTTTGCCGTTACAAAAGCGTTGGCAGCATGCGCTTTAAGGCTGCCTCCTAAAAACGAAGCGCCCACCGAGGCGAGCGCTACATTATTTATGAATTGTCTTCTTTCCATATTTGGATGCGTTACTATAGTGAATAACGTTTTCCTCCTGTGAGTGTCTGCAAGTCGTCGCAAACATAGGTTCCCGGTACAGGTTCGTAGACCAAGTACTCTTCACCCATTTGTTGGGTAGTCAAGTAGCCGTTAATGCACATCCATTTGAGTCCGTTCAAGAACTTCGAGACAGTAAGCGGTGTGTCATCCTCTAAGGCCTCGACACTCTGATTGGTCCCTGGTGGATCACGCTTTTCGTCTCTAGGGTGTAACATATTGGCATCTAAAAAGGCCATATAGTTCTCGTCTGTCATGACAGAAAGATCTTCGCCATGCTCAGCTTTCATCATTCCAATAACTTCTCCAAATACGGTTTGTATCTTTCCTTGGTACTTTAGTGTAGAAACCTCGTTCCAATAGGTGTCGATAAACTGAACTACGTTGAGTTCGGTCGCGGCTGGAGTCTCCTCTGTTTTAGGGAGGAAAACATCGGCAAAACGGCCAACGATCATCGCTTGGGTCTCATCCATAAAAACCGGAACCCATTTTGGGTCAGAACTGGTGCAGCTCTCCAATAAACTAAAGAGCGCAGGTGAAGCCACTACAAAACCTGTAGTAAGTCCAATATTCTTTAATGCTTGTCTTCTATCCATGGTTTGTAGTTTTATGCTTCTTTCATTTTCTTGAATTGCTCTGCCGCGTGATTCGCTGCACGAGCGGTAAAGGCCATATACCCTAGTGACGGGTTATGACACCCGGCAGAGGTCATAAAGGAGCCATCTGTTACATATACGTTCTTACAGGCATGAACCTGGTTCCACTTATTCAGTACTGAGGTTTTAGGGTCACGACCCATACGAGCAGTTCCCATTTCGTGGATTCCAAGACCCATTCCTCCAATATCGTCATAAGTCACAATGTCTGTAAAGCCAGCTGTCTCTAACATCTTAGCCGCTTGTTCTTTCATGTCTTCACGCATGGCAAGTTCGTTCTCACCAAAATCAGCGTCGAAAGTAACGGTAGGCAAGCCCCATTCGTCAAGCTTGTCGTAGTCTAAATACATACGATTGCTGTGGTCTGGTAAGGTCTCACCAAAACCGAGCAAGTTCATGCTCCATTCTCCTGGCTTTAAAATAGCTTCTTTAAGTTCTGGGCCGTATTTCAATTCGGCTACCATATCGCCATAAGATCCACGATTGGCTCCACCTTGATATCCGTAACCACGTTTAAAGGTAGCAACGTCGGTATCTCCACCTAAATTTCTAAAACGAGGAATGTAGATTCCGTTGGCTCGGCGGCCTTTAAAATATTTATCGTCAAAACCGACAGCCTTTCCTTGGGCTCCTACTCTAAAGTGGTGGTCCATAAGGTTGTGGCCTAGCTCTCCAGAATCATTTCCAAGTCCGTTAGGAAAACGATCTGATTTAGATTGTAGTAGAATAGAGGTCGATGCAACAGCAGATGCACAAAGGAAAATGATCTGAGCTTTAAACTCTATCTTCTCTTTGGTCTCGGCATCGATCACGCGAACTCCAGTTGCTTGTTGGGTGGCATCGTCATAGATCACCTCATAAACTATAGAGTTCGGTCTTAATGTCATATTCCCGGTCGCCTCCGCAGCAGGTAAAGTACTACTGTTGGAACTAAAGTAAGCTCCGTAAGGACAACCGCGCATACAGCGGTTTCTATACAAACACTGAGAACGCCCTTTTCCAGGCTTGGTTCCTTCTGTGATGTGAGCTGCTCGCCCGATAGTCAAAACACGACCATCGTCAAAGTTTTCGGCGATCTTTTCTTGTAAGTGTTCTTCTACACAATTAAGCTCCATTGGTTTTAGGAACTTCCCGTCAGGTAAAATGTCCAGCCCAAGATTGGTTCCACTTACTCCTATATAATCTTCTACATAGTCATACCACTCTTTTACGTCCGCATAACGAACTGGCCAATCCACGGCAATGCCTTCTTTTTTGTTGGCCTCAAAATCGATATCTCCCATGCGGTAGCTCTGACGCCCCCACATCAGTGATCTACCCCCAACGTGATAACCTCGGATCCAATCGAAACGACGGTCTTCGTTGTATGGGTGTTTTTGGTCATCTACAAAGAAATGCTGGTGCGCTTCGTTGGTCACATAACCTGTACGGTGTTGTTTGGGTTTCTTTAGTCGAGTTTCGCGGGAAGCAGTACCTCCGTTTGGCAGATCCCAAGGATCTAAATTAGCCGTAGTGTAGTCTTGTGGGTGCTCAACCATGCGACCGCGCTCCAAGACCAAGGTCTTAAGGCCGTTCTCACAGAGCTCTTTGGCGGCCCATCCGCCAGAAATCCCCGTACCTACTACGATCGCATCGTATTCAGCATCAGGATTTGGGAGAAAACAACTTGTCATTTTACTGTTTAGTTTTGGTAAGATTAGCTGTAAGGTGTTATTTTTACAGGGCAACTAAATTAATTATCTTATCTGTAATAAATCAAATTTATTATTGTTAATTTGATGTCCTTTCTAAAATTTTCCTAATGAAAACGCAACTATCGCGGCAAAATATTGCACTTCTCACATTTCTGCTAATAGTCTTAACTCTAGGGAGTTGTAAGTCTGACCAAGAACAAAAAACTGCTGAAAACCAGACCGAAAATAGCTCCGAAAACGTTGTCGAAAAATCTAAGGATCCTTTCTTTAAATTATCCTTGGCGCAATGGTCCATTCACAGAATGATCCGAGAAGAAGGCATGGATCCTTTTGACTTTGCGGCCTATGCCAAAGACAACGGTTTTACCGGGTTGGAATATGTGAGTCAATTGTACAATTCGGCTATGGAAGAATACGACAGTAAGGACGAAGCAATAAAGGCTATAACGCAACGACTCAAAGAAGAAAGCGAAGCGGCCGGAATGGAGAATTTGATCATCATGATAGATGGCGAAGGCGATCTGTCGGTCAATGACGAAGCTGCCCGTAACTTAGCGGTAGAAAACCACAAGCGTTGGGTCGATGCAGCGGCAGAGTTGGGTTGTCATTCTATTAGAATCAATCTCTTCGGATCTTTGGATGATAAGGAGTGGAAAGCAAACAGCATAGACGGAATGTCTAAATTAGGTGCTTATGCCAAGACCAAAGGTGTGAACGTTCTGGTTGAGAACCATGGCTGGCAGTCTTCTAATGCACCTCTTTTAATGGAAGTGATCAATGCTGTTGGAATGGACAATTGCGGAACCCTGCCGGATTTTGGAAACTTCTGTGTCAAGAGAAAAGACGGAGCCAAGTGGGGCGAGTGTGAAGAAGAATACCCAGATATTTACCAAGGGGTTCAACTCATGATGCCTGCTGCCAAGGCAGTGAGTGCCAAATCTTATGACTTTGACCAAGACGGCTACGAGACAACCATAGACTACGCCAGAATGCTTCAAGTAGTAAAGGATGCCGGTTATACCGGTTATATCGGCGTGGAATACGAGGGTAATAATCTCTCTGAACAAGAAGGGATAGAGGCCACGCGCGATCTGCTGATCAGCTTGGGTAGCAAAATGAACTAACAACCATACTAACTAAATAAACACAATGAAAAAATCCACCTATTTTCAACTCTCCTTCATGATGTTTCTAGAATTCTTCATTTGGGGAGGTTGGTTCGTGACCATGGGGATCTATTTGACAAACACCCTGGGTTCTGATGGAGGAGAAACGGCTATGGCCTATTCTACTCAAAGCTGGGGGGCGATCATCGCACCTTTTATCATAGGACTTATTGCAGACCGATACTTTAACGCAGAACGCATATTGGGTGTGTTGCACTTGGTTGGTGCTGTGCTGATGTATCAACTGGCCAATGCCGAGAGTTTTGACGCTTTCTATCCTTATGTTTTGGGTTATATGATAGCCTATATGCCAACGCTGGCCTTGGTAAATTCGGTGAGTTTTAATCAGCTCTCGGATCCGTCCAAACAGTTTCCGCGAATTCGTGTATGGGGAACCGTAGGCTGGATCATCGCTGGGATTTGCATCAGCCGAATTTTCTTGTGGGATTCCGAATCAGGGATCGCCGACGGCTTGTTGCGCAACACCTTTTTAATGTGTGCTATTGCCAGTGCTGTTTTGGGTGTGTTCAGTTTCACACTTCCAAAAACACCACCGAGCTCTACAGAACGCGCAAGTATCTCAACTATTTTAGGCTTAGATGCGTTAAAACTTTTAAAGGACAGAAACTTCTTGATCTTTTTTATCGCTTCTGTTTTGATCTGTATTCCGTTGGCCTTTTACTACCAGCACGCCGGGCATTTCTTGGGTGAGGTAGGGGTAGATAAACCGGCAGAGAAGATGGCCATTGGGCAATTCTCAGAAGTGTTCTTTATGCTGCTATTGCCTTTCTTTTTTATGCGCTACGGATTTAAAAAGACCATCCTTGTCGGCATGTTAGCCTGGACGGTTCGCTATTTGCTATTTGCTTATGGAGACCCGGATGGCATGTATTTTATGTTGCTGATAGGAATCGCGCTGCACGGTATCTGTTATGACTTCTTCTTTGTGTCAGGACAGATCTATACAGACAGTAAGGCAGGCGAAAAATACAAGAGTGCCGCACAAGGGCTCATTACCCTAGCTACTTACGGAGTCGGTATGTTGATCGGATTCTGGATAGCCGGTAAGACCACCGATGCATTTGCCATTTCAGAGACCGAACATACTTGGAATCAGATTTGGTTGTATCCTGCAGCATTTGCCGCAGTAGTATTTGTATTGTTTGCACTCCTGTTTAAAAACGAGAAAGTAGAATACCAACAATAATTATGGCTCAAAAAATAAAGTGGGGCGTACTTGGTGGTGGAGGTGATTCCCTTATTGGGGTTTTACACCGCGTGGCTGCCAGTATGTTCGATGCATATGCGCTTACCGGAGCGGTTTTTAATCCGGAACTACAAAAGAGTATAGACTTTGCTAATGAACTCGGCATGCCAACAGATCGCATTTATGCAGATCTGGATGCTTTTATTGCTGGGGAGTTGGCTATACCTGAGGCCGATAGGATCCAGGTTGTCTCGGTGCTAACACCTAACTTCTTGCACTTTCCTATGGCCAAGCAACTCTTAGAGAACGGGTTTCATGTGATCTGCGAAAAGCCCATGACCATGAGTTATGCAGAAGCTTTGGAGCTACAAGCCGTACAAGCTGCCAGCGGGAAGCAATTTGCCTTGACACATACCTATACCGGCTACCCGATGATTCGCCAAATGAAGCAGATGATCGCTCAGGGAGTCATTGGTAAGATCCAAAAGGTAGATGTTCAGTATTACCAAGGTTGGATCAACCCGATCATACATGATCCGAAGCTCCGAAAAACCACTTGGCGTTTGGATCCTGATAAATCTGGTATTTCCTGTTGTATGGGCGATATTGGTGTACACGCCTACCAAATGTTAGAATTTGTCTCAGGCTTAAAAGTAAAGTCCATACTTGCGGATCTGAATCATCTATACGAGGATAACCAAATGGATATAGACGGCACTGTACTCTTGCGTCTCGGTAAGAATGTCAAAGGTGTGCTTAGGGCCAGTCAGATAGCAACAGCAGAAGAGAATAACTTTACTGTGGCCATTTATGGTGATAAAGGCTCGCTAAAGTGGGGTCAAGAGAATCCCAATTACGTGTATTGGCTAGAAGACGGTCAACCCATGCGTACCTTAAAACCAGGTCACGATTATAACGATCCGCTTTCACTATCAGGAACCAAATTACCTCCAGGGCATCCAGAAGGAATCTTCGATGCCATGGGTAATATTTACAAGGGTATGGCCAAGGCTGTTCGCGGCGAAGATTATAACCCCGCCGAGTTTCCTGGAATGGAAGATGGGGTTCGTGGTATGTACTTTATAGAGCAAGCCGTTGCTTCACATAAGCAAGGGAATGTTTGGATCGATTTAAACGCATAAACTCATGAAGACAATAAAAGGACCTGCGGTTTTTCTCGCACAGTTCATGGACGATAAAGCCCCTTTCAATTCCTTAGATGGACTCTGCGGATGGGCACGAGATCTCGGATACAAGGGGATACAGATCCCAACTTGGGAAACGCGCTTGATAGACCTTAAGTTAGCAGGAGAAAGTAAAACCTACTGCGATGAACTTAAAGGCAAGATAGCAGACTACGGTCTGGAGATCACCGAACTTTCAACCCACTTGCAAGGGCAATTGGTTGCTGTACATCCGGCTTACGATTTAATGTTCGACAATTTTGCTCCGGACGACTGCAAGAACAATCCTGCCAAGCGTACCGAATGGGCGCGCCAACAGTTGCTTTCTGCAGCCAGAGCGAGTAAGCATTTAGGATTAAAGGCGCATGCTACTTTTAGTGGCGCTTTGATGTGGCATATGTGGCATCCGTGGCCGCAGCTTCCCACCGGATTAGTAGAGATGGGCTTTAAAGAATTAGCCGCTCGCTGGCTACCACTTTTAGATGAATTCAAAGACAACGGAGTTGCCGTTTGTTATGAGATTCATCCGGGAGAGGACCTGCACGACGGGGTGACCTTTGAGCGTTTCCTGGAAGCGACTGGCAAGCATGAGGCGGTGAATATTTTGTACGATCCTTCGCATTTTGTTTTACAGCAGCTCGATTACCTTACCTACATAGACCACTACCACGAGTTTATCAAGGCCTTCCACGTTAAGGATTCTGAATTCAAGCCTACAGGTAAAAAAGGAGCCTACGGCGGATACGGCGATTGGAAAGACCGTGCAGGACGATATCGTTCTTTGGGTGATGGGCAGATCGACTACAAAACTGTCTTTAGCAAACTAACCGAATACGGCTGCGATGTTTGGGCAGTGATGGAATGGGAGTGTGTAATAAAAAGCCCAGAACAAGGAGCGCGCGAAGGCGCTAAGTTCATTGCCGATCACATCATCGAGGCTACCACAAAACGCTTTGACGATTTTGCTGGAGCAGCCATCGACGAAGAAAAACTAAAGAAGATTTTAGGACTATAAAACCACCCTTATGAAACATATTTATCAATTAAGTTTAGGTCTTGTTTGCTGTGGATTTTTAATTGCCTGCAACCAGAATGCAGAAGCGCAAACCGAGGCCGATCCGCAGAAAGAAGAAACCACTGAAGAGGTTGCCCAGGAGCCTACAGATCCTAAAGAAACGGAACAGTGGGAACCTGTGCCGGCAGAGATCGATCCGGTGGGTAACAACGGAGTGCCGTCTGATGCCATTGTACTTTTTGACGGAACCAACCTAGATGCCTGGGAATCGGCTAAGGACGGCTCCGCAGCACAATGGATCATCAATGGAGATGGCAGTATGACCGTAAAAGATAAGACCGGAGATATTCAGACCAAACAGTCTTTTGGCAGTGTACAATTGCACATAGAATGGCGTTCTAATCCAGATAATAAGGCAGACGGGCAAGCCCGCTCTAACAGTGGAGTGTTCTTGCAAAACCGCTACGAGGTCCAGGTGTTAGACAACAACGATAACCCGACCTACGTAAATGGGCAAGCAGGATCTATTTACAAGCAATCTCCTCCGTTGGTAAAAGCTGCTGTGCCTACCGGAGAATGGAATACCTACGACATAATCTATCACGCACCAGAATTTGACGAAGCAGGTAATAAAACCAAATCTGCGACTATTACCGTGCTGCATAACGGAGTGTTGATCCAAGATCATTTTGAGATCCTTGGGACTAGCGAATACATTGGCTGGCCTAAGAACGAAGCACACGGAAAGGCACCGATAAAGCTGCAAGATCACCAAGATATGAGTGGCGTTAGTTACCGCAACATTTGGGTGCGGGAGCTGGATTAGTTCTGTATAAAAACAACAATTGCAAAGCCTAAAATTTTCAAAAATTTTGGGCTTTTTTTGGATTTGTCAATTTTGTGTCGCAATATTTGTGCTCATAAAGTTCAAACACTTATTGAAATGTTATCAAGAAAGGTGGAGGGATTAGACCCTGTGAAGCCTTAGCAACCCTTTGTCTCTTCGTACAAAGAAGGTGCTAAATTCTACCGGATGTTCCGGATAGATAACTCAAGACCCAGTTCCCGACTTAGGAATGGGGTTCAATTTCTTTATAACATTTTTCTGTAAGTACGCTTTTTTAAAGCGCATTTGACTTTTGAATTAATTCAGTTTAACTCAAAAAGAAAGAAAAATGAGTACCTCAAAATTTGCGACCGCAGCCTTGCATGCCGGTCATGACACAACCAATCACGGCGGAACCAGAGCCGTGCCTATTTATCAATCTACCAGTTACGTTTTTGACAACAGTGACCATGCAGCCAACTTGTTCAATTTGAGTGAGACCGGTTACATCTACACCCGAATCAATAACCCAACCTGCGATATACTAGAACAGCGACTCGCTGCTCTAGAAGGTGGAATTGCTGCGGTGACCACTGCCTCAGGCACTGCGGCCATTGCCACCACTTTACAAACGCTTTTACGTGCTGGTGACCACATTGTTGCTTCCAACAGCCTTTACGGGGGGACTTTCAATTTGCTGAACGTTACCTTACCGCGCTTAGGGATCACCACAACCTTTGTAGACCCTGCTGAACCCGATAGTTTCACCGCTGCGGTTCAAGAAAATACCCGAGCTATCTTTATAGAATCCTTGGGGAATCCAAAGTTGGATGTTCTAGACATCGAACAGATAGCAGCCCAAGCTAAAGCAGCTAAAGTTCCACTAATTGTAGACAATACCGTAGCGACGCCTTATCTTTTAAACCCTATTGCCCACGGAGCGAACATTGTAATCCACTCGCTTACCAAATACATCAACGGCAACGGGACCGCTTTAGGTGGCGTTGTGGTAGATGCCGGTACCTTTGATTGGACCAATGGTAAGTTCCCAGAGTTTACAGAACCCTCTCCCGGATATCACGGTTTGGTTTATGCAGAAGTGCTTAAAGAGGCTTCCTTTATTGCCAAGCTTCGCATTGAAGGACTTCGCGATTTCGGCGCAGCCTTGAGCCCGTTCAACGCCTTCCAGATCTTACAAGGACTGGAGACCTTGGAGATTCGAATCAAGAAGCATTCGTCCAATGCTTTAGCGCTTGCCAAATGGCTACAAGGTCAAGAAGAAGTTGCTTGGGTGAACTATCCTGGTTTGCAAGAGAGCGATTATTATCCACTCGCCCAAAAGTACCTGCCGGAAGGTCAAAGCGGTATAGTGACCTTTGGGTTAAAGGGCGGATATGAAGCTGCTAAAAAGGCAGTAGACGCGACTCAAATATTCTCTTTACTCGCCAATATTGGAGATACCAAGTCTTTGATCATCCATCCGGCCAGCACAACGCATCAACAACTTTCTGAAGCCGAGCAGCAATCCACAGGGGTAACCCAAGATCTGATCCGCCTCTCCGTTGGCTTGGAAAATGTGGACGATCTGATAGGCGACCTGCAACAGGCTTTTGCCAAGGTACAAAGCCCACAGCCTGTTGCTACAAACTAATTGTGTTTGGATTATTAGTGTTTAATGTTAGCTAAGCTCCGGCGGTAAAAAGCTGTCGGAGCTTTACTAAAGCGTGATGAAAGATTTACAGAAAATTTCTATAAAACGGCATGTTGCGGCAGTGGATGCGCCTTTTGATTTTGTCAGTTACCAACTTTTTGGCCCGGCGCTGCACACAGCACCTGTTGTACTTGTATTACACGCCTTGAGTGGAAACTCTTCGGTCTGTGGTCCTCAAGGATGGTGGAACGGACTCATAGGAGACGATCAAACAATAGATACTAAGAAGTTTACTGTTCTCGCTATTAATGTGCCTGGGAACGGATATGACGGACAACTGTTGGACAATCCTTATGCCTTCCGATTAAAGAATGTTGCTTCTTGGGTATTAGCTGCGCTGGATGAGTTCGGTCTAAAGGATCTCTATGCAGTAATTGGCGGTTCCTTAGGAGGATGTTTGGCTTGGCAGCTCGTTGCCTTGCGCCCTGACTTATGCAAGCATCTCATTCCTGTTGCGGCTCATTGGAAAGCCAGCCCATGGGTAGTAGCACAAGGTATGGTCCAAGATCGGATTCTTTCCAATTCAAAGGAACCTTTGTTCGACGCCCGAGTACACGCCATGACCTTTTATCGGAACCCGAATGCGTTTGCTGTGAAATTTGGCAGTGATGACAGCCTAAAAGCTGCAGCGTCCGTTTATGATTGGTTGCATTTCCATGGGAATTCCCTAAAGGATCGCTTTACACTCAAGGCCTACAAATTCATGAATTGGTTGTTGACCACCCACGATTGTACGAACAATGATCGCAGTATAGAAATGGTCATGCGCGCCTTTAAAGGAGAGTTACATTTAATAGGGATTCAAGACGACCTGCTCTACAGCGAAACAGATATTGAACAAACCGCTTCACTTGCAAGAGCTTTGGGAGTGCAAGTACATCACCACCGTTTGATCTCCACACAAGGGCACGACGCTTTTCTGATCGAACAAGAACAACTCGGCAGCTTTATTGCATCGGTCTTTGCCGGGACCACCTTAAAAAATGATAGTTATGAGCTTAGTAAAAGCCCCCGATAATATTTTAATTCCTACTTCTAAGATCGATCTGGATAAGATCAGAAACAAGCAGATTCATTTGTTTATCATAGGTCACGGACAAGTTGGTGGACTACTTATAGATCAATTGATCGCCGAGCGAGAAAAGCTTAAAAGACGGCGCAGAATTGACCTCGCAGTGGTAGCCGTGGCCAATTCAAGTACTGTATTATTCGATAAAGATGGCCTTGATAAGGACTGGCGAAGTCGTAAGCAGGAGCAAGGCGAGTCCTATACAATTCCACAGCTGATAGAAAGAGCACATCGACATGGACTATACAATACCATAATGGTAGATAATACGGCAAGCCCAAGCTTTGTGTTGAACTATTTGCCTTTTATAGAAGCTGGATTCTCTTTGGTCTCGAGTAATAAAGTAGCCAATACTTTGGGCATGGAATTCTATGAAAATTTGCGAGAAAGGCTAGCCAAAAGGCAACAGGATTATTTATATGAGACCAATGTAGGTGCGGGGTTACCACTAATAGATACAATTAAACTACTGCATCTTTCTGGTGAGAACATTACCCAGATCCGAGGTGTTTTCTCGGGTTCCTTGAGTTATATTTTCAATCGTTTCAGCGCAGAGCAAATTGCTTTTCACAAAGTATTAGAGGCCGCTATTGCCAAAGGCTATACCGAACCAGATCCGCGTGAAGATCTATGTGGGAACGATGTGGCCCGGAAGCTTTTGATTTTGGCTAGAGAGCTCGCCTTACATTGCGAGTTTGACGAAGTAGCCGTAGAAAACCTGATCCCGGAACCCTTAAGAGGACTACCTACCACTGCCTTTCTAGATGATCTTCCTGCTTTGGATGCTCATTTTGAAAGTGTTCGCGCTTGCTGTGATAAAGATGAGGTGTTGCGCTATGTCGCCACCTTAGACGGAGACCTTGCTGACGATTTTGGTGCACAAATGTTTGTCCGGTTAGAGGCGGTGCCTAAGAATAGTATGCTCGGTCAGTTACAAGGAAGTGATTCTATATTCGAGATATATACAGAGAGTTATGGGTCTAATCCGATAGTGATTCAAGGAGCAGGGGCGGGGCCACAGGTAACCGCACGCGGAGTCTTTGGCGATATTTTGCGCATTAGCGAAAGAGTTTCTGCTTAACTTTGCGGTTTTACAACAACTATGAAAATGCAAGTACGCCTTCAGCGCAAAAACGACGAATATCTATTTCACGGTACAGGAAAAACAGGAGTGGCAATTCCTATTGACAATACCTCAGAAGCCAACGCCACGGGAGCAAGTCCTATGGAATTATTACTAATGGGCATTGGAGCCTGTAGCGCTATTGATGTGGTTGCAATACTCAAGAAACAACGCCAACGCATTGAGGATTATTCCATGGAGGTGAATGGTACGCGTCACGAGGTTGAAGGCGCTAAGCCCTTTAAAGCTGTGGAAGTGATCATAAAACTCGAAGGTGAGATAGATCCGGCCAAGGCTTTGCGCGCCGCAGACTTGAGCTTCACCAAATACTGTTCGGTCTCTTTGACCTTTGAGCCTCAGGTCCCGGTGACCTACAGTGTAATGGTCAATGGGCAATTAATTCAAGAATAAAAATTACCTTTGAGAGTAGATCATGCTCTCTAGGAAAACCAAATACGGATTAAAAGCCCTTGCTTTTTTGGCTAAGTGGCAGGACGACAGTCCTGTACAGATCTCTGTGATCTCCGAATCCGAGAATATCTCCCAGAAATTCTTAGAAAGTATTTTGCTCACCCTACGCAAGGCGGGATTTTTGAGTTCCAAAAAGGGGAAAGGCGGCGGATATTATTTACTTAAAGATGCCAGTGAGATTCGTATTGCCAATGTTTATCGCATTTTGGAAGGACCTATTGCCATGGTCCCCTGTGTTAGCTTGAATTTTTATGAAAAATGCGACGATTGTCCAGATGAAGACGCTTGTAGTGTGCATCGTCTTATGATTCAGGTTAGAGATAATACCCTTTCCATTTTAGAAAATACAACCCTGGCCGATCTAATCACCGAAGAATAAGATTGATTTTTTTATTAAGAAAAAGCTTTTACTTTTGTAAACTCTACTAATCCGATAGGATAATTATATTTATGAGTCTTATACCTCCTGAGAAGCTGTCGCTGTTCAACAAGAATCTTTTGAATGAATCTCCAATAGAGATCATAAGATTTGTACTAGAGCTAAGTTCGAATCCAGTGCTAACAACTAGTTTTGGAAAATACTCGGAGGTTTTAATACAAGCAGTAACGGCACAGAATCCGCAGATAAAGGTCCTCTGGTGTGATACCGGATATAATACAATGCAGACCTATGAGCACAGTTCCTTGCTATGCGAGAAATATAAACTAGACCTCAGTGTTTGTATCCCTAAATATACCCGGGGGCACAGCGAGTATCTATGGGGTACACCTGGTCTGGACAATCCGAATCACCAGAAATTAACCCAGGTCCTTAAGTTAGATCCTATAGAAGCTGCTTTTAGGGCAATTCAACCAGATCTGTGGTTTACTAATATTCGCAAAGGGCAGACGGCTTTCAGAGATCAATTGGATGTTCTGAGTCTGAGTCCGCAGGGAATACTGAAAGTGAGTCCATTTTTCCATTTTTCCGACTCGCAACTCGAGGCCTATGCGCAAAGGCATGGTTTAGTTCTCAATGAGCTTTATTACGATCCTATAAAAGCATTGTCTAAAAGAGAATGCGGTATCCACTTTTCGAATTAGAACTGCTGTTGTATTTTTAGGGAGTGAAAACAATTCCATCCAAAGGACAGGTCCAAAAGGCCATGGCTACTGTTGGGCCTATGGTTCACAGAACGCCAGTATTACAATCGCGCTTGCTCAATGCCTTGAGCGAGGCCGAGCTCTATTTTAAATGCGAGAACTTTCAACGCATGGGAGCCTTTAAAATGCGCGGAGCTATTAACGCTATAGCACAGTTATCTGCCCAGCAAAGAGCTAAAGGAGTTGTCACCCATTCCTCCGGAAATTTTGCGCAAGCAGTGGCATTAGCCGCCGCAGAGTTAGGGGTGCCTGCCTATATAGTAATGCCTAGTTCGGCACCACAGGTAAAAAAGACGGCTGTAATAGGTTATGGCGGAAAGGTAACCGTCTCTGAACCTACCTTAGAGGCTCGAGAAGCAATGGCCTCAAAAATCCAAGGCGAAACAGGTGCAACCTTTTTACATCCTTCTAACGACATACCCGTAATACTTGGGCAAGGCACGGCAGCCATTGAATTGCTAGAAGATCATCCTGAATTAGAGGTGGTGCTCACTCCTGTTGGCGGTGGAGGGCTACTGGCAGGTACTGCGCTGGCTGCACATTACTACGGTAACAGTTGTAAGGTATATGCGGGAGAACCAATGGAAGCAGATGATGCCTATCGATCGCTTAGGAGCGGTAAAATTGAGACCAACGAATCCACCAATACGGTGGCCGACGGTCTGAGAACCCAATTGGGAGATAATAATTTTCCTATAATTCAGCAGTTGGTAGAAGACATTATTAGAGTAGAGGAAGACGAGATCGTTACGGCTATGCGGCTTATTTGGGAACGAATGAAGATCATAATTGAGCCCTCATGTGCTGTGCCCTTTGCTGCAGTCTTGAAGCAGCCAGAACTCTTTGCAGGGAAGCGTGTTGGTATTGTACTCTCTGGTGGGAATGTCGATCTTAACGAACTCCCTTTTTAATCTGTAAGGAATTTGGTTATTTTTAAGCCCATGAAGAACTGGCTTGCCGTCTTGATCTCTTGTTTGCCACTCGCGCTATTGGGGCAGCAAACAACGGCACAGTCTGAATTCATTGAAGCCAATTATTTCTACGGCAGTATTGTAGCGCATAACAAAGATGTTGCACACCTGATCACCGGACATCCGGAAGGAATCATATTGAGCTACAACCGACGTAGCTTTGGGCAGCAAGAATGGCAAGGCCTATACAATTATCCAGATTTTGGATTCTCCTTTATTTATCAAGACCCAAAGGAGCCTGCCCTTGGGCAGACCTATGGACTTTATGCCCATTATTCCTTTTACTTTATTAAGCGTTTGTTCCGCTTCAAGATCGGTCAGGGATTAGCTTATGCGACCAATCCGTACGATCTGGAAACCAATTTTAAGAACAATGCTTATGGTTCTCGCTTATTGAGCTCGACCTTTGTACAAACCGATTTGGTATTGCCGCGTTTGTATAAGGGCTTCGGATTGCATTTGGGAGGTTCCTTAGTGCATTATTCCAATGCGAATTTCAGAGCTCCGAACACCAGTACCAATACCTTGGCAGTACATTTGGGATTGAGCTATGACCTAGATTATACCCAGACTTTGACCTATCTGGATGAAGAGGTAGATAACAACTACACAGAACCCTGGCACTTCAATGCCGCGCTTCGTTTTGGATTGAATGAAAGTGATTATGTCGGTTTGGGGCAGCATCCGTTTTTAGTATTTTCTGCTTTTGCAGACAAACGTCTGAATCGTCGAAGTACTATTCTGGGAGGGTTTGATTTTTTCCTGTCACGATTTTTAAAGGAAGAGATTTCCTATAGAGCAATTGCATTTCCCAGAGAGGACACGCAAGGCGATGAAGATTGGAAACGAGCTGGAATCTTTTTGGGTCACGAACTGCATTTTGGAAAACTTGCGTTGCTGACCCATGTGGGTTATTACTTGTATTATCCCTATGACTTTGAAGGTCGTTTTTATCAGCGGGTTGGACTCAAACACAGCATTAATAAAAAATTATACGGATCTCTAGCACTTAAGCTCCACGGGGCCAAAGCAGAAGCACTCGCTTTTGGAATAGGGTATCGATTCAATTAAGATGAAAAAAGTAGTACTTCTAATAGTTTCTTCGCTTTTGCTCTACGGATGTAGCAGCAGTAATGCACCCGATTGTTTGCAAGTTGCGGGTGATCTGGTGAGCAAGGAATTTGAAATTACTGACTTTTCACGCATCCGCATAGAAGATGGTGTGCGTCTGGTAATTCGCGAAGCTCCTGCGTATAATGTTGTGCTAGAAAGCGGCGAGTTTTTGATCGACGATATTAGTGTTGAAAAGCAAGGTGAGCTTTTGGTCGTGAAAAACGATAACGCCTGTAATTTCTTTAGGGAATACGGATTGACCACGGTCTATGTTGAAGCTCCTAATATAATTGAGATTCGCAATAGCTCACGTTTTGAGGTGCGCAGTGATGGTGTATTGAATTATCCACAGCTTTTACTACTGAGTAATACTGCCGGCGAAGGTAGTTCTGGGAAAAAGAGTGGAGATTTCTTTTTGCAGGTCAATTCCAACACGCTACGCATAGTGGCTAACGGGATCAGTGTGTTCTACCTTTCTGGGCAAGTTCAAAGTGCATCTTTTATCTTTTCTGACGAGCAACCGCGTCTAGAAGCACGTGAACTTGTAGTCCAAAATGTACAGATCGTTCAAGTTAGTGCCAACAAGATGATAGTCAATCCGCAGCAATCCATAACCGGAGAGATACGAGGAACAGGAGATGTAATTTCTGTCAATAGACCACCAACCGTAGCGGTAGAAGAACTTTTTACGGGCAGATTACTCTTTGAAGATTAAAACCAGCGCACCTAATTTTTCGTAGATAGCATATGAACCTCCGCCCGCTCTATCAATTCTTTTTCCTCGTGTTGTGCGGTACAACTGTGGTTTGCGCTCAAGAGCAGCCAGAGCAAAAGCCTTTTTCATTGCAGTTCGACTATTTCTACGGAACCATAATGGAGCATAATCCGGACTTGAGTCATCTGATAACCGACCATCCCGAAGGATTTGTGCTGAGCTACAATAGAAAAACTTACGGTTTCAATGCGTGGGAAAGGCGTTACAACTATCCGGATTGGGGATTTACTTTTACCTATCAGAATTTTAAGAATGAATCGCTCGGTGAAAACTACGGCCTTTATGGACATTTCAATTTCTACTTTTTAAAAAGGTCACTAGTGCTGCGGATAGGCCAAGGTATAGCCTATGCGAGTAATCCCTATGACCGCAACGAGAACTTTCTCAACAACGCCTTCGGAACGCATTTGTTGAGCACTACCATGCTCAAGTTCGATTACGTTAAAGAGCGCTTTTGGAAAGGCCTAGGTTTCCAAGCCGGATTTACTGTTATTCATTATTCCAATGCTAATTTAAGAGCGCCTAACAATAGTACAAACACCTTTGCTTTTAGTGCGGGACTGAATTATCAGTTCGATTATCAGGATTTTCCCGACTATGTGCCTTTTGAAGGTAAGACCCCGTACTCTGAGCCTATTCATTTCAATCTGGTCTTGCGTGGAGGGGTGAATGAGAGTGATGTTGTTGGGCAAGGACAATTCCCTTTTTACGTAGTTTCTGCTTTTGCAGATAAGCGGATCAATCGCAAGTCTACTTTACAAGCAGGAGTGGATGTGTTTTTTGCTGAGTTTTTAAAGGAGTTGATCTATTACCGCTCCGTGGCTTTTCCAGAAGAGAACTTTAGTGGAGACGAGGACTGGAAAAGGGTGGGAATCTTTATCGGGCATGAACTGCGCTTCAATAAAGTTGCCTTTGTTTCACAGCTAGGGTATTATGTGTATTATCCTTTTGATTTCGAGGGACAATTATACAACCGATTAGGTTTAAAAAGGTACTTCGGTAAGAATGACCGTGTCTTTGCAGGCGTGACGGTCAAGGCTCATGGAGCCAAGGCCGAAGCTGTAGAATTTGCTGTAGGTATTAGATTCAATAAACTGTGATATGAGAATTTGGACTTTCTTACTTGCTGTTGTTTTACTGTCGTGTGATAGTGATAATGCTTTGGATTGTTTCCAGACCAATGGAGACCGTGTGCAGCAAGAATTCGAGGTCGAGGCCTTTAGCAAAATTCGTGTACGGGAGCGCGTAGAGCTGGTGCTCAAACAAGGCGATAGGCATTCGGTGGTCATAGAAGCAGGAGAGAATTTGATGCCTGATATAACGGCAATAGTGGAAAATGGTGAACTCATACTACGCGATGCAAATGCGTGTAATCTAACGCGCGATTACAGGCCTACCATTGCGTATGTGACGAGCCCTGATATCAAAGTGATCAGCAACCAATCTGGTCGCACTGTTAGAAGCGATGGGGTCTTGAGATACGATGAACTTATTTTAAAGGCGGAGGACTTTACCGAAAATGATAGGGTGAATGTAGACGGAGATTTTGATATGGATTTAGAAGTGGAGCAACTCCTTGTTTCTACGAATAACTTGTCTAATTTTTTTCTGAGAGGAACGGCCGATATTGCAGATTTTAGAGTCTTTAGCGGCGATTGCCGCATAGAGGCAGAAAGTCTTATCATTCAGCATGCGACGCTGTTTCATCGTGGGACGAATCAGATGTTTCTAAATCCGCAGCAATCCATAAGCGGAGAACTGAGAAGCGTTGGAGACGTGATCTGCTTAAATAGACCTGCAGTAGTTGAGGTCACGGAGTATTATACCGGCCGGCTTATTTTTCTGGATTAGTCAACTCTCTAAAGAGACTTTCTAGATTCTTATTCTTCTGATTGAGTTGTAGGATCTTTAACCCATTGTCGTGCGCAAAGTCGAATACCGCTGCTCGCATGTCTTCCTTAGTATTAAAATGAAGCAAGTACGTGAATTCGTGAATGTTCTCCACTTTAGACACCTTTGGCAAGCGATTCAAGGCCACTTCTTCTACTCGAAAGTCAAAGGCCACCTCTACAATTTGCGCTTGGTCACCTTTTAATTCACTGAGCTTGTGGTCTGCCACGATCTGCCCTTTATTGATCACGATAACTCGGTCGCAAAGCGCCTCTACTTCTTGCATGATGTGCGTAGACAAGAAAATGGTCTTAGAAGCTGCTGTTTTTCTGATCAACTCCCGGATCTCGAGAATCTGGTTCGGGTCCAAGCCCGTAGTGGGCTCATCTAAGATCAGTACCTCCGGGTCGTGGAGCAATGCCGCTGCCAAACCTACACGTTGTCGAAATCCTTTACTCAAACTACCAATGCGTTTATGAGCTTCTGGGCTTAGTCCAGTTTGTTCTATTACATCGGCGATTCGATCTTTAGCCGTTTTGTGTAATTGTGCATGTTGGCTCAGATATTCCTTGACATACATCTCTAAATACAAGGGATTGTGCTCCGGTAAATATCCTACGCTGCTGCGCACTGCCATAGGCGCAGTGCTCACGTCCTGACCGTTTACAACAGCGGTCCCAGAGCTCGGCTCTAGGTAGGTGGTCAGGATCTTCATTAAAGTGGATTTTCCCGCACCGTTGGGGCCTAAAAAACCAACGATCTCTCCTTTGGCTACTTTAAAGGATACACCGTCAAGTGCTTTTTGCGCACCGTAATTCTTGGTCAGATCTGAAACAGCTATAGACATGAATTTCTTTTGTGTAAAGCTAGGAATTATAAAAATCTCAAAAAAATTTTGCAGCATCCATCGCAATGGCTACTTTAGCACTTCAATAACTAAGAATGAACAACTTTAGTACTTTTTACAACTATTGGTTTTTTTATTTCCGAAAGGAGATCGGGAAGCCTATGTAGTTTACTAAAGTGAAACACATATAAATCCCGAGCTAGTCTCGGGATTTTTTTTTGATATGAACGAAGAAACAAAAACAGCAGTGCAACACCCGATTAACCGCCCAGATAGCAAGATCGCTATTCAAGGTGTGTTGGGTTCCAATCATCATTTGGCGGCCACGCAATGGGCCGGGCCCAATGCCAGCGTGGTTGAGTGTACCACCTTTGACGAGCTTATTGCCCGCTTGGTGGCCGATGAGGTGGATTTTGGGATCATGGCCGTTGAGAATTCCACTGCGGGATCTATTTTGCCAAACTACGCCCTGATCGACAAGAACGATCTTCATGTTTGCGGAGAACACTACTTGAACATCAGTCATAATCTATTGGCGCTACCTGGGCAGACAATTGCAGACATCAAGGAGGTACATTCCCATTATATGGCACTATTGCAGTGCAAGGATTACTTTAGTAAACATCCGCATATTAAGTTGGTAGAAGCTTCAGATACAGCGCTAGCGGCCAAGGAAATTTCAGAGAACAAGTCCCAAGCAATAGCTGCATTGGCACCTACTTTATCTGCTTCGCTTTACGGGCTAGAGGTGTTAGCCGCGGATGTGCAATCTATAGCCAAAAATGCAACGCGTTTCGTACTTGTCAGTAAAACGCGAGTAGAGGAGCCTGGGGTAGAGATCAACAAGGCATCGCTCAAGTTCGAATTAGATCACAAACGAGGTAGTTTGGCGACTGCCTTGAACGTTATGAGCGATTGTAATTTGAGTCTTACCAAGATCCAATCTTTACCTATCATAGAGACGCCTTGGCGTTATTCTTTTTTTGTCGATGTGCTCTTTGACGATCCGGCTGACTTTCAAAAAGCAGTTGCCATGTTAGAAATAATGGCCAAACATTTTAAGGTTATCGGTACCTATAACGACAAGAAGATTAGCTTATGATCACTGCAAGTCGTTTATCACAAACTCAAGAATACTACTTCTCTAGAAAACTAAGAGAAGTCCGCGAGCGCATCGCCGCCGGAAGGCCGGTCATCAACCTCGGTATCGGCTCTCCGGATTTACCTCCTGCGCCAGAAGTCACCGCGGCGCTGCAAGATGCTCTTGCGCACCCTAAAGCGCATCAATATCAATCTTACCAGGGGATCCCAGAATTGCGTGAAGCCATCGCTGGCTTTTACAAAGATCATTACAAGGTAGGTTTGAATCCGCAGACAGAAGTCTTACCCTTGATGGGTTCCAAAGAAGGTATCATGCATATCTCAATGGCCTTTTTGAATCCTGGGGATGAGGTATTGATCCCTAATCCTGGCTACCCTACTTATGCTGCAGTAGCTCGATTGGTAGAGGCCAACATAAGAATTTACGATCTAAATGCGACAGACCATTGGTTGCCAGATCTCAAAGCGCTGGCAAAGACCGATCTGTCTAAAGTAAAGATCATGTGGGTGAACTATCCGCATATGCCAACAGGAGCAACTGCAACACGAGCATTCTTTAGCGAATTGGTCGCTTTTGCCAAAGAGCATGAAATTCTGCTTGTAAATGATAATCCTTATAGTTTTATCCTCAACGATACGCCTATTTCGCTTTTAGAAGTACCGGGTGCAGCAGAAGTAGCCTTGGAACTCAATTCGCTGAGCAAGACCTTTAATATGGCCGGTTGGCGTATTGGGATGCTCTGTGGAAATGCAGATTTTATCCAGGTAGTACTGAAGGTAAAGAGCAATATGGATAGCGGTATGTTCTACGGTTTGCAAATGGGAGCTATAGCAGCCTTGGGGATGGACAAAAGCTGGTTCGATCAACTTAACGGAACCTATGCCAGACGCCGTGAGTGGGCGTGGAAGATCGCGACTGCCTTGGGCGGAGAGTTCAGTGATAATCAGCAAGGTCTTTTTGTTTGGGTTGCCTTACCAGAAGGTACAGATGCAGAAGCCCTGGCAGACCGACTCTTAGATGAAGCCGATCTGTTTCTCACTCCAGGAACCGTTTTTGGTTCCGGAGGAGCGGGTTATTTGCGGATCTCACTTTGTGTTTCACTCACAGACCTAGAAGCTGCTCACAGACGTATCACTGAAAAGAAAATAAGCGTATGAATCGGGTAGTGATAATAGGTTTGGGACTTATTGGAGGATCTTTGGCCATAGATCTAAGGCGCTTGTATCCTAAAGTACTATTACTGGGGATTGACAACAATGCAGATCATTTAGAGCAAGCACAGGATCTGGGCTTGGTCGACTCCGAAGCAACCCAAAACGACTTAGCTAAAGCAGATCTAGTGGTCTTGGCGATCCCTGTTCATGCTACGGCAAGTACTTTGAGTACTGTGTTGGATCAGGTAGGAGATCAGACTTTGGTGATCGATATGGGTTCTACCAAAGCGGTGATCTGTGAAGCGGTAGCTAAGCATCCTAAAAGAAGGAATTACTTGGCTATGCACCCAATTGCGGGTACTGAATACTCTGGCCCCAGAGCGGCTATATCTGGCTTGTTCGATGGAAAAACAAACATTATCTGCGAGGTAGAAAAGACCAGTTTGACCTTACAAGAGAAGGGCCAAGAATTGTGTCGCCAACTCGGTATGCGTATTCGTTATATGGACCCAAAAGCCCACGATAAACACTTGGCTTATGTATCGCATTTGTCTCATGTAAGCTCATTTATGTTGGGCAAAACGGTGATGGATATAGAACAGAATGAGCGCGACATCTTTGACCTGGCTGGCAGTGGTTTTGAATCTACGGTGCGTCTGGCAAAGAGTAGCCCCAATATGTGGGCGCCGATATTTTCGGTGAACCGCGAACATCTTTTAGACAGCCTGAATGCTTATATCGCCAATTTAGAAGCCTTTAAGCAATTGGTAGAAAAAAATGATGAGCCAACCATGCATAAGGAAATGACAGCAATAAATAGCATCAAACATATATTAAACGGAATCAAGAAGAATTAGAAGACTATGGAAAATAAAAAAGAACTCAGGAATTGGTTAGACGCCTTTGGGCTAGACCACCCTTTAGTGATAGCGGGACCATGTAGTGCAGAGACAGAGGCCCAAGTACTCAAGATAGCTCACGAACTCAAGGACAGTGATGTGAGCGTGCTTAGAGCTGGGATCTGGAAGCCTAGAACCCGTCCAGGGAATTTTGAAGGAGTTGGTGCTTTGGGTCTAAAGTGGCTTCAGAAGGCCAAAGAAGAAACAGGCTTGTTGACCACCACAGAAGTAGCCAACGCCAATCACGTGGATCTGGCCTTAAAGCACGATGTGGATATACTTTGGATCGGTGCCAGAACCACAGTGTCTCCTTTCATTGTTCAAGAAATTGCAGATGCCTTAAAAGGGACAGACAAGACGGTACTTATCAAGAACCCTGTAAATCCAGATCTTTCGTTGTGGTTAGGGGCTGTGGAGCGTTTTCATACTGCGGATATCGCAAATCTTGGAGTGATCCACCGCGGATTCTCAACCTACGAAAAAACCCGCTACCGCAACAACCCAGAATGGCAAATAGCTATTGATCTGCAGAACCGTTTTCCGGATCTACCGCTAATTTTAGACCCTTCGCATATTGCTGGGCGTAGAGACATCATCTTTGATCTTTGTCAAATGGCCTTAGATCTGAATTACGATGGACTCATGGTAGAAACGCATTACGATCCAGACAATGCTTGGAGTGATGCCATGCAACAGATCACGCCAGACCGCTTGAAAGAGATCATGGTGGAGCTTACCATCAGAAAAGAAGAAGGACAGGAGCAAGAGTTTAAGAACAAACTCAATACCTTGCGCACGCAGATCGATGTGATCGACCACCAGCTGATAGAAACCTTAGGCAAGCGTATGAAAGTAGCAGACGATATAGGTCAGCTAAAAAAGTCTAACAACGTGGCGGTGCTACAAACCAAGCGTTGGAACGAGATTTTGGGTAAAATGATCCTAGAAGGCGAGCAACATCAACTCAGCGAGGAGTTTATTCTGCGTGTTTTCAAGGCAATCCACCAGGAATCTATTAATCACCAGGAGAAGATCTATAAGCAATAAAAAAGGTCTGCTTTTGGGCAGACCTTTTTTGAATTGTTCGAGTTACTATTTCTTTTTGGTGTAGGCCAATCTTCTTGATGCCTTTCGCATAAGAATATTGATCAAATCTTCTGGAGTACTGCCAATAGATCCGCGAACCTTTTTGTTGTAATTCCAAAGTAGAACGCCGTCTGCAGCATTGTGAACACTCATGTTAATTACGGCGCTATTGGTGGATCCCCAAAAACCTACAAGGATTCCAAGTACAGCAGATGCTCCTTCAGACATAGGTTTATTGGTTTCGTAGTCACCACTTATAATAGCATCAACACCTAAGATGTTGGCCAACTCCTGAGGTGTATAGTCTCTGATGTTATCATAATCAATGTTGTTTCTGCTCAAAAGGGCTGTGGTTGTGTTGGGATCTTGAACTTCAACAGTTTTCATATCTCCTCGCTTCTTGCGTTTCAAAAACCAAGAATACATGGCGGTTTGTATGCCTTCACCTTCCGCGCGTTCCATTCGCTCAAGTTGCTCAGGTGTCATGTCTTTCATTTGCTTAGGACGCAAAGAGACTTGGGTTTTGAATGGTACTATTGCAATTATCTTGTGCTCGGCAGCTATGGCATCGAACTCCGGGTTCTCATAAAGATTGGTTTGCCCAAAAGCCGTTGAAGTAATAATGAATAAAGAAATTAGTAAAAGAGTAGTTCGCATAGTAGTTATTAATTTTTTAAGGTGCAAGAATACTAGTTTCTCCTTTAAATTTTTTAAAATCATTGAATAATTTTTCTCGAATTAGTCTCTAGAATTTTTGCTTCGATATACTCGAATTTTTAATCCTGTTTATTGAGACAAACTCCCTATTTTTGTTAGGCAGATGAAAGGAACCGTCTATAAATCAACCGGCAGCTGGTACACCGTCAAAGATGAAACGGGGCAATTCCACGAATGCCGTATTAAGGGCAAGTTCCGCATCAAAGGCATAAAAAGCACCAATCCAGTTGCGGTTGGCGATAAGGTGGAGTTCGAACTTGAAACCAACGGTGACGAAACAGTTGGGGTTATCAAAAAGATAGCAGACAGAGAGAACTACATCATTAGAAAGTCTGTGAATCTCTCCAAGCAGACACACATTATAGCCAGTAATATCGATCAGGTATTTTTGCTGATCACTCATGACAATCCACCCACCTTTACCATTTTTATCGATCGGTTTTTGGTAACTGCGGAGGCTTACAGTATTCCTGCAATACTGGTGTTCAATAAAATGGATACTTACGATATTGAAAAGAAGGCGGAGCAGCTTTACCTGATGGATCTCTATCGAGAAATTGGATATACTTGTTTGGCTACCAGTGCTAAAACAGGCAAAGGCGTAGACGAGGTAAAAGCGCTTATGGAAGGCAAAACATCCATGTTTGCTGGCCATAGTGGCGTTGGGAAATCTACCTTGGTCAATGCAGTTTCACCTAGCTTGAACTTGGCCACTGCGGCCATCTCAGACCAGCACAAACAAGGTCAGCATACCACAACCTTTGCGCAGATGTTCGATCTGGATTTCGATGCCCGTATTATCGATACTCCAGGGATCAAAGGATTTGGGATCGTAGATATGGACAAGGACGAGATTAGCGATTATTTTCCGGAATTCTTTGCTTTGAAATCGGCATGTAAATTCAACAATTGTTTGCATTTAGAGGAGCCCAAATGCGCGGTCAAAGAAGCCCTGGAGAACGACGAGATCTCTTGGTCGCGATACAAAAGCTATGTGACCTTGCTAGAAGAAGAACAGGATCAATCATACAGAAAAGACGAATTTCAGCAGTCATGAGAGCAGTGATTCAACGCGTGAGCGAAGCTTCGGTAACTGTAGCTGGCGAAAAGATATCTGCAATAGGTGAGGGCTTACTTATCCTTTTGGGAATAGAGGCTGCGGATGGACAAGAAGATATTGATTGGCTTGCAGGCAAAATTGCTCGTTTACGGATCTTTGGCGACGACAGCGGAGCCATGAACCTCTCCTTACAAGATACAGGCGGAGCTGCCATAGTAGTGAGTCAATTCACCTTGCACGGCGCTACAAAAAAGGGAAATCGCCCTTCTTTTATCAAAGCGGCACATCCGAGCATTGCTGAGCCACTTTATGAGGATTTTATTGTTAAATTTGAGGAAGTACTGGGTAAAAAAGTGGGCCGTGGAAGCTTTGGAGCTATGATGGATGTTCAACTCATCAATGACGGTCCGGTTACCTTGATCATCGACACGAAAAACAAAGAATAATCCCAATTAACTAACGTAATATGTTTCAAAGAGTATCCCAAGCAGGATGGATCCTTGCATTATTTTTTAGCTGTAGTATCTCATTTGCCCAAGATTACGAATTCAAGAAAGTCTCTAAAGAAGAATTGAGCATGAGTGTCTACCCTCAGGACACCACTGCAGATGCTGTTTATTTGCATAAGTCTCGGAACACATATTACGAAGACGATGAGGTAAAGGGATGGGTTTTATATACAGATGTACACGAACGCATCAAGATCTTAAACAAAGACGGTTTGGATTATGCCACCAGAAAGATCAATCTGTATCAAAAGGGAAAGCTCAAAGAGCGCATAGAAAGCATAAAAGCTTACACCTATAATTTAGAAGACGGCAAGATAAGGTCAGAAAAGCTGAGCAAATCTGGAATATTTGAAAATATGGAGACCGAAAATCGCATGGAGGTAAGTTTGACAATGCCAGCGGTTAAGGTAGGTTCGGTTCTAGAGATATCGTATCGTGTGGTATCTCCTTATTTTACCATTATAGACGATGTGGTCATTCAAGAAGATATTCCAACGGCTCATCATTACACCAAGATCCAGATCTTGGAATATTTTCAATTTAGCCGACTCATCAAAGGTAATTTTAATGCACAGCCCAAAGACTATACAGACACTCGTAGAATAGATTTTACCTACGAACAAGGTGGTGGGTTAACCTCAACAACAAAAGATGGCGCGGCCATATTTAAAGAATTTATATCAGAATACGAATACATGCACGTTCCAGCATTGAAAGAGGAACCTTATGTTGACAATATTGACAACTATCGTTATACGGTGGTTTATGAGCTCAGCAGTACCAAAAGTCAATCTGGAGTGGTCAAGGAGTATTCAAAGACCTGGGAAGACGTGGTGAAGACCATCTACAAATATGATGGTTTTGGAAAACAACTCGAGCGAACAAATTTCTTTAAGGATGATCTGGCCACAGTGCTAGAAGGTTCAAGTGGATATATGGATCGTATGAATCGCATCTTTGATCACGTGAAATCGCACATGAATTGGAACAAGCGATATGGGATGACTGCAGCCTCTGGAATTTCTAGAGCGTATAAGGATCAAACAGGCAACACTGGCGACATAAATCTGCTTCTAGTAGCCATGCTTAAAGAAGCCGGACTCAATGCAAATCCTGTATTGGTGAGTACTCGTAGTCACGGAATTCCGGCTTACCCAACGCTCGATGGGTTCAACTATGTCATTGCCGCAGTAGAAATTGACGGTCAGCGCTATTTGCTAGATGCCACAGAGAAAATGACTGCGCCCAATGTGTTGCCAAGTCGTGTTTTGAATTGGAACGGAACCATGGTGATGGAAAATGGCCTTTCTATGAAGGTGGATCTCTATCCGAATACCATCAGTCAGGTGAGTACGATGCTTACAGTGAACTTGGACGACTTTGGCGATATAAACGGAAATGTCCGATCTAATCTCACACTTTTGGAGGCTTTAGATCAGCGACGCAGCTACGAGAATGAAAGCATTTCAAAGATTGAAGAAGAACTTATGGACGATTATAATCTGGATCTGGTAAGTGAGCTCGAACTTAAGAACCTAAAGGATTCTTCTAAGCCTGTCAGTATGAGTTACGACTTTGAAAAGGAAGGCGCGGTAGAGATCATAGACGGGGATATCTATTTGAATCCGATGTTCTTTTTGGGGATGTATGAGAACCCCTTTAAGCTAGACGAGCGGAATTATCCCATCAATTTTGTGCATCCTTATCTGCACAGAAAGATCATCAATATCAATTTGCCTGAGGGCTATACGGTGACCAGTGTACCAGAGGCGCTCAATATTTCTTTACCCGGCGGATTGGGAGCTTATACCTTTAACATTGCCCAAGCAGACGGTAAATTGAACCTGGTTTGCTCCATGACAATGAAACAGGCCGTAGTACCTGCTTTGTACTACGAAACCTTGAAAGAATTTTACAGCCAGCGTGTGGCTAAGGAAAGTGAAAAAGTAGTTATTAGTAAATCTTAGGTCATGCATATAGTAAAATTTTGCTTGCTATTTGGTTTTTTTCTGTGGATTCAAAATGTGTCGAGCCAGATCGAGAAATTTGGTAAGGTGAGTGAAGAAATATTGACTCAGGACCGCCACCCATTGCATCCAGAGGCTGATGCAGCCTTTTTGTTTAGAGACATACGCGTGTACTACATTTATGTAAAGGACAAAGGATTTGTTCAGAATACCGAGGTACACGAAAGGGTAAAAATATATAACAATACCGGATTTGACTGGGCCACTCATCAGGTTCGATATTATGTAGGAGGCAACACAGACCAAAGCGTTACACGCATAAAAGGTGCAACTTACAATCTAGAGAATGGGAAGGTTCAAACCACCAAATTAGAAAAGGACGGTATTTTCGATGAAGCCTACAACAAGTTTTGGAACTTGAAGAAATTAGCGCTGCCAAAGGTTAAAGCAGGTTCTGTTATTGAATATAAATATGTGGTCTCCTCAGATTATATCGGAAATATAAGAGAGATATTATTGCAGCAAACAGTGCCCATCGACTACGAGTCCATAAGATTTGAGATCCCCGAATTTTATGTCTTTAGACCTTATGTTCGAGGTGATATAGTGCTCAATCCGCAGACAAAAAAGGGAACTAGAACAGAAAGTTTTGCTTTAGGTGCCAAGACCGTTGGTTCCGGACTTAATGCGCGAACGGTAAGTGGCGGTCAGAGTAAGTTTACTTATGAAATCACTACAACGGAGTACGAATTGAACAATGTTTCGCCTTTAAGGGATGAACCCTATGTTGATAACCTATTCAACTACATAGGCGCAATTAATATGGAGCTTCAGTATACGAACTATCCCAACTCTGGTATTACCGAATACATTAGTTCCTGGGAATCTGTGTCCAACACTATTTTTCAAGATTATTATAAAGACTATCTCAATAAACGTATAGACCTTGGTTCAGATCTCGACGGCTTGTTAGCTGTTGCAAATTCAGACAAAGAAAAACTGAATCTGATTTTTGAATGGGCTAAAAACAAGATCAAGTGGAACGGAGAATACGGTATTTTTCCAGAAGAATCCCTCAAAGAGATATCAGAAAAGGGCAGTGCGCCAATAGCGGAATTGAACTTGTTGTTGGTTAAGGCTTTGGAGTATGCAGGTCTGGAGAGTTACCCTGTTCTGGTTAGCACAAAAGAACATGGGGTTCCGTTGTTCCCAACCTTAGAAGGGTTCAACTATGTTATCGCCGCGGTTGTATTAGATGGCGGTCTATTTCTCATGGATGCAAGTAGTCCAGCCAGTTTGCCAAACATGCTTCCGGAACGTGTCATGAACTGGCAGGGTCGTTTGCTCATGCCAGACGGAGCTTCTCAATTTGTGAGTTTAACGCCGAATTATTTGTCTTCTCATGTAGTCAATTTGTTGGCCAATTTAGACGACACGACCGATGCGGTTGGACAAGCTCGCGAGCAATTCACAAACCATTTTGGCCTAGAGATGCGCAGTGCTTTAACCTCTGATACCGCCGATGAATATTTAAGCGAGTTCGATAACGGCGACTTTTTTGCTGAAGCCATAAGTTTAAAGAATTATACGGAGTTAGCAGACCCTTTAATCTTGAGCTATGAGTTTACGATAGAAGATGCTATAGAAGATTTGGACGGAAAACGATACTTCAATCCTTATTTTCATTTAGGAATGACAGAGAATCCGTTTCAAAGTGATACCAGGAGCCTGCCGGTGGATTATGTATATCCGAAGGAACATAAGTTCATGATCTCTGTCACCATTCCAGAGGGTTATCAAATTGAGTCTGTACCGCCAACAGTCAATATCGCGTTGCCAGAAGGGCTAGGTTCTTACAGCGCTCAATATCGCGTAAGTAACAATACTGTAGCTATAAGAAGTAGTTTAAAATTAAACACTGGATTGTTCGGCGCTCAACTTTATACCTATTTAAAACAATTTATGGCGCAGGTCGTAGAGAATCAAAAAGAACGTATCGTATTAATCAAATCGTAATTATGAATTTGGCACATGCTCAAAAGGCAGTGGACGACTGGATCAAGGATCATGGCGTTCGATATTTCAACGAATTGACCAATATGGCACAACTTACCGAAGAAGTCGGTGAAGTTGCGCGTATCATTGCGCGTCGTTATGGCGAGCAGAGTGAAAAACCTTCGGACAAGGACAAGGACCTGGGCGAAGAGTTGGCCGATGTAGTATTTGTAGTGCTTTGTCTGGCCAATCAGACGGGAATAGATCTGCAAGCCGCTTTCGACAAGAAAATGGATCTTAAGACCAAACGCGATCACGACAGGCATAAACAAAATCCAAAACTGCAATAAGATGATAAAACGCATATTGTCCGACACCAAATTCTGGAAATCTGTAGCTTCTTTAGGCTCTGCTTTTATAGTGGTCTTTGTGGTCTTGTTTTGGGGAGTGAATGGATTTAAAATCTCATTTTGGGACGAGCGTGATCCGGTAGAGTTTGTAGGTGTGTGTATTGCCAGTGGACTGGTCTATGGCTTTTTTGTGACCTACGGAAAATTTTGGGCCAAATACAAACGCGACCAACAATGAATCTAATTCTCAGTGTTCCGGAACTGAAGTCCGGAGAACTAAAGATCACAGGCTCTAAAAGTGAATCCAATCGCTTGTTGATTCTAAAGGCTTTATACCCAGCCTTAGATATCGCCAACCTATCCAACAGTGACGACACGCGGGTGCTAGAAGCCGCTTTAAATAGTGGTTCAGACCTTATAGATATTCATCACGCCGGTACTTCTATGCGCTTTTTAACCACTTATCTGGCTATGAAGCCAGGTTTTGAAGGCGTGCTAACTGGCAGTGAGCGCATGCAACAACGACCTATTGGGGTTTTGGTTGATGCCTTACGACAACTGGGTGCGAACATTCAATACGAAAAAGAAGAAGGCTATCCGCCTTTACGCATAAAAGGAGTTGCCCCTAAAGGGAATACCGTGCGCATCGCAGCGAATATTTCGAGTCAGTATCTGTCTTCTTTGTTGCTTACAGGATCTAGTTTCGAAGAAGGCATTCGCTTGCAGCTAGACGGAAAGCTCACTTCTATCCCATATTTAAAGATGACCTTGACCCTTTTGGAGGCCTTAGGAGCAAAGACAGAGCTGAGTGAATCTGAGGTTCGGGTTAGTCCTATCGGGCAGTTGGCAACCACCTCTTTCACCGTGGAATCCGATTGGAGTTCTGCCTCCTATTTTTACAGTCTGATGGCTTTAGGGGCAGCAGATCATATTAAACTCCGCAGCTATAAAGCTTCAAGCTTACAAGGAGACTCTGCCCTGGTGGAATTGTTCGCCCCATTGGGGGTGAGTTCGGAATTTAATGCCGATGAGGTGAGTCTTACCCTAAGCAAGAAAGCCGTGGATTTGCCTGAAGTTTATAGCGCCGACCTGGTAGATACACCAGATTTGGCACAAACCATAGCAGTTTGTTGTTTTGGTCTAGGGGTCGGTTGTGAGCTCTCTGGCTTACACACCTTAAAGATCAAGGAGACAGATCGTTTGCAAGCTTTAAAGAATGAATTGGAAAAATTCGGAGCCCAGGTTAACATCACCGACAATCATCTGAGTTTAAGGCCTTCAAATCAGATAAAGCCCAAGGTGCGGGTGGCAACCTATCAAGACCACCGTATGGCAATGGCCTTTGCGCCGCTAGCACTTAAAACAGAACTTGTGATAGAGGAGGCAGAAGTGGTTTCTAAGTCTTATCCCGAATTCTGGGACGACCTAAAAACCCTCGGTTTTTCTATAGAAAACGAAAGATAAACCGCCATTTACTTGACAACCCCTATGCCGAGGTTGTATATTTGCAACCTTTGTAATCTAAAAACCCGCTGAAGGCCTATGAAGCTCTCTAACTTTAACTTTGATCTTCCTAACGAATTACTCGCAGAATATCCTTCTGCCAACCGAGACGAATCGCGTCTAATGGTATTGGACAGAGAGAAACAGACCATTGAACATCGTATGTTCAAAGACCTTATCGAGTATTTTAACGAAGACGATGTTTTGGTGTTGAACAACACCAAAGTTTTTCCTGCTCGTTTATTTGGAAACAAAGAAAAGACCGGAGCGCGTATTGAGGTTTTCTTGCTTAGAGAACTCAATGCAGAGACCCGTTTGTGGGATGTTTTGGTAGATCCGGCGCGTAAGATCCGTATTGGAAACAAGCTCTACTTTGGAGAGGACGAAAGTTTGGTTGCTGAGGTGATCGATAATACCACTTCCCGTGGGCGTACCTTGAGATTCTTGTACGATGGATCTTATGAAGAGTTCCGCATGAAGCTTAACGAATTAGGACAAACGCCACTTCCAAAATACATCAAAAGAGATGTAGAGCCAGAAGATGAAGAGCGTTACCAAACTATTTACGCAAAGAACGAAGGTGCCGTTGCAGCTCCAACAGCTGGACTTCACTTTTCAAAGCACTTAATGAAGCGTTTGGAGATCAAAGGTGTTCATTTTAGTGAGGTTACCTTGCATGTTGGCTTGGGTACGTTCTCTCCGGTAGAGGTAGAAGATCTGAGCAAGCACAAAATGGATTCAGAAGAGATCATTATCTCTCCAGAGGCGGCCAATATCATCAATACAGGATTGGCCAATAAGAAACGTGTTTGCGCTGTGGGTACCACTGCCATGCGAACCCTAGAGAGTTCTGTTTCTTCTAACCACACGCTAAACCCATATGCCGGGTGGACCAATAAGTTTATTTTCCCGCCTTATGAGTTCAGTATCGCCAATGCGATGATCACCAATTTGCACACGCCAAAATCTACGCTATTAATGATGGTTTCTGCTTTTGCTGGTCACGAATTTATCAAAGAGGCGTACGCAGAAGCGGTAAAAGAAAAATACAGATTCTATTCTTACGGAGACGCAATGTTGATCTTGTAAGTTCCTTTTAGACCGAATATAAAGCGCCCGCTACTAACTTGTAGCGGGTTTTTTTATGCCAGAAAGCGGGAATTTCCCACAGGTCGATTCCAAAAAAAGATGTACATTTAGAGCTTATAACCTATTATGCGTCAGGGAAACTGCACGCAACTGACTAAAAATGCTTACATGAAAAAAATTACTTTGCTATTAGGGCTTTTAGCTCTAGGGTTTACATCTCAGGCTCAAGTGACCAATGAAGGAGAACCGCGCAGTTGGACTATGAGTGCACGCTCGGCTGTTTCTCCAGTGGAGATGGAGGCTATCGATTTTGAAACTGTTTATGCGGAAGATGCTGCCTACAGAAAGGGAGATGGTCCGTATCGTTTTGGGATCGAGTTGGACGTAGACCTCGGATTAGAAAATGCCGGTGTGTGGGACGAGCTTCCTAACGGTGATGGTGTTTGGAGAATCAACATCGTTTCTGAGGGCGCCAAGACCATGAATTTCATTTTTGACAAATACGACTTACCCGCAGGAGCTAAGGTATATCTTTACAATGATGACCGTACTGCCTTGCTTGGAGCTTATACGGACAACCTGAACAACGAAGAGAAAATGCTCGGAACTTGGATGGTTGACGGTGATAACATTTGGATCGAATATTTTGAACCAAAAGCTGTTCGCGGTCAAGGTTCTTTGAATATCAGCAAAGTGGTACACGGTTACCGCTCTGTTCAGCAATTTACCGACGAGGTGGTTACTGCTAAGGGTCTTAACGACTCCGGATCTTGTAACCACGATGTGGATTGTACTGTAGGTGCTGATTGGGATCCACTAAAAGAAGACCTAAAAAGATCTGTTGCACTCTTTATCATTGGTGGTGGAGTTTGTAGTGGAGCTTTGATAAATAATACAGCTAACGACAGAGAGCCTTATTTCTTGACAGCGAACCACTGTAACGGAGGGACTCCTGCAACTTGGTCATTCCGTTTTAACTGGAGAAGCCCTTCTCCATCTTGTGGAACAACAACTCCAAGTACCAGTGGGTCTTTTAATACTACCAGTGGTGCAGAGCGTTTGGCTATCAACTCAGAGTCCGATGTAATGCTAGTGCGTTTACTAGGTACTTTACCAGATTCTTGGAACCTAGTATGGGCTGGATGGAACCGCAGTGCTACTGCTGTACCAAATTATACCGTAGGTATTCACCACCCATCTGGAGACATTATGAAAGTATGTCGTGATGACGAAGCACCTTTTAAAAGTGCCATCAGCTTTAACGGGAACCCATCTACAGAAATGTGGGTGATCAGTGGTTCTGGATTCGGCGGTGGTGACGGTTGGGATATTGGAGTTACCGAAGGAGGTTCTTCCGGATCTCCGCTATTTGATCAGAACGGTTTGATCGTAGGACAATTGGCCGGAGGATCTGCTGCTTGTGCAGGGACCAACGACAATGGTGGTTTTGACGTATACGGTCGCTTTGACAAATCTTGGGACTTTGGTTCTTCACCAACCAACAGTTTAAAGCCTTGGTTAGATCCAGACGGAGACGCTGGCGATACGCTTGAGACACTTTCTACGAACGACTTCCAGTTCGAGACCAATCTGTCTATCTTCCCGAACCCAGCAAATTCTTTGTTGAATGTGGTTCACTTCGGAAGCAGCAGCTTAGATTACGAGCTTTACACCATCTTAGGACAAGTTGTGAAGCGCGGAAGCTTCTCTGCTGTGAATAATGAGCTGAATGTTTCAGATCTGCAAAACGGTGTCTATTTCTTAAAGATCGTAGACGACGAGAACGCAGCGAGCCTAACTAAAAAGATCATTGTGCGTCACTAGGCTGACCAAAACGATATCTAAAACCCTTTCTCTTAGCAGAAAGGGTTTTTTTATGGCTAATTGTGGTAGTTTTGCAACATGGAAATCAAACGGCAAGACATACGCGCCTTGACCAAAGAGCAATTGCGAGATTTTTTTATCGCTCAAGGCGATAAGGCCTTTCGTGGCAATCAGGTCTATGAGTGGCTCTGGACCAAGGGTGCGCATGATTTTGAGGCCATGACCAATCTGTCTAAGCCAACGCGCGCCTTATTGGAGCAGCACTTTGTGATCAACCATATTGCGGTAGATCAAATTCAAAAAAGCGAAGATGGCACCTTAAAGAACGCTGTTGCCTTGCACGATGGTCTTATTGTAGAATCCGTTTTGATTCCAACCGAAACCCGAACAACTGCCTGCGTTTCTTCTCAAGTAGGTTGTAGTTTAGATTGTGCCTTCTGTGCAACTGCTCAGTTAAAGCGTATGCGCAATCTGAATCCGGATGAGATCTACGATCAGGTAATGGCGATCCACAAGGAAAGTCAGCTGTATTACGACAGGCCTCTATCTAATATTGTATTTATGGGGATGGGTGAGCCGCTAATGAACTATAACAATGTGCTCGCCGCCATAGAAAAGATAACCAGTGAAGAGGGGCTGGGAATGTCTCCTAAACGCATAGTGGTCTCTACCTCAGGAGTACCTAAAATGATCAAGAAACTGGCAGACGATGGCGTGAAATTCAACCTGGCTGTTTCCTTGCACAGCGCAATACAAGAAACACGGGAGCAGATCATGCCCTTTGCTAAACGATTTACCTTAGATGACCTGCGAGAGGCCCTGGAATACTGGTATGCGCAGACCAAACGACGTATCACATACGAGTATGTGGTTTGGAAAGACATCAACGATTCGGATGAGGCTATAGATGCCTTGGTCAAGTACTGCCAATATGTACCCTGTAAGGTCAATATCATTGAATACAATCCTATTGGAGACGATAAGTTTCAGCAAGCAGACGATGCAGTCTTAGATCGTTATATCCAAAAACTAGAGGCCAAGCGTATACCTGTGACCGTAAGACGCAGCCGCGGAAAGGACATAGACGCCGCTTGCGGGCAACTGGCAAACAAGCATTAGTAAGCCCCGCATTTCTCGTATCTTTGTAGGGTGAAGACGGTCAGTCAAATCAAATTGCCCATAGAGCTGGAAATGGAACTCTTTGAAAAGAAGTTCTCGAACTCCATGCAGTCTAAGGTTGCGCTGTTCAATCGGATCACACATTATGTGGTGAATCGAAAGGGCAAGCAGATGCGACCCATGTTCGTTTTCCTCATCGCTAAGATGATCCAAGGCGATGATCCTTTGAGCGATAGAGTCTATCGCGGAGCAAGTGTGATTGAGCTTATCCATACCGCTACCTTAGTACATGACGACGTGGTAGACGATTCCAATAAGAGGCGTGGTTTTTTCTCTATAAATGCCCTCTGGAAGAATAAGATCGCTGTTTTAGTGGGCGATTTCATGTTGTCTAAAGGGATGTTGATGTGTATAGACAATGAGGATTTTGACCTGCTAAAGATAATCTCGAAAGCTGTTCGTGAAATGGCAGAGGGAGAACTCCTTCAGATCGATAAGGCGCGTAAATTGGATATAACCGAAGATGTCTATTACGAGATCATTCGCAAAAAGACCGCTACACTTATTGCAGCTTGCTGCGCTATGGGTGCCCAATCGGTTCGGGCTTCTAAAGAAGAAGTCCAACTGATGGAGAAATTTGGTGAGCTTATCGGGATGGCCTTCCAGATCAAAGACGACCTTTTTGATTACGGAGAGGCCAAGATCGGGAAACCGACCGGTATAGACATTAAAGAACAAAAAATGACCCTGCCGCTCATATATGCACTCAACCATGCTCCTTTAGAAAAAAAGCGTTGGCTCATCAATTCTGTCAAGAATCACAATACCGATAAAAAACGCGTTCGCGAAGTCATTGCCTATGTAAAAGAGGTCGGAGGTTTGGACTATGCCATAAAAAAAATGAAGGACTATCAAGTTCAGGCTATGGAGATGATAAAGCCTTATCCAGACTCGCCTTACAAGGATTCATTGGTGCTTATGGTGGACTATGTGATCGACAGAAAAAAATAAATTTTAGACCTCAGGCAACCTTTGGTCAACTTATTGCGTCTTTATAGCGAAACCCAACAAGGTCTGCTTTAGTGAAAGTGATCACTTTACATAAGAATCTAGAACGACTTTTAGAGAAAGCCAAAGCGAACAATCGCAAGGCTCAGCAACAAATGTACGAGATGTTTGCGCCTAAGATGCTCAGTGTCTGCCGCCAATACATAAGCGACATTTCTCTGGCAGAAGAGGTCATGATAGGTGGTTTTTTTAAAGCCTTTACTGCTTTAGATTCTTATAAGGGGACCGGGAGTTTTGAAGGTTGGCTGCGCCGGATCATGGTCAGAGAGTCCATATCATGGCTTCGCAAAGAACGCAAACTGCACTTTGAACCAGAAGAGGTCATAGATCATACTACCGATCACGCAGTTTATTTGGACAGCCCTTTAGAAGTAGAACACCTGCAGCGCATAATTGACGAGCTGCCGGAAGGATATAAAATGGTCTTTGTGATGTATGCTGTAGAAGGATATAAGCACAGTGAGATCGCCGAAGCCCTCGGGATAAGTGAAAGCACCTCAAAGAGCCAGTTGTTTAAGGCGCGCAAGTTATTACAGCGCCGACTAAACGCTCAAAATAAGACAAATTATGGCACCCCTTAAATTAGAAGATAACATACGCGATCAGTTCGAGAATCGTGAGATTTCCCCGAGTGCCGAAGCCTGGAAAAAACTGTCAGATCAGTTGGATGAGAAGACCAGTAAAAAGAAACGAGGCTTAGGAATTTGGTGGGCCATTGCTGCAGGTATTGCTGGACTTGCCTTGATAGGATCTTTACTTTTCAGCAGTGATCCGAGTTTGCAGCAAAACGAGATCGTCATTGAAGAGCCTAAACCAGAAGCACCAAATACGGAAACTGTAATTCCTGTTATTCCTATGGAGCAGGAGCAAGATGATAAGCAAGAGGATATAGTTGTAGTAGAGCAGCAAAATGAAAAATCCGAAGCAATCGATAAGCCTATTGATAAAGCTCCGCAGAAATCCGAGGAAAAAACGGCAATAGCTCAAGCTCCAAAGACTCAAAAGCCGAAATCCGAAGCGGTGATCATTGTAACTCCTAAAGAAATAGATGACACGGCCATAAGCGCTTCAGATGGCAATGCTACGCCTACTGATTCACAAGATGCAGTGGCTGCAAAGGTCGATGAAGTGGTTGGGAAGATAAAAGACATGGAGGCTGCCAATGCTCAGATCACCGAAGCCGAGATAGCAGCGCTATTAGAAGCCGCCCAAAAGGAATTGAAAGCCAAGTCGCTCATCAATATGGAGACTTTAAAAGTAGATGCCAACGCCTTGCTAATGGATGTCGAATACGATCTGGAACGCTCCTTTAGAGATAAGGTCTTTGACGCCTTGGGCGAAGGTTACAACAAGATTCGAACGGCCATGGCCACTCGTAATAATTAATTCATTCATTCATCAATCTGGAAGTATAGCACTACCCCTGCGGTGGTAGGGGTGGGGTTTGCTTCTACTTAAATTAAAAATCATATGAGAATCATTACTTACAGTACCGCTGTTGTTATTTGGTTGCTCGCGACCGTCTCGCTTTGTGCGCAGGAAACAAAGGATGCGCAGGCACAGATCGATTATCTGCAAGGAAAGATAGAAGCGGTGCAAGCCGAAGAAAAAGAGGCCTTAAAGGACGAGGTGATTGCAATTAACGATCGCCTGGAAAAGGGAGAGATCACCGAAGAGCAAGCCACAGAATTGAAACAGGCTGCTGCAGAGAAGCGCGCTTTGAACATTGAGAATCGCATAGTGATCATTCAAAATCAGATCGATCTGTTGGAACGCAATGGGTCTTTAAACACCACTTCAACCGATAATTTTGAGTTGGTTGTTTTTTCAAAAGGAAAACTCCTGGATTTCGATTACACGCCTAGAGAGCGTAAGTACGATCGCAGAACCACTAGCGACTTAGTTTTGGCCTTTGGATTGAACAATGCGATCACTGATGGGCAGTCCTTTGGCGATACTGATTTTAAAATTGCTGGTAGCCGATTCTTTGAATTGGGTATTGCCTGGAAGACTCGGGTATTTAAGAACTCGAACTGGCTGCGATTAAAGTACGGATTCTCCTTCCAGTTCAACGGCCTTAAATTAAGCGACGATCGCTTCTTTGAAGACACGGGTAGTGAGACTGTAGTGCGTGAATTTGGTGCCGATCTGGACAAATCGAAACTCAGAAATGACTACTTAGTGTTTCCGGTTCACTTTGAATTTGGCCCTTCTAGAAAGATCGAAAAGGAAAATTATTTCCGCTATTCTACCCGCAACAAATTAAAGGTTGGTTTAGGAGGCTATGCCGGATTCCGTCTGCGCACAGTTCAGAAATTGCGTTTTGACGGCCCGGATGGGAATGAGGTAGAACAAAAACAGACCGGAAATTTCAATACGAACAACTTTGCCTATGGCCTGAGTGGTTATATCGGTTGGACGGGGATGGCCTTGTATGTAAAGTACGATCTGAACCCAATATTTAAAGACAATCCGGTGGAGCAGCGCAACATCTCACTCGGCTTGCGATTTGACGTAGATTAACTGCGTTCTCATTTATAAAGAAAGAGGCACCTTAGGGTGCCTTTTTTAGTGAAGTTAGTGGCTATTTTGCTATTTTTATCCTCTTAGACCTGAGTATTGATCTCCAAAAGTACCATAGACAAAGTTTTTGAAACCGCTCGCTTAGAAGAAGTGATCGGCGACTTTGTGCAACTCAAGAAATCGGGTTCAAATTTTAAAGGCCTAAGTCCTTTTACAGACGAACGTACGCCGAGTTTTATGGTCTCTCCTGTAAAGCAGATCTGGAAAGACTTTTCCAGTGGGAAAGGCGGTAATGTTGTGGCCTTTTTAATGGAGCATGAACATTTCTCCTATCCGGAGGCGATAAAGTATCTGGCTAAAAAGTACGGCATTGAGGTGGAGGAGACTGAGCAGACCGATGAGCAAAAACAATTGGCCAGCGAACGCGAAAGCTTGTACTTGGTCAGTGAGTTCGCTAAAGACTATTTCCATAAGACCTTGCTCCACAGCGAGGAGGGTAAGGCCATAGGCTTGACCTATTTTAAAGAACGCGGCTTTACAGATAAGACCATCAAGGACTTCGCTTTGGGTTATAATCCGAACAGTTGGGATGCTTTTACCTCTGAAGCCTTAGGAAAGGGATACAAACTCGACTATCTGGACAAAACGGGGCTCACTATTGTGCGCGAAGACAAACAGTTCGATCGTTTTAAAGGGCGTGTGATGTTTCCGATTCACAGTATGAGCGGTCGTGTCTTGGGATTCGGTGGTCGAATTTTGACCAACGACAAAAAGGCTGCTAAGTATGTTAACTCTCCCGAAAGTGAGATCTATCAGAAAAGCAAGATCCTTTACGGCTTGTATCAGGCCAAGCAAACTATAGCGAAAGAAGATCGCTGTTATTTGGTGGAAGGTTATACCGATGTTATACAAATGCATCAAACGGGGGTGACCAATGTTGTGGCATCTTCTGGTACTGCCTTGACTCCAGATCAGATTCGACTAATTAGAAGATTAACGCCTAACATTACGGTCTTGTTTGATGGTGATGCCGCCGGATTGCGCGCGTCACTGCGTGGGATAGACCTTATTTTGGAACAGGGCATGAACGTTCGTGTTTGTACATTTCCGGAAGGGGAAGACCCGGACAGTTTTGCCAAAGCGCACTCCCAACAAGAGGTAGTTAACTTTTTAGAGGCGGAGAGTCAGGATTTCATCAACTTCAAGGCTTCGCTTTTGGCAGCGGAATCGGCCAATGACCCCGTAAAGAAGGCCAGTACTATCAGAGAAATGGTGCAGAGTATTGCCAAGATTCCTGATGTTATTCAACGCGAGGTATATCTGCAAGAATGCTCGCGTATCATGCAGATGAGCGAAGAGGTGTTGTTTAACGCCCTGGCACAACTCCTAAGTAAAGAACAAGCTGCACAGAAAAAAGCGGCCAAAAAGCCAGATCAACCTCCCTTTGAGGTGATCGCTAACCAGCAACTACCCACACAGAAAATAGATCCCCTTTACGAATACGAGCGGAAGATCCTAGAAATTCTGCTTTTGTACGGTAATGAAGAGGCTGAGTTTGAGGATTTGATCATGGAAATGGATGAGCAAGGTGAAATGCATCTCAAACCGGAAATGCACACGGCCAAGGTTTTTGAAAAGGTGTATTTGGACCTACAAGAAGATGAGATCGAATTGGCAAATCCAGATTTTAGGGCCTTGTATTACGCCTTGGTAGAACACTTGCATCAGGGAGGAGAACAAAAAATTGACAGTTTGATCCACAGTTTGGAACCTGCACCTGCGGCCTTAGCGACAAGTATTCTAATGGACGATGAGCGCTATCAATTAGGAAATTGGGAGCGCAAAGAGATCTATGTGAAAGACAAGTCCTATTCCATTGGGCAGTACGTGAGCCAGACAATTTTGAATCTAAGGCGGCTATTGATCTCGCAAAAAATAGAGGAGCTCGCCAATCAGGTGAAAGAGGCCGAGGCTGGGGAAAGAAAAGAGCCCCTAGAAACCATTATAGATTACCAGGGGCTTAAAAAGGTATTGAGCAACAAGCTTGGTCGCGTACTCTAATACTATCTGAATTGGAACATTCGCGACTGGTGAATGAGATCCGCCAGATTGTCCACTTTCAATTTCTTAAGCAAACGCGTTTTGTAAGTACTCACGGTTTTTTCATTGATGTCTAAGGCATTGGCAATGTCTTTATTGCGCTTACCGCTAGACAACAGATTGAGTACTTCGATCTCGCGAGAAGATAATTTTTTATAACGGCTGATCGCACTGGATTCGCCAACGTTACGAGACGTGAAAGTTGATGTTAACTCTTCGTTCAAGAATATTCCTCCTTTTGCCACTAATTCAAGGGCATCTACAAATACTTTGGTCGATGCGGTTTTAGGAACGTAGCCTGCCGCTCCAGATTTGATAGAACGCAGGGCGTAGATCTCCTCAGGATTGGTTGAATAGATCAGCACGCGTACATCTGGGAACTCAGCCTTGATAGTTCGAAGCGCGGTTATACCGTTTACTTGTGGAATGTCGATTTCCATGACAAGTACATCGGGTTTTTCTTCGCGCAAGGCCTTGTAAAGCTCTGTTCCATTGTGCACTTTGTCAACGATCTCGATCGTTTCGTGCCCTTGAAGCAGACATTCAATACCCTTGCGTACGACGGGGTGGTGATCCGCTATTAATACTTTGGTCATAATTGTGAGGTTATGTTACTGGTAACATTTCGTTGCCAGTTTGTTTTTGTGTAGTAGAAATACTACAATTTCAAAAATAGCAAAAAGGTATACTGACCGAATTAAATTTCGTTTAACGTACAGAATTTTCGATAAAGCACGGACTTAGCGTAAATCCTGAGGGATTTCGCATACTGGAATGGGTTGCATCTTGTGCTGATTGATACGGTTTAACCGTAAATAGATGCGATATACTTCGGCTTTTCGGCCTTCAAAATCACTAGGTTCCTTGCCTTGATCTTGCATGGCCATGGCCCATTCTAATTCATCGTAGGATGCTCCGATCTGATCTTCGTCTGTGCGACTATCTCCGAACAATCCATCGGTAGGGGCGGCCTTCATAATCGCCTGAGGAACTCCTATATGTGCGCCCACAGCATAGACTTCGCTTTTCATCAGATCGGCTATTGGACTGAGGTCCACACCTCCATCTCCGTATTTGGTATAAAACCCAACTCCGAAGTCTTCTACCTTATTGCCTGTTCCAGCTACCAAATAACGTTTCAATCCGGCAAAATAATACAGGGTAGTCATGCGCAGGCGCGCTCTGGTATTGGCTAGTGAAAGGTCCAATAAAGTGTCGTCTTCTACAGGTGGTGTTTGATCCTTGAAACCTTCAAAAACTGGTGTTAAATCAACGCGATGCGACGAAACATTGTCAAATCGTTCTTTGAGCTGTGCAATATGCTCTTCTGCTCGTGTTACTTGCGAAGCAGCTTGATGGATCGGCATCTCTAAACAAAGCGTAGGATAACCGGTCATGGCGCAGAGTGTAGAAGTAACTCCAGAATCTATTCCGCCGCTTACACCTACCACAAAGCCATCCAGGCCTGCATTTTCTATATAGGTCTTAAGCCATGAAACGATGTGTTCTGTTACTTTATCTACTTGCATTTTTCACTTTCTTTTAGGTTGATTTAACGTACCTTTGCTTAGCAAAATTAAGGATTTTAAAATTTATTTTTTGCCCTCGCGTTATACGAATATGAATCAAGTACTAAGTCTTAAGAAACTGCTGCCAATTCTAGTTTTGACGGCTAGTTTTAGTTTGATTTTTTCTTGTGCGAATAATCCGGAAGTCAAACCAGAGGTTTTGGCTGTTACTGTCGATACAGATATCGTTAGATTCGATCTGGAATTCGACAAGGCTTCAGAAAGCGAGATCCCACAGCTTAAGGCAAAGTATCCGCAGTTGTTTCCGCAGCAATACCCAGACAGTTTCTGGATAGCTAAAAAACGAGATACCCTGTTGCAGGCCTTGGCAAGAGAGGTTCAAAAGAGCTTTCCCGATTTTAGCGAGCAAGAGGAGCAGCTTCGGTTGTTGTTCCAGCACTTGAAATACTACTTTCCAGATTTTGAGCCACCAAGGGTCTACACAGTGATCTCTGAGGTAGATTACAAGGATCCTGTGCTTTGGGCAGCAGGAGAGATGAGTATTGGTCTGGACAATTACTTGGGGGCAACGCATCCGTTTTACGAAGGAATTCCACTATATATTTCGGCCAATATGGAGCCGGATCAAATGATAGTTGATGTTGCAAACCTGGCTAGTCGTGCTTATGTGCCACCTGCAAGAGATCGAAGTTTTCTGGGGCAAATGCTTTATCACGGTAAGCTGCTCTTTCTGCAATCATTGCTTTTGCCTTTGGAATCCGAGGCTTCTATACTTGGATATTCCGAGTCCGAATTGCAATGGGCCCAGGAGAATGAGATGGACATTTGGCGCTATTTTGTAGAGCGCGAAGTGCTTTATGATACGAATCCGAAGTTGTTGAACCAATTCATAAATCCAGCGCCATTTTCTAAGTTCTATTTAGAGATAGACAATGAATCTCCGGGTAGAATAGGGCGTTATATGGGCTTGCAAATGGTCAAGGCTTTTATGGAAAACACCGGCAGTTCTTTGTCTGAAATGCTAACTATACCTGCAGATCAATTGTATCAGCAGTCCAAATACAAACCAAAAAAATAATGGCAAATAATCATACTTCAGAGATATCATTTAAAGTCGAATTGGACGAAAATAGAGTTCCGGAAAAGTTGCGTTGGACCGCAGCCGATGGCGGAGTTACCGATCAGGAATCCAAGGCGGCCTTGATCTCTGTTTGGGATCCGAAAGGGAAAGAAGCTTTGCGCATAGACCTTTGGACCAAGGATATGCCAGTTGAGGAGATGAAGGTGTTCTTTTATCAGACCTTGATGGGAATGGCGGGCACCTACAAACGCGCAACCAACGACGATAAAATGGCCGATACCATGTTGGATTTTGTCGATTACTTCGCCGACAAAACAGGTATCAAGTAACAGTCCCAAATGAAGCGAGCCTTGCATTTTGTATACAATGCAAATTCGGGGAAGCTCAATGCCCTAAAAGACAGTTTGCACAAATGGTTGTCGCCAGAGACCTATAACTGTGACCTCTGTAGTTTAACGCACAACAGTTTTCAAGAAGTGGCAGCCTGGAAGACATTCAGGCAAGAAGCAACATTGCCCATGTATTTTTATCACAAAGATGAATTTGAAAAGGCGTTTCGTTCCAAATGGCTTCCTAAATATGAGTTCCCAATTATCTTAATGGAAACCGAGCAGTCTTTAGAGGTTTTTATGACTGCGGAGCAGTTAAAGGCTCTGGCCGATGCTCATGCCCTGATAGCTAGCGTAACTGAGAAGTTGCAGGCTTACAATTGAGATTGCTGCTCAATCTCTTTGTTTATAGTATCAATATAATCGAGCAACTCTTCCGCGCCAGTGCGTTTTGCGCTAGAGGTAATGAAGTAGGGAGGCAGGCTTTCCCAGGTTTCCAATAAACGCTGCAGATACGTATCTACATTTCGTTTTAAGGCATTGGGTTTGAGTTTATCTGCTTTGGTAAAGATTATTCCAAAAGGTAAAGCGTTCTCGCCCAGCCATTGCATAAACTCCAAGTCAATGGGTTGTGGCTCGTGGCGACAATCTACCAAGACAAAGCCCATGGCCAATTGTTTACGACGCTCAAAATATTGCGTAATGAACTTCTGAAAGGTCTTCTTGTCCGATTTAGAAACACGAGCGTAGCCATAGCCCGGCAAATCGACCAGATGCCAATTCTCGTTGATCAAAAAATGATTGATGAGCTGCGTTTTACCTGGTCTCCCAGAGGTTTTTGCCAAACTCTTTCTATTGGTGAGCATGTTGATCAGCGACGACTTACCCACATTAGATCGGCCAATAAAGGCGTATTCCGGTAAGTTGCTCTTCGGGCATTTGGCAACATCGCTGTTGCTCATTACAAAAGTTGCGGATTTGATATCCATTGGGCTAGATTATAGCTGTCGCTCTCGGAGCCAAGCGTGTAAGATTTCGTTGAATCGATCCGGATGTTCCATCATGGCTGCATGGCCGCATTTGTCGATCCAATAGAGGTCTGAGTCTGGGAGGAGTTCGTGGAATTCCTCTGCCACGTTAGGTGGAGTCACATTGTCGTTTTTACCCCAAATGATACAAGTTGGATTAGGCATATTAGGTAAGTCCTTAGCCATATTATGTCTAATGGCACTCTTGGCGATCGCCAAGGTGCGGATCAGCTTGTTTCTGTCATTAACAGTGGCATAGACCTCATCAACGATCTCTTTGGTCGCTACCTTAGGGTCGTAGAACACATTCTCTGCCTTTTGCTTAATGTACTCGTAATCTCCACGTTTTGGATAGCTTTCTCCCATGGCGCTTTCATAGAGGCCAGAACTCCCAGTGATCACTAGACCCTTTATCTTTTCAGGGTACAATTTGGTACATAAAAGCCCTATGTGTCCTCCTAGTGAATTCCCCAATAGAATAACCTGCTGCTCGCCAATGTGATCAATAAAATCAGATACGTAAACCGCCAAGGTTTTAACATTGGTTTTTAGAAGTGGCATGGTATAAATAGGGAGTTCCGGAATCAAGATCTTGTAACCGTGTTCCGGGAAGTGCTTAGTAACTGCATCAAAGTTTGACAGACCACCCATCAACCCGTGAAGTATGATGATAGGAGTGCCTTCCCCTTTCTCGAGGTAGCTGAATTTGCCTGCTTTCTTTAATTGGTGGGCCATTCGGTTGCTGCTAGTTGACTGTCGCAAATATAGGTAATTATCGGCGAATACGTCCTTGGGTTTGTCGGTCTAAAATACAAATGTTTACGGGGGTTACAAAGCCTGTGAGAGGCTCACAATAAACAACAAAAATAAGACGTTCAAATTATTAAAAATCAAAGGTTTATGGGGGTTTCTACACTAGGGTGGTAAAACTTATCAACAATGTGGTAAAATGTGGTAAATTGTGGTAAAATATTGATATATTTGACCAACTAAACAAATTTTTTCGGGAAATTCCGTGCTCAATCTCATTGGTACATACGATTGTAAAGCAGACGTGAAAGGTCGCGTTATGGTGCCTGCTGGTTTGAAGAAGCAACTGTCTCCTTCATTGGCGGATGGCTTCGTGATCAAACGCGCTGTGTTTCAACCGTGCTTGGAACTCTATCCGATGAGTGAGTGGAACAATCTGATGGATAAGATGAGTGGACTCAATAGGTTCAATAGAAAGAACAACGATTTCATTCGCCGTTTTACCGCAGGTGTTCGTACAGTGGAGTTGGATAGTACCGGACGATTGTTGATCCCGAAAGACCTGATGCAATTTGCAGGTCTGTCAAAAGAAATTGTAATTGCTTCGGCCGTCACAATAGTTGAGATCTGGGACAAAGCCAAGTATGAAACCGCGATAGCGGATGCAGCGAATGACTTTGCCGATCTGGCCGAAGAGGTAATGGGCGATACAGCGCATGATGTTGATGGATTATCATAAACCCGTTTTACTAGAAGAAACTGTAGCAGGGCTTGACATTAAGCCGGCGGGAATTTATGTCGATGTAACTTTTGGAGGCGGTGGCCATTCGCGGGAGATTCTCAGCCGCTTGGATGAAAATGGCCGCTTGTTAGCTTTTGACCAAGATCCAGACGCTCAAGCCAACATAATAGACGATCCTCGTTTTACTCTTATTCCAGAAAATTTTAGATACCTCAAACGCTTTTTGCGTTTTCACGGGCATAAGCAGGTTGATGGCATCCTTGCAGATTTTGGAGTTTCTTCTCATCAGTTCGATCAAGCGGAGCGCGGATTTTCTACGCGATTCAATGCCGAGCTCGACATGCGAATGAATCAAAAGGCAGGGCTTTCTGCCAAAGATCTGGTCAACGAGGCATCAGAAGGGGAGCTTACGCAGATATTGCGCAAGTATGGGGAATTGCGTGCGGCAGCCGGAATGGCGCGTTTGATCGTTGAGTATCGCACAAAAAAAGAGATCGTTGATACGCACACTTTAAAGGAGGTTATCAAACGATTTATTCCGCGAAATAAGGAGCACAAGGTAATGGCGCAGGTTTTTCAAGCCTTGCGGATTGCTGTAAATGACGAGTTAGCAGCCTTGGAGGAATTCTTGCTACAGACTCAAGAAGTACTTAAGCCTGGCGGTAGACTTTCGGTGATCTCTTATCATTCTTTAGAGGATCGCTTGGTGAAGCGCTTTATGCGCAACGGCATGTTTGAAGGTGAGCCTGAGAAAGATGTCTTTGGTAGAGCCGAGGTGCCATTTAAGCCCGTTGGGAAATTTATTGTTCCTACTGCGGAGGAGATCGAAATAAATAATAGAGCTCGTTCTGCCAAGCTCAGAATAGCAGAAAAACTTTAAGTATGAAAGACAATATCTACCACATACTTAAGGGTAAATTCTTGGTGAGCGAGGACGCCATGAAGAACTGGAAATTCATCATTTTCCTTTCGTTCTTGGCTTTGATCATGATAGCGAGTTCTCACAGTGCAGACAAGAAAGTACATCGTATTGCTCAGCTCAATAACCAAGTAAAAGAACTCAAGAGTGAGTATGTCGACGTTCGTATGAAGCTGGCACAAGCCAGAATGGAGAGTCGTGTCTTGGCGGCCTTGAAGTCGCGTGGATTGGCTCCGTCAGAAACTCCTCCGACAAAAATTCAAATAAGTAGTAATGGCCGTTAACGAAAAACACATACTCAGTCGTTTGTACTTCGTTGCCGGGGCCTTGTTTGTATTTGCCCTACTCATCACTATACAATTGGTCAAGATCCAATTTGTAGAAGGAGATCAATATCGCGAGCTGGCACAAGAGAATACCTTGAAGAATTTTGTGATCCCGGCCAATCGCGGAAATGTTTATGCCGACGACGGCAGTTTGCTCGCAACTTCGGTACCTAAATACGAGATCCGTTTTGATGCAGTGACCGTGTCCAATGCTGTTTTTGAGGAGAACTTGGTGCCGCTGTCCAAAGAACTGGCCAAAATGTTGGGCAAAACCCCAGCATATTATCAACAACGCTTGCGCAAGGCGCGTCAAAATAAGAACAGATACCTATTGATAGCACGCAATTTGGGTTATTCCGATTATGTGAAGATAAAAGGCTTTCCGATGTTCGAAAAGGGGCCGTTCAAAGGTGGTATCATCGTAGATCAAAGTACCCGAAGAGAACATCCGCTTGGTGAGGTAGGGCGCAGAACCATTGGTTATGAGCGCACGGACGAGAACGGCTTTATAACCAGAATTGGACTAGAAGGAGCCTACGGATCCTTTTTAAGAGGTAAGGAGGGGCGTCGTATGAAGCAGAAGATTGCCAAAGGGCAATGGAAGCCTTTGAGCGATGACAACGAGATAGAGCCTCAGGATGGCTTTGACGTGGTGACCACGATCAACGTAAATATTCAAGATATAGCGCATCACGCCTTGTTGCGTCAGTTGGAATACTACGAAGCGGAGCACGGTTGTGTGATCGTGATGGATGTCAAGACCGGGGCAATTAAAGCCGTCTCCAATCTTGGGCGAACCTCAGACGGAAAATATTACGAAGCCTACAATTATGCTGTAGGCGAGGCGCACGAGCCAGGGTCTACTTTTAAAGTAATGGCTTTCGCAGCAGCCTTAGAAGATCAAGTGATCGATACCTCGACGGTTGTAGAGACTGGCCGAGGCGCTTATACTTTTTACGGCAGACGCATTCGCGATTCAAAAACGGGAGGATACGGAACTATTTCTGCGGCACGCGCCTTGGAGGTGTCTTCTAACATCGGATTGGCCAGACTTATCGATGAGAACTACAAGGACGATCCGGAGCGATTCATTAAGATCTTGGAAGGCTGGAACTTGGACAAGCCAATCGGTATCAGCATCCAAGGAGAAGGGAGTCCGGACATGCCTAAGCCCGGAAATTCCAAGTGGAGTAGAAACGCCTTGCCTTCTATGGCGTATGGCTATGGTCTTACCTTGACACCGCTTCAGACCTTAACCTTTTACAACGCCATTGCAAACGATGGGGTAATGGTAAAGCCTTATTTCATCTCCGAAGTGCGTACCTGGAATCGCGCTATAGAAACCTTTGAACCAGAAGTGATCAACCCAGCTATTTGCTCCAAATCTACCATTTCTAAGGTACAAGCAGTTCTGGAGAATGTTGTTAAACGCGGAACCGGCGACGGTCTTTACAGCGACTACTTCTCCATGGCCGGAAAAACAGGGACCGCCCAAACCGAATACTGGGAATCTGATTGGGAAGAGAACAAACGTTATATCTCTTCTTTTGCAGGTTACTTTCCCGCAGATGATCCGAAGTATTCTTGTATAGTGATCATTCATAAACCGAGTACTAAAAAAGGTTACTACGGAGCCGATGTATCTGGACCGGTCTTTAAGCGCATTGCTCAAAAGATCTATACAGACGTTCCTGTAATGGATGAGGTGAAAATACTGGATGAACCCAGCCAACAAGTAGCCGGAGATTTCGAAAAATATTATGCCATGGCCCAAAAAGCGGCCAAACAAGTACCCAATGTAAAGGGTATGGCGGGCATGGATGCAGTTGCATTATTGGAGAATATGGGCTTGGAAGTAATACTGATAGGCAATGGAAATGTGATTCAGCAATCCATAGACAGTGGTACAAGCTTTAGAGAAGGACAAAAAATAACCCTGACATTATCGTGATCAAACTCAAGGATTTACTCTATAAGGTTTCTCTCGATTCAGTGGTCGGGGGGACAGATGTGGCGGTAAATACTGTCGCCTTTGATTCGCGTAAGATCGGTTTGAACGATGTGTTCGTAGCCATCCGCGGAACCCAGGTAGACGGTCATGACTATATTACCAAAGCAACACATGCTGGAGCTATTGCGATAGTCTGTGAGCAGCTGCCTAAGGATGTGGTCAATGGCGTTACTTACGCGGTTGTTGCCGATGCCAATGCCGCTTTGGCCCAGATCGCGGCCAACTATTACAACGAACCATCCGCAGAACTGCAACTCATAGGAGTAACCGGTACCAATGGAAAGACCACGGTAGCAAGTTTGCTCTATGAGCTGTATCGCAAGGCGGGATATAAAGTTGGGCTGCTTTCTACGGTGGTGGTCAAAGTTGATCAGCAGGATTTCCCCGCAACGCATACCACGCCAGACCCCTTGGCGATCAATGGATATTTGCGCCAAATGGTCGATGCAGGAGTAGACTATTGCTTTATGGAAGTAAGCAGTCACGGAATCCATCAGAAGCGAACCGAAGGCTTACAGTTCAAAGGTGGGATCTTTACAAACCTGACCCATGATCACTTGGATTATCACAACAGTTTCAAAGAGTATCGGGATGTAAAAAAGGCCTTCTTTGATCAGTTGCCCAAGGATGCTTTTGCGCTTACCAATCTAGACGATAAGAACGGACGCTATATGCTGCAGAACTGTGTGGCCAAAAAACACGGTTATGCCTTGAAATCCATAGCCGATTATAAAGCACAACTCTTGGAGCATCAGTTCAGTGGCATGTTGCTCAAAATAAATAATGCAGAGCTATGGGTTAAACTCATTGGAGAATTCAATGCTTATAATCTCTTGGCTATTTATGCTACTGCGGATCTGTTGGGGATGGACTCCATGGAAAACCTGCAGTATATCAGTGAGTTGGAGAGTGTTTCTGGCCGATTCCAGTATTTCACCAATCAGCAGCAAGTGACAGCCATAGTGGATTATGCGCACACACCCGATGCCTTAAAGAATGTCTTGGAAACCATCAATGCTATCAGAACCGGAAACGAGCAACTCATTACCGTAGTAGGTTGTGGTGGCGATAGAGATGCAGACAAGCGACCCAAAATGGGAATGATCGCTGCAGCCATGAGCACCACTGCCATCTTTACCAGTGATAACCCGAGAAGCGAAGATCCGGACGCCATTATTGAAGCCATGGAAAAGGGCGTAGAACCACAGCACTTTAAGAGAACCCTATCGATCACAGATAGAAAACAAGCTATAAAGACAGCCACTAAAATGGCCAACGCTAACGACATTATACTTATTGCCGGTAAGGGGCATGAGGCCTATCAAGAGATCAAAGGTGAACGCTTTGATTTTGACGATTATAAGATCATCCATCAACTACTAACTAACTAAGCTCGGAGCGCTATGCTGTATTATTTGTTCGAATATTTAGAAAACACATACAACCTTCCGGGCGCAGGGCTTTTTCAGTACCTCTCCTTTAGGTCGGCCCTTTCTGTGATCACTTCGCTGATCATCGCGACCGTGTTCGGAAAGCGGATCATAAACCTGCTACGCAAAAAGCAGATCGGGGAGACCGTTCGCGACCTTGGTTTGGCAGGGCAAAACGAAAAAGCAGGTACTCCAACCATGGGAGGAGTGATCATCATTTTAGCTACCCTGGTTCCTGTATTGTTGTTTACCAAATTGGAGAACATCTATGTGATCTTACTCATAGTGACCACCCTGTGGATGGGAACCATAGGTTTTATAGACGATTATATCAAGACCTTTAAAAAAGACAAAGCCGGCCTGCCGGGTAAGTTTAAGGTCTTTGGACAAGTGGTCTTAGGGATTGCCGTTGGATGTACACTTTACTTTCACGACAATGTGACCATAAAGGAAAAGATTGAGGTTCAAACAGAGAATCAGACTACTTTGATCCGCTCGGTAGGAGAGGAGATCAAATCTACCAAGACCACTATTCCTTTTGTGCCCAATAACGAGTTTGAATATTCCGATCTACTTACTTGGATGGGAGACGACTATGCCAAATACACATGGCTCTTGTTCATTCCTATTGTCATTTTGATCATTACGGCTGTTTCTAATGGTGCCAACCTTACCGACGGAGTAGATGGTCTGGCAGCAGGAACCTCGGCCATCATAGTGCTCACACTGGGAATCTTTGCTTGGATCTCTGGTAACATCATTTTCTCAGATTATCTGAACATCATGTATATCCCTAGAACAGGGGAGATCGCGGTGTTTATCAGTGCCTTTGTGGGTGCATTAATAGGATTCCTCTGGTACAATGCCTTTCCGGCTCAAGTGTTTATGGGCGACACGGGAAGTCTTACCATAGGAGGGATCATAGCGGTGATAGCCATCACCATCAGAAAAGAATGGTTAATACCAATTCTCTGTGGGATCTTCCTGATAGAGAACCTATCGGTGATCATGCAGGTGAGTTGGTTCAAGTATACCAAAAAGAAATTCGGCGAGGGCCGACGGATCTTTAGAATGTCGCCCTTACACCATCATTATCAGGTAAAGGGGATGCACGAAAGTAAAATTGTGACTCGCTTTTGGATCGTTGGGATATTCCTGGCCATACTGGCGATAGTGACCTTAAAGATCCGCTAATGAAACTGGTAGTACTGGGAGCCGGAGAAAGCGGCCTAGGTGCTGCCTTGCTTGGAAAGGCAAAGGGTTGGACGGTTTTTGTGTCCGATTTTGGACAAATAGACTCCGAAACCCAAAACGTTCTTACAAAAAATGAAATCGAATGGGAGATGGGCGCTCATACCGATGCGCGCCTGCTCGAAGCCGATCTGGTTGTTAAAAGTCCGGGGATACCTGAAAAGGCAGCTCCGATACAATTGCTTAGAAAGCAAGGCATTTCTGTGATCTCAGAGATCGAGTTTGCCAGTCGTTACACAGATCAAACTGTGGTGGCGATAACGGGAAGCAATGGCAAGACCACCACCACATCTTTGACGCATTTTCTGCTTAAAGAAGGCGGCTTGAACGTAGCGATGGGTGGCAATATAGGAAACAGCTTTGCCGGCCTGCTCTTAGACCAGCCAGCGAGTCATTTTGTTTTGGAGGTGAGCAGTTTTCAACTGGACGATATTGAGCAGTTCAAACCTCATATTGCGGTGATAACCAATATAACTCCAGATCATTTGGATCGCTACGGTTACAGCTTTGAGGCTTATCGCGATGCAAAGTTCAAGATCAGTCAAAACCAGACAGAAGCTGACTATCTGATCTATGACGGAGACGATCCGAACATAGCGGCCGGAATGAAGGACCATACCATTCGAGCAAAAAAACTGCCTTTTTCATTGGAGCGACCCCTTGAAGAAGGTGCTTATATAGACGACAAAAACATAATAATTACAATAGCAAATAACCAAATCAATATGCCAATAGCCTCATTAGGATTACAGGGACAACACAATTTAAAGAACGCTATGGCTGCAGCCACAGTGGCAACCTTGTTAGATATCCGCAAGGAGACCATCCGACAGTCCCTGACTCATTTTCAAGGTGTAGAACACCGTTTAGAAAGCGTACTGAAGATCAACAATGTGCAGTACATCAACGATTCCAAAGCCACTAACGTTAACGCCACCTACTACGCTTTAGAGAGTATGGAAACTCCGACTGTTTGGATAGTGGGCGGAGTTGATAAAGGAAACGACTACAGCGAGCTTTTGCCGCTGATCAACGAAAAAGTAAAAGCAGTGATCTGCTTGGGAATTGACAATTCTAAGCTTATAGACAGCTTTGGAAATGTGGTAGATCTTTTGGTAGAGACCACCAGCATGCAAGATGCTGTAAATGTGGCCTATCACATAGCAGAACGCGGAGATACCGTGCTTTTGTCTCCTGCTTGTGCCAGTTTCGATCTGTTTAAAAATTACGAAGACCGAGGGCGTCAGTTCAAAGAAGCTGTTCGTTCGCTATAACAGAGTATGAGTGTATTTACCAACATAAAAGGTGATAGAGCCATTTGGGCAGTTGCTGCTCTTTTGGCCCTGTTCTCGTTTCTACCTGTCTATAGCGCCAGTAGTAACCTGGCCTATCTGTATGGAGATGGAAACACCTTTAAATACTTGGTGAAGCACTTCGCCCACTTAATGCTGGGCTTTGCAATACTTTACGGGGTTCACCGTATTCCCTACCGCTATTTTAGGGGCTTGTCTATCATCGCTTTGCCGGTGGTATTTTTGCTATTGATAATTACCCTGGCGGAAGGGACCACCATAGAAGGAGCCAATGCGAGTCGTTGGATACGCATCCCTTTTGTGGGGGTGACCTTTCAAACTTCTACCTTGGCAGCGGTGGTACTGCTTACCTATGTAGCGCGCTATCTTTCTAAGATCAAGGATGAAAAGATCAGCTTTAAAGCCTCTATAGTTCCGTTATGGTTGCCCGTTTTTGTTGTGTTATTGCTGATCTTACCTGCGAATTTCTCCACCACGGCTATCATTTTTGCCATGGTAGTGCTCTTGGTGTTTCTCGGCGGATATCCGTTGCAGTATTTGGGAATCATCTTAATTGCCGGGGCCTTATTCCTCACACTCTTCATCATGTCTGCTAAGGCTTTTCCAGATCTGTTTCCCAACAGGGTAGATACTTGGATAAGTCGTATCGACAATTTTCTAGATGACACTCCCGACAAAGAGGCCGACTATCAGATCGAGAAGTCTAAAATGGGTATCGCTACAGGTGGTTTATTTGGTGTTGGAGCCGGTCATGGGGTACAAAAGAATTTCTTGCCGCAATCTTCTTCGGATTTCATTTATGCCGTGATCGTAGAAGAGTGGGGTCTTGTTGGTGGACTGACCATAATGCTCTTGTATATGCTCTTGCTCTTCCGCCTGGTAATAGTCGCTTACAAAGCAGATTCCATATTCGGGAAATTGTTGGTGGTTGGAGTAGGCTTGCCTATAGTTTTTCAGGCCTTGACCAATATGGCCGTGGCTGTTGAGCTCTTCCCTGTAACTGGGCAGACCCTGCCACTTATCAGTAGTGGAGGAACCTCTATTTGGATGACCTGCCTCGCTTTGGGAATGATCTTGAGCGTAAGCGCAAAAAGAGAAGAGATCCGTCAGCATAATTCAGAATCAGATACCGATAATCCTTTAGATATACTCAGTGAAGCCATATAAATTCATCATATCAGGAGGAGGAACCGGAGGTCATATTTATCCGGCTATAGCCATTGCCAATGCGCTCAAAGAGAAGTATCCAAATGCGGAATTCTTGTTTGTTGGCGCCAAAGATCGCATGGAAATGCAAAAAGTTCCCAAAGCCGGTTATAAGATCGTGGGCTTGTCTATTCAAGGATTGCAGCGCAAAGTATCCTTACAGAATTTGAAAGTACCGTTCAAGCTCTTGGCAAGTTTGAGACGCTCTGCAGCCATCATAAAATCCTTTAAGCCCGATGTGGCCATAGGGACAGGAGGTTACGCCAGTGCTCCTTTGCTTCGAGTGGCGAGTAATAAAGGTGTGCCTTGTCTCATTCAGGAGCAAAACTCGCATGCAGGGATCACCAACAAATGGATCGCTCCAAAGGCCAAGACCATCTGTGTTGCCTATGCGGGTATGGAAAAGTATTTCCCCAAAGAGAAACTTGTGTTTACCGGTAACCCGGTACGTCAAGATCTCATCGATCTAAAAGTTGACAAGGCCACGGCTTTAAAACACTTCGGACTAGAGCCGGATAAACCTGTGCTTTTAGTTTTAGGTGGCAGTTTGGGGGCGCGTAAGATCAACAATTTGATCCATGCGCATTTACCCTTGTTTAAAACAGAGGATGTTCAGGTGATCTGGCAGTGCGGAAGCTTGTATTACGAAGAGTTTAAAACCAACAATAGCGCGAAAGTAATTGTCAAGGATTTTATCTACGCTATGGATATGGCCTATGCTGCTGCGGATATGATCGTTTCGCGAGCTGGAGCCTTGTCAGTGTCCGAACTTTGTTTGGTGGGCAAGCCGGTGATCTTTATTCCATCGCCTAATGTGGCAGAAGATCATCAGAACAAGAACGCTGCGGCCATCGCTGCAGAGGAGGCTTGTATTTACCTGCAAGAAAGTGAGGCCGATATGCACTTTGCCGACGCCTTTAAGGGTTTGCTTAGCGATGCAAACAAACAGCGAACCTTAAGTGAAAACATTAAAAAATTAGCCAAACCTCATGCTACAGATGCTATAGTGGCCGAGGTTGCCAAACTCCTATTGGAAAAACAATTATGAGCGGAGTTTTTAAAGACATAGCACGTGTATATTTCATCGGTATTGGTGGTATTGGAATGAGCGCTTTGGCGCGATATTTCAAGGCTCGTGGTTTTGCTGTGGCTGGCTATGACAAAACACAAACAACACTAACCGACGCTCTGGTCGAGCTCGGAATCAACATAACCTTCAGCGACCAACTCGATGCCATTCCAGACGGTTTTGAACAAACCGATACTCTGGTGGTTTATACCCCGGCCATCCCCCGACAGCACGAACAGCTTCAATTCTTTAGTACTGGAGTGCATCAAATCCACAAACGTGCTGTGGTCTTGGGAATGATCACTAGAGCTAGTAAATCTCTTGCCGTTGCTGGAACGCATGGCAAGACTACCACCTCTGCAATTCTTGGTCATTTGCTGGCCAGTTGCAATGTACCTGTCACGGCTTTCTTGGGCGGTATAGCAGAGAACTACGACTCCAACTACATTGCCAAAGGCGATGAGTTTACCGTAGTAGAAGCCGATGAGTTCGATCGTTCCTTTTTGCAATTGCGACCAGATGTTGCTTGTGTAACTGCCATGGATGCCGATCATTTAGACATCTACGGTTCGGAAGAAGAATTCGAAAAGACCTTTAAGGAATTCGCTGCCTTGGTGCCGGATCCTAAACTTGTATTACATCCTAAAAAGCTCCCACTCTCTGGTACCACTGTGGGCATAGAAGACGGAGCTGACTATGAGGCTAAAAATATCCGCGTTGAGGACGGGGCTTATACCTTCGACTTAAAAACGCCTCGTGGTGAATTGAAATCGCTCCGTTTTTCATTGCCGGGGCACCACAATTTGCTCAATGCGATTACCGCTTTGGGTATGGCAATTTCAATAGGAACCCCAACCGATTGCCTGCCCAAAGCGTTATTTGAATTCAAGGGTGTTAGACGTAGGTTTTCATTTGCCTATCGCGATGAGAACAAGGTACTGATAGACGATTATGCGCATCATCCGACAGAGATCAATGCGGTCTTTCAAGCGGTGAGTGAATTCTATCCGAATAAAAAGAAATTAGTGGTTTTTCAACCGCACTTGTATAGCCGTACGCGAGATTTTCTGCCGGAATTTGCGCTGAGTTTGGCACAGTTTGACCAAGTGCTGCTTTTAGATATTTACCCGGCGAGGGAGTTGCCAATTCCTGGGGTGAGTTCTGCAGTTTTGTTGGACGCGATCGCGAACGAAAACAAACAGCTTGTAAGCAAAATTGACCTCCCGGACTTGATTCAAAAAAGCGACTGTGAAGTGATCTTGATCCTTGGGGCTGGAGATATTGGCGTTGAAGTAAAAAACATAACAGAACACTTGCATGCGAACTAGGTTAGTGAACATAGGGCGAATGATCTTTGTAATCGTGCTGATAGCAGTGGTTTACGCGTTTTCTAATAAGCGAAATTCCAATAGAAAATTACAGGCCGTAGCTGTTAGTTTTGAAGATAGAAGTAGCGCGCTGATAACCGAGGCTATGGTTAATAAATTGTTAATACAAAAAGCAGACAGCATCGCAGCTGTAGATAAAGATATAATAGATTTGAATGCATTAGAAGGTCGATTAAATAGCCATCCTATGATCCGAAATGCCGATGTTTTTCTCTCTTTGGATGGTGTACTTGGAGCACGCGTTACACAAAGAAGGCCCATAGCCCGAGTGGCGTCCAATCCTTCTTATTACATTGACGAAGAAGGTACCAAAATGCCCCTATCCCGAGTTCATTCCTTACGAGTGCCTTTGGTGAGCGGTGTTTCTGAGGATAATTTAAAACCTGTTACCCATGTGTTGAACGAGATCCTTGCGGATCCTTTCATGGTGCAACATGTTGTTGCCATAGAGCAGCAACGCGACTCGACCCTGATCATGCGTGTGCGAACCTATGATTTTAAGATTTTACTGGGTAAACCGGTGAATATCAAACGGAAGTTTCAAAATTTTAAAGCGTTTTATCAGAAAACAATCAAAGATAAAACCTTGGGCAATTATCAACTGGTCAACCTCATGATGGATCACCAGGTGGTCGCCACAAAAAAGTAGTTTATGGAACAGCAAACCATTGCAGTAGGATTAGACATTGGAACCACTAAGATCGTGGCCATGATCGGGCGTACCAATGAATACGGAAAAATGGAGATCCTTGGGATAGGAAAGTCCAAGAGTTTGGGGGTACACCGCGGAGTGGTGAACAACATTACCCAAACCATTCAGTCCATTCAACAAGCCGTTCAAGACGCCGAGAGTTCTTCAGGGATGAAGATCTCTGATGTGGTGGTAGGTATAGCCGGGCAGCACATCCGCAGCTTACAACACAGCGATTATATAACCCGTCCCAACAGCGATGAGGTTATAGGCGAAGACGATATAGACACCCTTTGCAATCAGGTTCACAAGCTTGTTATGCTTCCGGGAGAGGAGATCATTCACGTTTTACCACAAGATTTTAAAGTTGATGGTCAGGCAGAGATCAAAGAACCTATCGGAATGTACGGAGGGCGTCTAGAAGCCAACTTCCACGTTGTGGTAGGGCAGGTTTCTTCTATAAGAAACATTGGTCGTTGCGTAAAAAGTGCAGGGCTTTCGCTTGGCGGAATAACCCTAGAGCCGCTGGCATCTGCGAATGCTGTGCTCAGCATGGAAGAGAAAGAAGCAGGAGTTGCCTTGATCGATATAGGAGGTGGAACTACAGACCTCGCCATATTTAAAGACGGCATCATTCGTCATACGGCGGTGATTCCTTTTGGAGGGAATGTGATCACCGAAGACATAAAAGAAGGCTGCTCTATCATAGAAAAGCAGGCCGAATTACTTAAGATCCGATTTGGATCGGCTTGGCCAGGAGAGAACAAGGATAATGAGATCGTTTCTATTCCTGGATTGCGAGGTCGTGAGCCCAAGGAGATTACTTTGAAGAACCTCTCAAAGATCATTCACGCTCGTGTGGTAGAGATCATAGAGCAGGTGTATTTAGAGATCAAGAACTACGGCCACGAAGAGCAGAAAAAGAAATTGATTGCAGGTATTGTACTTACTGGCGGAGGATCTCAACTCAAGCACCTCAAGCAGTTGGTGGAATACATTACCGGTATGGATACTCGTATCGGATATCCGAACGAACATCTGGCAGGAGACAGCGACAGTGAAACGACTAGTCCACTTTATGCCACTGCTGTTGGTCTGGTGCTTAATAGCCTGGAATCACAAAACAGACACGAAGGGGTAAAAGTTGTGGCGGCAGAGGCCGAAGCAAACCAGGAACCTCAAGAAGATATAGACGAACCACAGAACGACCAGGTCCCCAAGGAGCGCAAGCGCTTTTTTGACAAGTGGGCCGAGAAGTTCAAAGATTTTTTAGACAACGCTGAATAGCAGTAATCTCACAAAAAACTAACTATGAGCAGTACAAACGAATTCGACAACATCGCGTTTGATTTACCCAAGAATCAATCTAATGTCATTAAGGTGATCGGTGTTGGCGGTGGTGGTAGCAATGCCATCAATCACATGTTCCAACAGGGCATCAAAGGCGTAGACTTTGTGATCTGTAATACAGACAGTCAGGCCTTGGAGAACAGCCCGGTGCCGATCAAGATACAACTTGGACTCACTCTTACAGAGGGCCTAGGTGCAGGTGCCAATCCTATCATTGGAGAGCAAAGCGCCATGGAAAGCATGCAAGAGATCCAAGCCATGCTGTCCACCAATACCAAGATGGTCTTTATTACCGCAGGTATGGGAGGTGGAACTGGTACAGGAGCGGCCCCTATCATCGCTAAAATGGCCAAGGAGATGGATATCCTTACCGTGGGTATCGTTACCATTCCTTTTCAGTTCGAAGGGAAAATGAGAAACGATCAGGCCCAGATCGGGGTGGAGAATCTGCGTAAAAACGTGGACTCTCTTATTGTGATCAACAACAACAAATTGCGCGAGGTTTATGGGAACCTCGGATTTAAAGCCGGTTTTTCTAAGGCCGATGAGGTCTTAGCCACAGCTGCTCGTGGAATAGCCGAAGTAATTACCCACCACTATACGCAGAACATTGACTTGCGCGACGCCAAGACCGTTCTGGCTAACAGTGGTACCGCTATAATGGGAAGCTCTCAGGCCTCCGGAGCTAACAGAGCACACGAAGCCATCACCAAAGCCTTGGACTCTCCATTGCTTAACGATAATAAGATCACAGGAGCTAAGAATGTGCTCTTGCTTATTGTTTCTGGTCAGGAGGAGATCACCATTGATGAGATCGGTGAGATCAGTGATTACATTCAGACCGAGGCGGGTTATTCGGCCAACATCATCATGGGGGTTGGAGAAGATCAAAGCCTAGACGGTGCTATTGCCATTACAGTAATCGCGACCGGTTTCAATGCCGAGCAACAAAATGAAATTGTAAATACCGAGACCAAGCGTATTGTTCACACGCTAGAAGAAGAGCAAGCCGCACAACAGGTTTTAGAAGATCATACCGATACAATGACTAGCGGTCCATTGCTGAGCGAAGTGGTAGCAAAAGAGCCAGAGGCGGAACCTATCATTAAACATACCTTGTTTGAAGAAGAGGAAACTCCCGAACTGCCTTTTGAAGGTTATATAGAGACCACTGCTTTGTTGAAAGAAATACCAGTGGTTTACGAGGAGGTTGATATTCACCATATCGCAGAGTTTGAACAGGTAGTGATCAACGCTATGGAGGTGCACGATTTTGAGATCGTTGAAGCCACTACCGAGGTAGTTACCCCAGAGGTGGAAGAAGACAACCCTGCAGAAGAGCAGATGCTAATGTTCGATCTGCCTTTGTCTGAGGAGGCAGAAGAGGAGCTTACCCCTGCAGCCGAGGTAGCAGATGTTCCTGTACTTAAAAAGCCTGTAGAAGAGATCGAGGTGAACGAAGCCATAGAAGTAGTTCCTGTTACCGAGTTCACTCAAGAAGGTGTGAAGCGTTATAGCTTGGACGATTATCAAGAGATGGAAACTGCTTTGACCGCAGCCAAAGCCGAGCCTGAAGTATTGGACGAGGAATTGGTGATGGAAAAGAAGATCGTGGAGACAGCTCCAGAAGAAACTGCCGAAGCCGAAGAAGATGGCGACCCAATTAATAGTCCTATTTCTAAGCTATTAAAGGATCGTACCGAGGAACGCAAGCGCAAACTCAAAGAATTCAACTACAAATTTAGAAACAGCGCTTCCAAGATCGACGATATTGAAAAGCAACCTGCCTATAAGCGTATGGGCATAGAATTGGAAGATGCAGATACTTCTGAGTCTGATATTTCACGAACCACCGTGAACTTGGACGACGATGACATATCGCTTAGAAATAACAACTCTTTCCTGCATGACAATGTAGATTAAAGACTTTTTTGTTTAGTGTTACATTTCCCGTTAAGCCCGACAGTGGTACGCCACTTTCGGGTTTATTTTTTTATCTTCGCACTCTAGTTTAAAGCCCATAAACAATGAGTTTACAATCCAAAGTAATGGATGCCATGAAAGTGGCTATGAAAGCAAAAGACAGCCAGGCTTTAGAGTCGTTAAGAGCCGTAAAGTCGGCCATTCTTTTGGCGCAAACTGAATCTGGTGCCAAGGCCGAACTTACCGAAGCAGAAGAGCTTAAATTGCTTCAGAAGTTGGTAAAACAGCGCAAAGACAGCGCCGCGATCTTTACCGAGCAAGGGAGAGACGATCTTGCAGCGCCTGAATTGGCTCAGGCAGAGATCATCTCGCAATTCTTGCCAGAACAAATGTCTGAAGAAGAGATAGGGAAGGTGGTAGACGAGATCATTGCCCAAACCGGAGCTTCTAGCATGAAAGATATGGGCAAGGTCATGGGTATGGCTAACGGCAAACTCGCCGGTAAAGCCGATGGTAGCACCATTGCTAAATTGGTTAAAGCGAAGTTGTCTTAAAAATATGGAGATCCCCATTTTCATGGGGATAGACCGGCCGCGTAGTTTCCTGCTGCGGCATAGCCTTCGCAGGACAAGGCAACTGGATAGAAAAATACTGGCCGCGTAGTTCAACTGGATAGAATATCAGATTTCGGCTCTGAGGGTTGAGGGTTCGAATCCTTCCGCGGTCACGAATAAGTGGAAAAAGCAAGCAAAAAAGAATAGCTTGCTTTTTCTTTTTTGTGCTTTTTGCACTTTCAACGCGGAGCGTTGGAGGAACTTTGCGCAGCAAAGAATCCTCGTTTACCGCGGAGCGTTGAAGGATCACGAGCGGAGTGAGTAATCCTCAAGTTGGTCGCGGAGCGTTGGAGGCTGCCGAGCGTGAAGAAAATGTCCTGTGGACATTTTTAGCTGAGGCATTGGCCTGTCGCGTGGGAAGTAATTAGTTCATTTATTGACATCTCGATACAAATTTTGCGGATCAAAATTCACTCGATGTCCGTTTAGCGAACAATTCTATTGGCGCCAGCGGCGTTATTCCAGCGAGTAATCCATTTTTATTAGTTTTATGATCTCCCCTAATATCATAATGCTTAATGAAAATCAAAATTCTACTTATTGTCCTTTTTGCTTGCGCGATTTGCTCTGGACAGACTTCAGACATGGAGTTGCCTGCGTATGATGGGGATTATCGATCAGTATCTACACCTTATTACCCGATCTATATTCTAAAAACGGAAGAAATAATCCTTTTTAACGATACAATTTCACCTGCTGATTTGTCTAAAGCACTGTACAAAGGCATACCTAACTACGGCAGTTATTTTATGATTCCAAAAGCTCAGGTTCATTTGATTATTGATAAGGATGTTGCTTATGAGACGGTGGATATGGTAAAGTCGCAAATTGCATCAACTACTGCCTCCAAACTTTATTTTTATTACAGAGCTTCGGACGAGAAAAGGATAAGTTCTAGGGTAAAAGCAATTCGATATCCTAATCATTCCTCTTTTTTTATACTTAATATTCCGGATCATATGTTAACACAATCTGATCTGATTAAGAGAGATAGTATTAAAAATACAATTCCAAGTGAACTGCCTGTTCCACCAAGACCTTATCTTCTAAATACAATAAGAACAGTAGAGCAGGCAATTTATTCTGTGCAACAGAACGCAATCGATGAGGTATTGAATGCTAAGAACTGTATCTCTCTTACGCTAAAATCAGATGGTCTTTACCGTGGAGCTGGAAACAGAACGGCATTGCTTGAAGCTGAGGCAATATTTGATCTATTTTCGAAATATGATCTTGTTCTTCTCAAATTTGACAAAGACCTTCTTTATCAAGATTACTTTAATTACTTAATTGTATTAGAAGCAATTCAAGATCGGTTGAAGAAGGTCGAAATAATAGAATTGTCTAAAGAAATTACAGAGATTCATAAGGACGCAGGTATTCGATTACCTTGTGATGATTAGTAATTCCCTCGCGCCAGCGATCCAGCAGCAGAACGCAGTTCGCTGCAGGGCTTGTCGCAGCATGTATCTCCATCAAACCTCTGCAAGACGTTTGGTTTTACTGTTGTAAAACTTCATTTCGATAGCCTTTTTGGCAAGCCAAAAAGATATAGTGGAGAGCGCGGTCGTGAAGTGAACTTGTTCTACTTCACGAGGCGCTCGTAAACCTAATCAATACAATTAATAGGCTTCTCTTTTTCGCTGTTGTTGTACATGATAAAGCATGTCTGCGATTCCCGTTCTGCCTTTGGCACAACTTACCAAAGCATTCGCCTTTTTGCCTAGGCTGTTCAAGGCGGTTTCTAAGGGATATCCAAGCTTGCTCAATTTGTAAATAGCAGCGTTGAGTGTTGATTTATTGTTGTGGGTTAAACAGACTTCGTTGGTCTCTGGATTAACCGACACCTCTAATACTCCATGAATGCGCTCCAGTCGGTTACTAATGGTGTTTACACAACCGGAACATCTCAAATTTTGAACTTTAATGGTTGTTTTCATAACACTAAGATTAATTTGTTCAAACTTAGCGGGAACAGTATTTTCTTACAATGATATTGGTCAGTTATGAGGTGTTTATTTAAGGATGATTATTGGCAAGATGAAAGAAAGTGTTTAATTTAGGAGAAAAGAAAATTCATGAATAGAATATTGGGCATAGGCTCGCGGATCGCACACCCAGATTATGGCAAAGGAGTAGTCACTAATGTAACCGCCAAAATGTATTGGGTCACTTTTATGGATTCTGGCCTAGAGACCATTGGGGTTGATGCCGATTTTGAGATAATAGAGGCGGTAGACGACGAGGTCGACACTGTGAGTTTCTATGAAATTGAAAAAAGCCTGAGAGAGATATTGCAGAAGTGGAGTGATGTCACCGAGATAGTACCTCTTGGAGATAAATGGAATGGCGGAACTATGACCTTGCAACCTTCGGACCCTAATTTGGCTGCTAAAGAGATACCGGTAAAGACCTTCTTTAACAAGATCGTGATGCTGCGCGATAGGCTGCGTGTCTTGGAACAGAAGATCAATTCCAACAAGAAACTGGACGAGGAAGAAAAGATAGACATTCAGCAATACATTACGCGCTGTTATGGAAGTCTGACCACCTTTAATGTCCTATTTAAAAATAAAAGCCAACAGTTTGTTGGTGAATCATCTAAGCGATAACTAACACAATTAATATGGAACAAATTCAAGAAATTCATGAGCCACAGGCTAAGCCGCAAATGGTTGCAGACCTGACTCAAGAAGAACAAGTAGCCTTTTACAAAAAGACCTATGGGCATGTGGCAGGGGCTGTTTTGTTATTCATTGCTGTGGAGGCGATCTTCTTTCAGATCCCGGCAGTAGTGAATTTTGCCTTTTCGCTGGCCGAAGGCTGGACCTGGCTTTTGCTTTTAGGAGGCTTTATGTTTGCCACTTCTAAGGCAGAGTCTATGGCCATGGGAACCACAGATCGCAATACGCAGTATGCGGCGCTGTTCTTGTACGTAGTTGCCGAGGCCTTTATTTTTATTCCGCTTATAGGAATTGCACTCTATGTTGCTGGCGATGGCGCTGGAGAATTGCTGAATCAGGCGGCTATTATCACACTTTCGCTCTTTTCTGGTCTGACGGCTGCTGTGCTGCTTACTAAGAAAGACTTCTCTTATCTAAAGACAGGTCTCACCATAGGATTTTTTATCGCTATGGGTCTTATTATTGCGGGGACCTTGTTCGGTTTTGATCTGGGGCTTTGGTTTAGCGTTGGAATGATAGTTTTGGCTGCGGGCTCTATCTTGTATCAAACCTCTCAAATGGTTCACAAGTACAGACAAGAGCAGTATGTGGCAGCTTCTCTAGGTCTCTTCGGAGCTTTGATGTTGTTGTTCTGGTATGTGTTGAGCATACTATCTAGCGACTAAAGGAGGCTTAAAAGATATATTTTTCAAAGCAGGTCCTTTACAGACCTGCTTTTTTGTATATGTTTACCCTACTGATTGATTTAAAGTAATTTATATATCTTACGTGGCCCAAAGAATCCCCATGATACTGCAACAACCAGATGAAAATATCGCTTGGCTTGCGCCCTATGCTTACGGCATAGTTGCGTTGGGATTCCTATTGTTTCTCTTTCGTGTCTTTGAGAATTTCTATGCCGAGCATTTTGGAAGACCATTGGTGAGGCAGTATTTCTCTTATCGAAAATTGCCTCGAAATCAACTGCGTATACTCGAGACCGAATTCCCTTTTTACAGAAAGCTCAATAGAAAGCACCGCCGACAGTTTCAACATCGTGTAGCGAGCTTTATTAAGGATAAAGAGTTTATCCCTCGGGAAGATCTGGTGCTTACAGATAGAATGAAAGTTTTGATCGCTGCTGTAGGATGTATGCTGAGTTTTGGTAGAAAGAACTATACCTATAGTCTGATCCATTTTATTTTGATCTATCCGGAGGAATTCTTTAGCAATATCAATCAGACCTATCACAAAGGAGAGTTGAATCCTGGTGGTCGGGCTTTGGTTTTATCTTGGAAAGACTTTGAGGCAGGACTGGAAGATGGGCATGACAATATTAATTTGGGTATACACGAATTTATGCACGCCATGCAACTGGAGGCCAAAAGGGGGGGAGATACCGATTCCGCACGTTTTCAAGTCCAATTTCAAAAGATACTAAAGCGCCTAACCCATCAAGAGGTGAAAGACCGCTTGGACGAGACCCGATACTTTAGAGAATACGCCTTTACTAACGAATATGAGTTCATGGCGGTTCTCTCAGAATACTTTATGGAGTCTCCTGGCACCTTTAAGGCGAACTTTCCGGAACTCTATGACCACACCCGAATGTTGCTCAATTTTAAATTTTTAGGGTACTAATAAGAAACTTGAGAGGTAGTCGCTTTTAGGTTGCTAATAGTCGCGGTTGGATTGTCTGAGCGGAAGACAAAACTACCGGCAACGAGAACGTCTGCACCAGCCTCAACTAAGGCCGCTGCATTGTTGTCTTTAACGCCTCCGTCTATTTCTATAAGGGTCTTGGCACCTTTTTCTGCTATCAGCGCACGTAGTTCGCGTACCTTAGCGTAGGTATTCTCTATGAAGGATTGTCCGCCAAAACCTGGGTTTACACTCATCAGGCAAACCAGGTCTAGGTCTGCAATGATGTCCGACAATAAAGAAACAGGAGTGTGAGGATTCATAGCGACTCCGGCTTGCATACCTGCAGCCTTGATAGCTTGTACGGTTCTGTGAAGATGCGTGCAGGCTTCGTAATGTACAGTGAGCACATTGGCGCCGAGATCTGCAAAGGTTTGAATATAACGGTCCGGATCTACGATCATTAAATGAACATCTAAGGTCTTTTCCGCTTCTTGAGCAATTGCCTTTATTACAGGCATACCAAATGAAATATTTGGAACAAAAACACCGTCCATAACGTCTAAATGGAACCAATCGGCCTCACTTTTGTTTACCATATGGACATCGCGGTGAAGGTTTCCAAAATCCGCAGCGAGAATAGAAGGTGCAATAAGGGTGCTCATCGATGATTTATTTTGTGCAAAAATAATCAATAAATGAAGGGTCTAACTACTTCTGCTCGTTTTTTCACGGCTCCGTCAAAATTATCTTCAATGAATCTCAGGTATTTCTGAAGACTAAAAATCTGATCGGAATTATCGACTATAGAAAAACCGGTTTGATAGTTTTCAAACATTCGTTCGCTTGTGGATTGATTTAGGATCTCAATTATGTGGTGGTGCCGCTGGTCGCGCTTAATGGTCTCGTAAAGTGGCAATAGGTTGTGAGGCGGGCCTTCCATGACCTGCATAAAATTTTCGTGCGAAAACAACAATACACCCGTAATACCAAGGCTGAGGTTCTTTTCAACGATGCCGTCAAAAACCTCGTTCACATTGTCATTGGTAATTGTTGAAATCGCCGTACTCACATAGCAGACTGTGTGTATAGACGTTTTCATCGTGGGGATGATTTTCTTAAAGATAGCGAATTTCCTCGAGAATTACAATAGAAAAAGCACACTTACAGTAGATTTTCACCGACCTAAGTAGTTGGTAAACAGAAAGCTAATGCTTGTTAGTGTTTTGTTTAAGCTTTGCTTAGTGAATATATCTTAATTATTATTCCCTTCGGATTCTTTGCTTTTCAGAATACTGTCAATGACCTTCTTGTCTTTGGTGCTGATTTGCTTTCCAGTCTTGGAGTCGTAATAATAATAAGTTGGTGTAGGAGTGGCTCCTTCGGTAAAATCTGGTGAATCCCCTGTTGGTTGCTTGTCTTTGGCAAGAATTTCTTCTTTGCTGGTGGCAATCTCGGTAGGGTTTTCGTTGTTATCTATGTCTTTCTGTAACTCGGTGTTTTCTTCAGAGCTCAGGCTGTTTTGCTGTTCTAATGAGTCTGCCGGTATTATTACTTCCTGGGAAACAGCAGGAGGATTCGATTCAGCTTCGGGCTGAGATCCGAAATTATTAAACAGAAGTAAGGCGAGTAGTCCGAGAACGCCAGCAGAGCTCCACAACCAGAAGACATACTTATTGCGTTTCTTGCGCTTCAGGCTTTGAGCAACAGTATCCCAGCTAGGTACATCAGTGGTCTTATGTACGCCCTCCATACGAGCTTTTATTATTTTTTCTATTGGATCTTGGGTATTCATAAGCTAAATGTTAGGCCGGTTTAGTCATTAGTTTGTTGGCTAAGCTTTTTTTTAAAAGCACTTTTGCCCGATGGAGGTTAGATTTAGAGGTGCCGATACTAACGCTGAGCTTATCGGCTATTTCTTGGTGGCTGTGATCGTCTAGTACATATAAACTAAAGACCAGTCGGTATTGATCTGGAAGCTGTTGTATCGCCTCTAATAACTGATCTAGATCACAATCTTGAGCCCATTTTGGTTCATCTTCTGCCACCGAGAACCACGATGGATCTTCGGTAAGTTGTTCGTTCTTTTTATTGCGGTATTTCTTTACCGCCTGATTTATGGCGATGCGTTGCATCCAACCGGCAAAGGAACCTGCGCCTTTATATTTTTTGATGGTCTCGAACACAATGACAAATGCATCGTGAACATTGTCTTGGGCTTCTTCTACATTGCGGCAATACTTTAACGAAGTGGTGTATAGCGCATCTCTGTACTCGAGAAATAATTTTTCCTGAGCACGAGCCTCGCCTTTTTTACAGCCACTAATAAGATCGGTCAATGCAGTAGACATCTACTAGGTTCTTTGCTGTAATGTACAGAATTATTAGAAAGGTTGCGTGGGGCAGGGGTAAAAAGCAAAACCCCCGCCAGTGGCAGGGGTTTCATTCATCAATCAAAAAACGAACAGTTAGTTTAACTGTTTGTTACTGTACACTGAGTTAGTCGTATTAACCCAGATAAGTTTTCAATATTTTGCTTCGCGAGGTATGTTTTAGCCTGCGAATAGCTTTTTCTTTGATCTGACGTACACGCTCACGTGTTAGGTCAAAGGTCTCGCCGATCTCTTCTAGCGTCATAGGATGCTGATCTCCCAAACCAAAGTACAAACGAATCACGTCTGCCTCACGAGGGGTCAAGGTTTCCAATGCGCGCTCAATTTCAGTGCGCAATGACTCGTGTAACAAAGAACGGTCAGGGTTTGGAGATTCTCCAGAACGCAATACATCGTATAGGTTAGAATCTTCTCCCTCTACCAAAGGAGCATCCATGGATACGTGACGCCCGGAGTTCTTCATAGACTCCTTTACGTCATTGATGGTCATGTCTAGCTCTTTGGCGATCTCCTCGGCACTTGGTGGACGCTCATGCGCTTGCTCCAAGAAAGCAAAGGTTTTGTTGATCTTATTGATCGAACCGATCTTATTCAATGGTAAACGTACAATTCGAGACTGCTCTGCTAGCGCTTGTAGAATCGATTGACGGATCCACCATACGGCGTATGAAATAAACTTAAAACCACGAGTCTCGTCAAAACGCTGTGCGGCTTTGATCAATCCTAAGTTTCCTTCGTTGATCAAATCCGGTAATGTCAGTCCCTGGTTTTGATATTGCTTTGCTACCGATACCACGAAACGCAGGTTAGCTTTTGTTAGCTTTTCTAAAGCACGCTGATCGCCTGCTTTGATTCGCTGTGCCAACTCTACTTCTTCATCGGCGGTGATAAGGTCGACTTTTCCAATTTCTTGTAGGTACTTGTCTAAGGAAGCGGTCTCTCTGTTGGTGACCTGCTTGGTAATTTTGAGTTGTCTCATCTAATAAATCCTCTCTTCTAAACTCACGTGCTTAATTGCACGCTGTACCTAGTTATACGTAAAGATACCCAAAAATGTTACAAATAGTTCACGAATTTTTAATATTTCTATATCCACTATTGAAAACCAGTTACTTAACTAAATGGTTAATAAATATGACCGCGGAAAAGATCTTCTAGAATTTAAAGTGCAAGCCGCTAAATATCCCGAAGAAATACGGTCTAAAATTGTTCACCGAGGTGTTTTCAGGCGAGTTCATTTGAATTTTAAGCATAGGGTCTAAATTCAGCTGAAAATGCTTAGAAATATCGTATTTAAGCCCTAATCCGAAGTTTAAGGTATAACCCAGGTTGGTCAAATTGCTCGACTTACCTACCGCAACACTTTGCCCTAAGTCGTTTACGGCAAATATGCGGTTGTCGTCTAAGACTATCAAACTCGCTCCTCCTATGAAATTGGCCCCAAATCTGTTATTGATAAAGGAGTACTGATATTCCACAGGGATCTCTAAATAGGAAATGTCCTGATCTATGGTCACTACGTCGTTAGAATTGAAAAACTCTGTCGCATTCGGATTCAGCGGAATTCCTCCTTGTTGAATTTCCGTTCCTGGATCTATACCCGTTAGCTGGTAAATGTTCACCACATTGTCAATGATATTAACCTGAAAATTCTGAGTGTTGTACCCTAGATTTACACGATTGATTCCAAATCGAAGCGCGGAGTTGCGATTCATTTGATTCTTGATCTGCAAGCCGTAACTTAAATTGGTTTCTCCTTCTCTAGGATTGTTCTCCAAACGAGCGTCTAACATAGAACCTTTGGTCAGCGAACCGTAAGTAGTAGGTGCCACCACTGCACCTACAGACCAACGCCAATTGGTCATTTCTTCTAAGTTTATTGCCCGCTCAAAGGCACGGAATTCCTTAGATTTTTTAATCTTTTTCTTAGGTTCCTCCAATTGAACTATAGGTAACTCCGATGCTTGCTCTCCGGTCTTGATCTCATTTTGGGTTGCATAGACAGATGCATCAACGTCTATGGGCTTAGTAGTGTTCTTTGGCCATGCGTAATAACCTCTGGCCGGATAAGCACCTTTTGCAGTCTGCTCAGTTTGCGCTTTAATACCGGTATTGGTTGCAGCTGTTGTGGTCTTGGTTCCACTTTGCGTGCTAAGCCCAGTTGCTGCGGATGCCTTGCGATCCGTTGCATTCACCGCGTTCTGTTTGCTACTAAGGGTTGCGACATTTGTGTTTACTGAATTTTCTTTAGAACCACTAGTCTTTAGAGTAGAATCAGTTGTATTGTCATTACTGCGGTTTTGAACTCCCGAAGCTACAGCACTTTGCACTTTTGTATTATCTGTGATCTTAGTTTGAGTAGCTGTCTTGTTCTCTTCGCTATTATTCTTGTTAACAGTTGTGGTAGCAGTTACAGCCGTTATTTCTTTATTGATAATACTGTTTTGTTGCGCTGCGGATTCTATAGTATTGTCTTCTGCAGCGGTATCAGTGGTTTCGGCCACAGTTTCAGCATCCTGAGCAGCTACAGGAATGCTTTGCTTATTGTCCTTATTGTTCGGACTAGTGGTGGTCACTGAAGTGTCACCGGTTTCTGTATCATTTTGAGTTACTTCTGAGTTTTCTGGAAGTGCAGTATCAGAAGAATTGGTGAATTTCCAAATTCCAAAGGTGGTAATCCCTACGATCAGTACAGCAAGGCCAGACTTAAGCCAAAACGGCATTCCCTTGGGTTGGGTGCCCTCGGCCTCGAGTTGACTGGCAATTTGTTCCCATAGCGCCGCACTATCTGACGGGCCTTGGTTCAGGCCTTCCAGACGCTGCTTAAATGCTGCTCCTATGTCTTGTTTCTTATCCATGTTTAAGATTCTTAGTCACGGTTCGGTCTGCCCTGAGGGCAAGCACCTTTTCCTTTAAAATCAACTTGGCGCGATGTAAATTCGATTTTGATGTTCCTACGGAGATTCCTAACTGGTCTGCTATTTCGTTGTGGGAATACCCGTCTAGTTCGTAGAGGTTAAAAATCAGGCGATACCTACTCGGTAGCTCTTGCACCAGTCCCAGAAGGGTCTTTAAGGGCAAATGCATAGCCTGCTCATCGATCGCTGTGTCCGCCTCAGCAATTCGCTGCTCGTCTACAGAGACCGTGTAGAGGTCTTTCTTATAGCGGTCAATGGCGGCATTGATCACAATGCGCTTCATCCAGCCTTCAAAGCTTCCTTTGTCGGCATACCGCTTAATGTTTTGGAAAATTCTAATGAAACTGTCTTGGAGATGATCTTCCGCTTCCGCGTGGCTCTTGCAATACTTCAAACACAAAGTGAAAAGCACGTCTTTGTAACGCAGGAACAATTCACTTTGTGCTTGTCTGTTTTGCTGTTTACATAACTTTATGAGCTCATGAAGTTCCAAGTATACGTTTCATTTTACAGGTTTACTGGCCTGCCTATTGCTTAGTGAACTTATAGGTAGTGTCTTCCGGAGCAACACAGTCAGACTGCAAGTCGTTTCCGAAAGTCAAAAAGAATACCGTATCGTCACTTAAGTCGTAGGTAGATGGATCTCCAAGTGGTGGTCCGAAGTAATCTGCACCAGAACCACAAGCACAGTTGCTTTCTTGTAACGGAACAATGATGTTTCCGCATACAAGGGTATATCTAAAATCGTTTGGAGTAGTACAGTAATCCGGGTAGTTCGATGTCAAGAAGAATCGCTCGGTACTGAAGTCTCCAACAGATACTGTTACTATAGATCCGTCATCGAAAGTCGGTCCGTCAACATAAGGAGTGATCTCTTCGATCAAATACTCGCCAACCATATAAGTCTCTTCAACAGGGCAAATCACTGTTGGAGCGTATTGGAAAGGAGAATTGAAGAATCCACCAGTAATGATACCTCCGGCATTGTTTACTGAGAATACACGACCATCTGTTAGATTAAGTGCAAGACGTACATTGAAAACATCTCCTCCAAAGAGATCTCCTTCTGTAACTCCTAGAGCTCCAAGCATTTCATCTAGAGAAACACTAACGATACCACGAGGTAAGCCAAAAGGTCCCGGGCTAAAAGCTGCGCGATCTACCGTAGCGATCTGAACTTCTGCCGCAGAAGAATCTCCGTTATCGGGGGAATTGTCTGTAAGCGCTACAAACACGTCAACGGATTGTAGCAAGTCTCCATTTTGATTGTCCTGAGCTTCTACTTCAACTTCGAACTTAGCGCCTTCCACACCGATGGGGAGTTCACCAGAGATCACGTTGATTGTTCTCAGTACGGCTCCGCTGTCTACGCCTTCCAATACCTGGTCAATGGTATTGTTGGAATCCTTTTCACAGGAAACCGCGAATAATGCAACTACAGCTGAGCAAAAAAGTGCGTAATATTTTTTCATTTTTTGTGGTGTTGTTTAGTTAATAGACTTGCTTTTTTCTAAAGGTTGCGTTAAAAATAACTTTTATTTGCCGAATAATAAAAAAAGCCGCTAAACTAGCGGCTTTTCTTAGGTTTATTAGATCAGAAATCTGTCTTAGTTGCGGTCTTTACGATCGCGACGATTGTCTCTATTTCTGTTATCACGACCCCCGCCTTTGCGGTCATCGCGTTCTCTAGGCTTGCGCTCTACATAACCTTCTGGCTTTGGCAACAAGGCTTTGCGAGAAACTTTCTCCTTACGTGTGCGCTTGTCGATTCCGAAGTATTTCACGTCGAATACGTCTCCCATGTTCACAACATCGGTTACGTTTTCTGTGCGTTCCCAAGCCAATTCAGAAACGTGAAGCAATACTTCGTTTCCTGGAGCTTCTAGGTACTCTACAACGGCTCCGAAGTCTAAGATCTTGATCACTTTTACTTCGTAAACGCTTCCTACTTCCGGTTGGAAGGTTATGGCGGCGATCTTTGCCAATACAGCATCGATTCCCGCCTGATCGGTTCCAAGGATCTCTACAATTCCCTCTTCGGTCACAGGATCCTCGTTGATAACGATAGTTGTTCCTGTCTCTTTCTGAAGTTCTTGGATCACTTTTCCACCAGGGCCAATAAGGGCACCGATGTACTCGTTTGGAATGATCTCGGTAACCATCTTCGGCGCGTGTGGCTTCACGCTTTCGTTTGGTTGTGCGATGGTGTCGGTTAGTTTGCTCAAAATGTGCAAACGTCCGTCACGTGCTTGTTTCAAGGCTTTCACCAAGATCTCATAGCTAAGCCCTTTGATCTTGATATCCATTTGACAAGCCGTAATACCATCCGCCGTACCAGTTACTTTAAAGTCCATATCACCTAAGTGATCCTCGTCACCAAGAATGTCACTCAAAACGGCGTATTTGTCACCTTCGGAGATCAATCCCATGGCAATACCAGAAACTGGCTTTTTCATAGCAACACCGGCATCCATTAAGGCCATAGTACCACTACACACTGTTGCCATAGAAGAAGAACCGTTAGATTCCAATACTTCAGATACTACGCGTACCGTGTATGGGAAATCGTCTGGGATCATTCCTTTAAGGGCGCGTTGCGCCAAGTTACCGTGTCCAACCTCACGTCTTGAAGTTCCGCGGATAGGGCGGGCTTCTCCAGTTGAGAAAGGAGGGAAGTTATAGTGGAGGTAGAAACGCTCCTCACCTTCGTAAGAAGGCATGTCAATGATGTTTGCATCTCTTGAAGTTCCCAAGGTAACAGTCGCTAGAGCTTGAGTTTCCCCGCGCGTAAAGATCGCAGAACCGTGGGTAGAAGGTAGGTAGTCTACCTCACACCAGATAGGGCGAACCTCGTCGGTTTTACGACCGTCCAAACGCAAACCTTCATTTAAGGTAAGATCGCGAATGGCTTTCTTTTGCGCTTTAGCCACGTATTTGTGGATCAATTTGCCAAGTTCTTCTTGTTCTTCTTCTGAGAAGGACGCGAAAACTTCTTCTTTGATATCGCTAAACGCCTGTCCACGCTCGTGCTTGGCAGATCCTGCCTTAGCGATAGCGTAAGTCTTGTCGTAAACCATATCGTGGATCTTTTGCTCTAGGGCTTCGTCCTCGTCTTCTGGTTCGTACTCACGCACTTCTTTCTTTCCAACGGCTTCTGCCAAACGCAACTGGGCAGCACACTGAACTTTAATAGCTTCGTGGGCAGCTTTGATCGCATCAGCCATTTCCTCTTCAGAGATCTCATCCATCTCACCTTCTACCATCATCACAGAATCTGCAGAAGCTCCAACCATCATGTCGATGTCAGATTCTGCCAACTGTGCGCGGGTAGGGTTGATAATGAACTTACCGTCTACTCGAGCTACACGAACTTCAGAGATCGCACATTCAAACGGGAAGTCAGAAAGCTGGATCGCCGCAGAAGCAGCCAATCCGGCCATAGCGTCTGGCATCACTTCGTCGTCGTGAGACATAAGTTGGATCATTACTTGAATTTCTGCGTGGTAATCCTTTGGGAAAAGCGGACGCAATACGCGGTCTACCAAACGCATGGTAAGTACCTCGCCGTCACTGGGACGTGCTTCACGTTTAAAGAATCCACCTGGGTAACGACCGGCTGCCGCAAATTTCTCGCGGTAGTCTACCGTTAAAGGCAAAAAGTCAACATCTGCTGAGTGGTAGTTAGAAACTACAGTACACAGCATCATACATTTTCCGGACTGCACCACAACGCTACCGTGCGCTTGCTTGGCGAGTTTTCCGGTTTCGATAGAAATCTCTCTACCGTCTCCAAGGTCAATGACCTCTTTATAAGTCTTTGGTATCATAAAAATGATTTGGTGCTCTTTTTACAAGAGCGGGTTAACAATGGTTTGTTGTTGTGTAGTGAAGTGGAACCATCGTCGACCTGATGAAAAGCGTCTAAGCAGCTTTTTCGTTATTCTCCCCTAAGGTAAGAAAAGTAAAGAGGGGCTCCAAAAGCCCCTCCAAAAGTATACGTTTTATTTACGTAGTCCTAGTTCTTTAACGATAGCACGGTATCTCATAATGTCTTTCTTCATTAGGTAATCTAATAGAGAACGACGCTTACCTACTAGTTTCACCAAAGATCTTTCGGTGTTGTAGTCTTTGTGGTTTTTCTTGAGGTGCTCTGTCAAGTGGGTGATGCGGTAAGTGAATAGCGCGATCTGCCCTTCTGCAGAACCGGTGTCTTGTGCAGACTTCCCGTGTTTTTTAAAGATGTCTTCTTTTACTTTTGGTGTTAAATACATGCCAACATTTATTTAAATAATTTTTATGTACGTCTGTGCCCTTACGACAACAGGGCGCAAATATAGCGCTATTTATTGATTTGTGCTGATTCTTAGTGTGTTTAATTTTTTTCAGTTGGATTTTAAACCTTCTTTAACATTTGAGGTCATAGGAACACAAACTCAAAAAAATAGAAAAAATGAAAACCAAATTTCACCCTTTAAGAGTACTTAGCATACTGGCTGTAGGAGCTTTGACCTTGAGCAGTTGTTCTAATGACGATACACAAGCTGTGGATCAAGAGGAAGAAGTAAATGCCCAGATCAGTGTGGAGACTATCAATCAGGCCGATGAGATAGACCTTATTGACGAAGAACTTACCAATATCACCTTAGACATTATTGCCTCCGCAGAAGCTGACGCGAACGGCTTTACGGCTAAGGTTTCCGATTTTTTGCCCCCTTGCGTTACCGTAACAACTGTGGTTACTGATTCCAGCGTTGAACGCACCGTAGACTTTGGAGACGGTTGTGAACTGCCTACAGGCAATACGCTTTCTGGAAGTTATACCATTACGCATAGTGTAGACAGCGATGCTCCATCTCGCACCTTTCAGGTACAAACTAGCGACGATTTCTTTTTCAACGACATTAGCGTTAATGGTTCTAAGACCATTGTGCGTAGTATTAATGAGGCCGGAAACCCCAATGCTAATAAGACTGTGAGTCTAGATGTTGTTTGGCCCGATGGAGAATCTATGAGCTATTCCGCCAACAAGAACCGCGAATGGATAGAAGGCGCTGGTACTGGCTTCTGGGGAGATAATGTTTTCCTTCTGAGTGGAACCGTGAACTTCACCAATCGCTTAGGAGTTTCTTACAGTAAAGAAACTGTGGTGCCACTTCGCAGAGAATGGGCTTGCAGATTTATTGTAAGTGGTGTTCTAGAGCTCAGCCGAGAAGATGCTACCGTTAGTCTTGATTTTGGAGACGGTTCTTGCGATCCTTTTGGAACTTTGACCTTGCCTTCTGGAGAGGAGCAAGTGATTAGGTTGAGAAGATTCCTTGCTAACTAAGGAGTGGTTTTTAACAGTTAGTTTTAGGTTGAGGGAGTCGAAAGGCTCCCTTTTTTTTGCAATAACTTCCAGCGCGGCAGGCAGTATGCCTCTCTAAATTAGTCCACTGGACTAATTTTAGACGTTCGGCAGGGTTTTAGGTGAAAAGAGCGCTGCTAGGCGCTCTTTTCTATTTACGGTCATCGAGTGATTTTTGCAGAGCAAAAATAGTATCGAGATGACATCTAGAAGATTGCTTTCCGCTTTCGCGGGTACCTCACTCAAATGTCTGCTAGACATTTAGTTTTGCAATGCAAAATATTGTGAGCTAAAGTTTTAGGTTGAGGGAGTCGAAAGGCTCCCTTTTTTTGTGCTACAAATTCTAGTTCACTAGTGTTTTAAATAGAGGGGCACTCTCATGAGTGTCGCTCTTATATTTTATTAAACCCCGCCGCTGCGCATCACTACCGAGTGCTGTTCGGTGCGAGACCGTGCAATAGCGGCAGAGCCGCGCACGGCTCAGAAAGCACGAGGGGTTTTACTAAGTAAAAAGTGATTCCGCAGTGGCTAGACCTTTTGGTCACTTTTACGGCAATGGTAAAAGTGACATAAAAGAAAGAGGAAAAACTGGCTCATGTCAATGACATTCTAAAACCCATTCCTCGCTCTGTAATACCCAGCGGTTAATGCATCTATTCTTCTCGGAGTATCTGGATGACTCATAGAGCCCATCCAATCAAACATAATATAGAAGGCGGATTTCGCATTTTCTAAGGACGCACCCATTTTGTACATCACATATCCAGAAACATAATCGGCCTGTAGTTCTTTGGTCCAAGAGTGTTTAAACGCGCCGTACCAAGAAATGTCGTTGTTTACATGATGTCCGACTTCATGCGCAAGCACAGAAATGGGAGCCCATTGGTTATTACTAGAGAGGTAATTCATGAATTGTCGGTTGTAGGTGATGATCGGATAGCCTTGATAATTAGAGGCGCAGGCATTTCCAACATTACCCGCATAGGTATTTATGTATCGCACCCCCAGAATATTGCAAATGTTCGAGACTATATTACTAGCGTATTGCGTGGGTTGCGATAGGCCATTGGCGCAGCCGCCTCCGGAGTAGGAACAATAGACCTGTGCAGAGGCCGTGATGGAGCAAAAAAAGACGATTGGTAGGATATATTTTCTCATGACGATTGAATTTATAGCTAAGGTAAATAGCAATGCGTCAATGTTTTATACCCTTTAAGGGGTAATTATTTTATTGAGGTTTCTGGTTTTGGTCTCTCATCTACAACTATGAATCACTACCAATTTGCAGTTATCTTTTACGATACTTTTCCCATCGCGGCAAAAGTATCCAAAAGCGCTAGCGACGCTCACTCGTCTCTAAAATCTACGCCACCCGCAGCCACAGCTGTGCGGAGTTCGCACTCGGCTTCGCCTCCTTACTGTTCCACACAGCTATCATCCAACTACTGCTGGCTTGATTTTTACGAGACTCCTGAGGAGTCGCGTTTGTTGAATAAATGACGTTTTACAGAGACCAAGTTTAGGAAAAGTTGCCTAGCTTTTTGTCGTAGTAAAGCATATAGGAACTTAACGGTAAAAACAAAATCAGCAATAAGATTCCAAAGTGATAAAGAAAACCTCGAAAGCCATCACTGATCCAAATCATTCCGAAGATAAAATAGAAGAGTCCTAAAATCGTAGATGATACAGATACAGCCATATAACCACTCTTCCAGAATCGTTCTAATCTCAAGATATTTAAAACTAGTATTGGACTTGTCACCAGAAATATTTCCCAAGAATTAAAGCTAAAAAATAGCCCGTAATTTTACATTTCCCCTTCTATTGGGTAAACGCCGTAAGGTGATAGCATCACCAAGATTGTGTAAACTGCGTAGACAATTTTAATTGTTTTGTCCATTAGTACTTAACTAAAATCAGGACTGTAAACGGATATTTCAAGGCCGAATTCAGCTGCGAATCTATTCAAATAAATTTCCGCAGATTCTTTATCACGGAACTCTTTTAAGATGTATTTTACAGTGTGCTTTTCATTGAGGAGATGCACCTGATAGGTCATAAATCGCGAAGTATTGTGCGCGTTCGTATGACTATAAGTTGTTTGTTTTTGTCGAAGACTCAGAAGGCTCACGTAGGGATAGTTCTCAAGTGATTCCCAATTCCCTGTTTTGAATCCAAATTTGCTTTCATAATATTTGAATCTTCTATTATGCTGATCAATCAATATTCCAATATGTGAGAATGCTAAATAGAGTGCGAGCGTTAAGATCAACAAGGACAGTATTAAAATCCTTAATTGAATATAACTGATAATTGAAAGACCAATTAATAAATACCCGATAGCAACAGCTCCGTCAGGGTACTTAGTAAAAAGGAATTTATTCTCGATCTTGGTCATTAACTATTAGGTTAGTATGTAATTCCGTAAAAAAAGTTACAAAACTCAATTTAAAATCCCGCCGCTGCGCATCACTACTGAGTGCTGTTCGGTGCGAGACCGTGCACTGGCTCACGATGTTTCGAAGAAACCAAACATCCAGTGGATGTTTGAGTGAGGCATCGACGGCAGAGCCGCGCACGGCTCAGAAAGCACGAGGGGTTTTATGAAATAAAAAGTGATTCCGCAGTGGCTAGACCTTTTGGTCACTTTTTTGGCAATGAAAAAAGTAACATAAAGAAAAGTAAGACGCGGTCATGTTAATGACATCTCGATACATCCCGCCAAAGGCGGGACACTCGATGTCCGTATAACGTAAATAAAAAAGGCACCCATCGGGTGCCTTTCTCTTAAGCTGTTTTTTCTCGAAGCGGACGATTTAAAATCAAATCCAAATAGAGATTAATATTGCGCTTTAGATCTTTTCTGTGGGAGATAAAATCTAAGAAACCGTGTTCCAATAGAAATTCCGAAGATTGGAATCCTTCTGGTAGGTCTTTCCCAGTAGTGTCTCTTACCACACGTGGGCCAGCGAAACCAATTAATGCTCCCGGTTCTGCAATGTTGATGTCTCCTAACATAGCAAAAGATGCGGTAGTACCTCCGGTAGTAGGGTCAGTACACAAAGAGATATAAGGAATCTTTGCTTCTGCCAACTGCGCCAATTTTGCAGAGGTTTTGGCCAACTGCATTAGCGAAAGGGCAGCCTCCATCATACGGGCTCCTCCGGATTTAGAGATCATCAAGAACGGAATGTTGTTCTTAAGACTGTAATCTGCTGCACGCGCTATTTTCTCGCCCACTACAGATCCCATCGAACCACCGATAAAACGGAAATCCATACAGGCTATAACCAAGTCTGCTCCCATAGACTTTCCAACAGCGGTGCGAACCGCGTCTTTAAGTCCGGTCTTCTCTTGGGCGTCTTTCAAACGGTCTGAGTATTTTTTAGTGTCTTCGAATTTCAGCGGATCTTTTGCGACTAGATTCTTATCCAATTCCTTGAACTTGTTATCGTCAAAAAGGATCTCGAAATATTCTTTAGAACCAATGCGAACGTGATATCCATCTTCTGGGCTCACGTAAAAGTTCTTTTCTAACTCTTCTGCATCTACGATCTTCCCGGTCGGTGATTTGTACCAAAGCCCTTTTGGGACATCTTTCTTGAGTTCGGTTGGGGTTTGGATCCCCTTCTTTGTTCTTTTAAACCAAGCCATGTCTTAAAGGGTATTTACGTTGTTTAGGTCTTCGAAAGCTTTCTCCAAACGCTTGCGGAAAGTCACTTCACCTTCGCGTAACCATTTGCGTGGATCGTAGTACTTCTTATTTGGCACGTCGGCTCCATCTGGGTTTCCGATCTGGGTTCTCAAATAATCGATATTCCCAGTCATATAATCGCGGATACCTTCTGTAAAGGCGAACTGCAAGTCGGTGTCGATGTTCATTTTTACTACCCCGTAGCCAATAGCTTCGCGGATCTCCTCTACGGTAGAACCACTACCACCGTGGAATACAAAATCAACAGGGTTGTGCCCGGTTCCGAATTTCGCTTGTACATACTCCTGAGAGTTCTTTAAGATCTTTGGAGTTAGTTTTACGTTACCTGGCTTGTAAACTCCGTGAACGTTTCCAAAAGCGGCAGCAACCGTGAATTGATCACTCACTTTCATGAGCTCTTCGTAGGCGTAAGCTACTTCTTCTGGTTGGGTATATAATTTAGAGGAGTCAACATCTGAGTTGTCCACGCCGTCTTCCTCGCCACCGGTGATTCCCAATTCGATCTCTAAGGTCATCCCCATTTTGCTCATACGCTCTAGGTATCTTTTAGAGATCTCGATATTTTCTTCGATTGGCTCTTCCGACAGATCCAACATATGGCTGCTGTACAAAGGGGTGCCAAATTGCTTGTAGTGGGCTTCACTGGCATCCAAAAGGCCGTCTACCCAAGGCAATAACTTCTTGGCGCAGTGATCCGTATGCAAGATCACAGTTGCTCCATAAGCTTTTGCCATTTCGTGTATGTGTCGGGCTCCGGCGATTCCTCCGGCAATGGCCGATTTTTGATTTTCATTAGAAAGGCCTTTTCCGGCATTGAATTGTGCCCCTCCGTTAGAGAACTGTATAATAACCGGAGCATTAAGTGCAACGGCTGTTTCCAGTACAGTATTGATAGAGTTTGTGCCTACCACGTTTACCGCTGGCATGGCAAAACCTTTTTCTTTCGCTAGTTTGTGAATTTCCTGAACTTCTCTCCCGGTAGCTACGCCCGGTTTTATCGAATGACTCATAAAGACGTTTTTCAGTATAGGTTAGGGTAGCAAAAATAACAAAAAATATACGGTATGGGCTTGGTGGCAGTAAGAATCAACGCTAACGTTTTAGCTGACGGATTTAGAACGGATAATTCACCCCTATATTAAAGACAGCATTGGCAAAGTTGTATTCCTTGAACCAACGGTCTCCAAGGTCTCTCGCCGGGTTGTGTGTTTTAAAGCCCGTGTCGAAACGCAATACAAAAAATCCGAAGTCATAGCGAATCCCAAAACCACTGGCTACAGCCAATTCTCCAAGATCGCTAAAACCTGAGAATCTAAAGGCCTCGTCCTGTTGTGAATCTAAAACATTCCAAATATTCCCTGCATCGACGAACAAAGCGCCCTTTAAAGCTCCCAATAGGGTAAAACGATATTCGGCATTAAAAGCGAGCTTAAAGTTGGCTTCGTTGAAATCTAGACGACTTCCGCTACTACCTGGTCCAAGATCAAAAGGACGCCATCCGCGGTTGTCGTTAGCACCTCCTGCAAAATAAGAACGAATAAAGGGAATACTATTGCTGTTGCCGTAAGGGATAGCAATACCGCCAAAAGCATGCACAGCAAGGACCGCATTCTGGTTGACCTCCCAGTGACGAATAAAATCTAGCTCTCCTTTTACGTATTGCGAGAATTCCACGCCCAAGGCTTTTCGGTTTCCATCTTCTGCAACTTCGGTATTGGCCAAGTCGGTGATCAGAGAAAGGAAGTTACCTGCGGATTCTAACTTCCATCGCCAGCGGGTAAAGCTCAGGTCGTAAGTGTCTTCACGCGAATCGCGGATCCAACTTACACTAGAACTAAAGATCAGATTGTCTTCTGATAAGCGATCTCTACGTTCGTCCACACTGGCTAGTTCCTCTAAATTATCACGGGTAAAAACCAGGCCGTCCGGATTATCTCCTAGGGCATCATTGATAAACTGATCGATCTCTTCTGGAATGCCCAAACTCGGGTTTTCCGGATCGGCATACACATATCCACTGGCCTGTGCTATGTCGTTCACTATGTCGAAAGAGCTCCGGTATACATTAAAGAAATTACTCGTATTTAGATTGCGTACATATTGGATGTCTGCCAAACTGAGGTTCCAGGTCTTGGTCGGGCTGGGTTCCCACTGATAATTAAAGGCCAGATTCAGGTTTTGTCGGTCTAGCCCAATATTGTTCTGAAATCCTACTCCTGTGCTTATCCGTGTCTTTGGAGACATGAATTTAGGAATGATCTTGTCTGTATTCAGCGGGAAGAGAATTCGCGGAAACTGTAAGGCCGCATTTCCACCCACATCAGAGATGTTGAAAAAGCGCTGGTCCGCATCCGCAGCATCCTGAGAAGAACCCAAACTGCCTCGTGCAGAAAGCTCAAGGGTCTCCGCACCCTTAAACACATTTCGAATAGAGAAGGTGGTTCTAAAAGCCACCCCAAATTCTTGAACCGTAGAGGTGGAGGCGTCAAAGTTGACGTCCAAATTGTATTTCTTAAGCGGCGAGAGCAAGATGTTGGCAATTAGTCCGTTGCCCTCTGGGTCGTCCGGGTCTGGACTGTATTCAATTGTAGGGTAGCGGAACACATTCAAGTCACTGATCTGGTTATAGGTCAATGAACGATCGATATCACGAAAAACCTTCCCAGGGCTAATGGAAATGGCATCGGTAATGGCCTTGGGTTTGTAATCGAGCCCATCAAAACTGTAAAGCTCAAATCCTTTATAATTAATGCTATCTGTAAACTGTTCTGCCCGTCTTGAATAGCTGTAATCGGTTACAATACGCACCTTGTTTACGTTGTAAGATTTAAAAGGTTCGGTATAGGTGCTATCTGGAGTGGTAATAGTTCTGTCTGGAATGATATAGGTGATAAGCGCCTTGTGATCTGTGTCCACCGTATCGCCCTCAAAGGTCACATACTCCGTGTCGAAATCGTAAAGTCCAGAGTTGCGGAATTGCAGGGTCAATCGGTCTATTTCGTTTTCAAAGTTCTCGGCCTTGTATTGTTCTCCCTCCTTGATAAAACTCTGAGATCTGGTCTGCTGGAACAGGGAATCCACCACGGGGGAACTGATCTGTGTCTTTATAGAATCGACTATATAGGGTCTATAGCGCACCACCTTGTAGTTTACTTTGGCGCGTTGGGTGCTGTCACCGTCTACGGTGTAGCTGGCCTCGGTATTAAACCAGCCGCGTCTGCGGTAATAGCGTTCCAAGCGCTTACGAGACTTCTCGAGTTTGGCCTCGTCTATGATCACTGGAGCTTCGCCTATCTTTTTGATCCAATTGTTGATGCCTACATAAGATTGCTCAAGTTCGTAGAGTTGTTTTTCAGAAAGTCTCTTGGACAAACGTTCTTCGCGTTTCGGTTTTTTAGCTAACCACTCCTGAAAAGTACTGTCCGGGTCCTTTTTGGCAAAATTATAAATGTGAAGACTGAAAGGTATACCTAAAACGCGAGTGTTGGGTCGCTGGGAGAGTTGCGCGTAGATATTCTGATCTTTTATCGGCTCGCCATCTAGGCTTATCTGGTTCTCTACCAGCAGGTATTTGCCATCAGGAACCCGCTTTACTGCATTACAAGAATACAGCAGTAGTGCCGTAACAAATATTAATACTATTTTTGAGTGAAGTTGCTTCAAGCGGCCAATAGATTACTTCAAAAATAAACTATTTCCTATACAGTCCGCCTTTATTTAGCAAACTGTGAAAATAGTCGGTTTTTTATAGGTTGGATAGCTGATTGGAGCGGTATTATTTGCAGATATATGCTGAGCAAGAACACCCTCAAATACCTAACGTCATTACGTCAGAAAAAGTACCGAGACCGGGAAGAGGTCTTCGTAGCAGAAGGTCCCAAACTCATTGGCGATCTCTTGGATGCAGGCTTGGAATTGCAGCAACTTTTCACCACAGATCCAGCACTTTTTTCGGACTATGCTCCAGAGATCATCTCCGCAGTAGAACTCAAAAAGATCAGTAATCAGAAAACACCAAATGCCGCCTTTGCAGTTTTTGATAGAAAAGAGGCTTTTCCATTACAAGAAAGTGGCCTTATTCTCGCCTTAGACGGCGTACAGGATCCAGGGAATTTAGGGACAATAATCAGACTATCGGACTGGTTTGGAGTAGGTCATATTGTTTGCACACAAACCACTGCGGACTGTTATAATCCGAAAGTTGTGCAAGCCTCTATGGGAAGTTTGGCTCGAGTCCAATTGCATTATCTGGAAGACCTCTCGGCTTGGTTAGCTCAGACAGAGTTACCTGTTTATGGGGGTTTTATGCAAGGGGAGCAGGTTTACAAAAGCAGCTTACCAACTGATGCGGTTTTGGTTATGGGCAACGAAGGGCAGGGGATTTCTCCAAAGACCGAAGCAGTTATAGCTACCAAGCTCAGCATTCCAAACTTTGGAACGGGTCAAGAAAGTCTCAATGTAGCTACAGCAACTGCTATACTGCTCAGCGAGTTCAAGCGATCTATTGAAATGTAAAATTGATAAAGATACCTCGGGTGCCCATGGAGCTTATGTTGCCTGTCCAAGGGCTATTTGGGTCATTGTCTGGAATTAGCTCATTATTCATAGCAAAGACTCCACGGATAGAAGGTGTGAACTTGAAATAGAACAGGTAGAAATCGATCCCAAATCCGACCTCCCAAAATTGTGCTGTGCTTTCCATTCTGAATTCACCTCCGGAGTTGTCCTGCGGATTGTCACTATTGCTCGATAAATTCCAAGCGGAAGAAACTCCGCCCACAATAAAGGGCTTAAAGTTGTTCAGTCGTTTTGTGGAAACCTTGAGCAGTAAAGGCACGTGAATATAAGTGGACTTTACCTCGCGCAAAATGTCGCGTTCCTCTACAAAACCGGGAAAACGAATGTCGCGCTGGGTAAAATAGAGTCCCGGCTCCAAACGCAGGTTCATGTGCTCGTTTAATCGCATGTCTCCAATAAGACCTACGTTGAATCCGCCAACACGATCGATCACGATATCCTCTGCTTGTGGCCCTTCGTATTCGATCTTAAAGTCGTATTGGTTAAACCCTAAAAAGTATCCCCAGGTTAAAAATCGTTTGTCAAAGGTCTCTAGATTGGCCAAGCGCTCTTTGCTAAAAAGCTGTGCTTGTGCACTCTGCGCCAAAAAGATTAAGGCCAATATGAGGATCAGTTTTCTACTCATGCTTTGGTTGCGGTGTAAATAGTGGCTACACCAAAAGTTTGCGGTTTATTTTCAGTCTCTTTAAACCCGATTTTTGCAAAAATATTGTTGAGACGTTCTCCATAAGGGAAAGCCGCTGCGCTCTCTGACAGATATCCGTAGGCGACTTTATCTTTGGAGAATAGCTTTCCAATGACCGGCAAGATACCTTTTGAGTAGAATTTATAGCCTTGTTTGTAAGGAAATTTTTCTGGAACTGAAGTTTCCAGAACCACGAATAAGCCGCCAGGCTTGAGTACGCGAAGAATCTCGGCTAAGCCTTTTTCTAGATTTTCAAAATTGCGGATCCCAAAGGATACTGTTATGGCATCAAAGTGATTGTCGGGGTAGGGCATGGCTTCCGAGTCTGCCTTGACAAACTCCAAACGATCGGCAAAGGAGGCAGAAGCTGTCTTTTTACGCGCAACACTGAGCATGCCGTCCGAAATGTCCAGGCCGGTTACTTTAGCCTGATCCATACGCTGAGCGAAAGCTATGGCCAGATCGCCAGTTCCGGTCGCTATATCCAAAACCGTTTTGGGTTTGTGGTCCACAACCAGATTCACCACTTTTCTGCGCCATTTCTGGTCTATTCCCAAAGAGATCACGCGATTTAGCCCGTCATAGCGGTTAGAGATATTGTCAAACATCTGCTCCACTTGGGCTTTTTTGCTGAGCTCTGAATCCTTATAGGGGTTAACCGACTTGGCCATGCAATTAATTTGGGGGCAAAAATACACAAAAATGACCCAATCGCCTTGTTGCAAAGCTGTTAATCTTGAGTGCAAATCCACAGATTTTCTGTAAATTTGCCCCCGTACGCTTTTCGTAGACTATGAAGATTATAGTAGCCGGTGCCGGCGAGGTTGGCTTCCATTTAGCCAAACTGCTTTCCTTTGAATCGCAAGACATTACTTTGATCGATACAGACCGTTCCAGTTTGCAGTATGCAGATACGCATTTGGACATCCGTGTAGTGAAAGGGGATGCAACCTCTATTTCGGTGCTAAAAGATGCCGATGTTGCCAATACGGAATTGGTGATCGGTGTGACCTCCAGCGAAACCACAAATATCACAGTTTGTGTTCTGGCCAAGCAATTGGGTGCCAAGCGCACCATTGCAAGAATCTCCAATTCTGAATTCATTGAGAATAAGGATGAGATCGGTTTTACCAGTTTAGGTATAGACGAGTTGATCTCGCCGGAATCATTAGCCGCAAATGAAATTGGTTTGCTGCTCAATCAAAGTGGGTTTAACGATACTTATGAATTTGACGATGGCGCTTTGACCATGGTAGGCTTGATTCTGTCTCGCACCTCTTCTATTGTGGGTAAGAGTGTGCGCGATCTGGCTGAGGTGAGCGAGCAGTATAGTTATGTGCCTATTGCCATCCAGCGCAGCGGAACCCAATACACCATTATCCCAAGAGGAGATACCCAATTCAGAGAAGGCGATCAGGTGTATTTTGTCACCGTTAAAGAAGGTCTGGAAAGTATCTACACCATGGCAGGTAAGGTTAAGGAAGACCTTAAGAACGTTATGATTTTAGGTGGTAGTAATATAGGCTACAAGACTGCTAGAGATCTTTGTGCGAGTAAGTTTAAAGTAAAACTCATTGAGTCCGATAAGGACAAAGCCTTTGAAATCGCAGACGATGTGCCAAGCTGTTTGGTGATCAATGGCGACGGACGCAATGTGGAACTTCTAGAAGAAGAGGCGATCTCTGATATGGATGCCTTTGTTTCGGTGACCGGGAATTCAGAGACCAATATTATGAGTTGTTTGGTGGCCAAATCCCGCGGGGTAAAGAAAACCATTGCACTTGTAGAGAATATGGATTACTTCCAACTCTCACAGTCTATAGGAATCAACACCCTGATCAACAAAAAGCTCTTAGCGGCCAATACCATTTTTAGATACATAAGAAAAGGGGAGGTTGTAGCGATCACCAAACTCAACAATATGAATGTGGAGCTTTTGGAATTCATAGTTCACCCAGACAGTGCCGTGTGTAATAAAGTGATCCGCGAGCTGGACTTCCCAAGATCTGCTGTGATCGGCGGTATAATTCGCGATGGCGAAGGGATCATTGCCCTTGGCGATTTTGAGATCAAAGAAGGAGATCGCGTGGTGGTGTCTTGTTTGCCACAGGCCTTGGAGAAGGTAGAAAAGCTCTTCGTCTAATGATATCTTCCCTGTCCAAACTCAATTTTAAGCTCATTTTTCACTTAATGGGGCTGTTGCTATTGTGCAATGGTGGCTTTATGTGGATCTCGGCTTTAGTAAGTTTTGGTTATGGCGATGGGGCCACAGAAGGCATACTCCTTGCCGGGCTTATCACGAATTTGCTGGGTGGGATGTTTATGTACGCCACGGCTAAGCATCGGAAGGAACTCCAAAAGCGAGAGGGATATTTAATTGTGACCTTCGGCTGGCTTTTTATGTCCATTACCGGGAGTCTTCCCTATGTACTCACAGATGCTATCCCTGTTTTTAGCAACGCTTTCTTTGAGACCATTAGCGGCTATACCACAACAGGAGCCACTATACTCGAAGATATTGAGGTGATGCCAGAAGGCATTTTGCTCTGGCGCAGTATCACCCACTGGATAGGAGGTATGGGTATCATTGTACTGGCCATTGCCATTTTACCGCTCTTAGGAATTGGAGGGATGCAGCTCTTTGCTGCGGAGGCTCCCGGGCCTGGAGGAGATAAATTGCATCCGCGGATAACCGATACGGCCAAACGTCTTTGGCTTATTTACGTTGGATACACCTTGGCCGAGACTATCTTGCTGTCTGTTGCCGGAATGTCGGTATTTGATGCGGTAAACCATTCGCTCAGTACACTGAGTACAGGTGGATTTTCTACAAAGAATGCCAGTGTTGCTTATTGGAACGACACCCCGCTGATACAGTATATTATCATAGTCTTTATGTTCTTGGCCGGTACGAACTTTGTCTTGAGTTACTTTGCCTTTAAGCGCAAGTTCAGTAGGATCTTTGAGGACGATGAGTTCAAGTTTTATTTGATAGGGATCGCATCGCTCACTATAATTGCTGCTTTGATCATTTATTTCCAATCTGATATCACCTTTAGTACTGTTGCACATCCGCAGGTATTAGGCGAAGGAGAATACGCCTTTAGACATGCCTTATTTCAGGTACTGGCCGTAGTGACCACCACCGGGTTTGTCACTGCAGATTTTACCGCTTGGACTCCTTTTTTGACACTCTTTTTCTTCGGACTCATGTTCTTGGGCGGAAGCAGCGGATCTACCTCCGGAGGTATTAAGATCGTTCGTCACATTATCATGATCAAAAATGGGATCATGGAATTTAGACGTACCCTGCACCCAAGTGCGATCTTGCCGGTGCGATACAATCAGAAAGCCGTGCAGCAGCCTATTGTTTTCAATATTTTGGCCTTTTTTATTTTATACATGCTGTCCTTTATCATAGGAACATTGGTGTTCTCTTGGTTGGGCTTAGATTTTAAAACGGCCTTGGGTGGAGCAGCTTCAACTTTAGGAAATGTTGGGCCTGCATTGGGTGATCTCGGCCCGGTAGATAATTATGCCTCGCTGCCTACGGCAGCCAAATGGTGGGCGTCTTTCCTAATGCTCATTGGGCGTTTGGAACTCTTTACAGTACTCATTTTATTTACGCCGTTTTTTTGGAAGAACCGATAATTCAATCCTTCCGCTTACGCGGCTATCTCACTCAAACATCCACCGGAGGTTTGGTTTTTTCAAAACATCGTTCGGTAACGGAAGAATAGCTAAAATTATGTCAGACCAAATGAAACCCTGTCCGCGTTGTCAATCTCCATATGGATACAGTCTACGAGATTCCTTATACGCCTGTCCCGAATGTAGTTTTGAATGGGATGCCTCTCAGCAGCAACAAAAAGATCACGCACAAGTAATAGACGCTAATGGGAATCCACTGCAAGACGGAGACACGGTCATTGTAATTAAGGACCTACCCGTAAAAGGAGCACCAAAACCAGTAAAGAAAGGGACCAAAGTCAAGAACATTCGCTTGGTCGAAGGCGATCACGATATCGCCTGTAAAATTGACGGTTTTGGAGCTATGGGGTTAAAATCGGAGTTCGTCAAGAAAGCCTAAAATCACCGCAAATACGCAAGTCCATGAACAAGCAAAAAAGTTATTTTCTAATTGCACTAAGCGTAACCATATTTGTATTGGCCTTATTGCTTACGGGCTCGTCTTTATTGAATTACAATCTCAGCAAAAGCGGAGCCATTCCATTAGGAACTTTTATAACCTGGATTGGTCTTGTGGCATTGTCATTATCTGTTTATTGGGGAGTGCGCTCCTTGCGTCAACCACATAATTTAATGTACCATCGTTTAGCGCTGGTTTTGAAAGTCGCAATCGGATTAGCTGTTCTTTGGGTGCCTGTTTCTTTTGCTTTGGCGGGAAACATCTCCTTTAATTTTTCGACCAAATCTGGCTTTCAAGGCGGGCAAGAGGCCATGCGAATTTTTTGGGGATATACCTATGGTATTGCTATAGGCGCATTGTTGCCTTTAGTTGGGCATTGGATCTATTTGTTGTTTTCAAAGATCTCCAAGAACTAAGACTCATAAATTGTTTGTGAGTTGTTCAGTCTGTTTTTAGGCCGTAATTTTATCACTTCATTGTAGGCATCAGAATTAAGTATAATTCAAAGTGGCCTAGAGTATTTAAATAAGTAATACCATGGACTATTCTGGCAAGAAAGTACTGATCACAGGAGGCTCAAGAGGAATTGGCAAAGCAACTGCCATGGCTTTTGCTGCGAAGGGAGCCACAGTTGGTATCAATTACAAAAGCAATAAAGAGGCTGCGCAGAAGACCTTGGCAGAATTACCAGGCGATGGGCATCAACTTTTCGCTTGCGATATTAGCCAGACAGAGGCGCCAGAGCAGCTCGTCTCTGATTTTATTTCCCGCTTTGAGAAGTTGGATATTTTGGTCAACAATGCGGGTATTTCCATCTTTCACAATGTGGAAGATTCTTTTGATCATTGGAATCAAGCCTGGCAAGAGCTCATGCAAATGAACGTGATCACCGCAGCGAATCTAACCTATTGGGCAGCTCAAGCCATGAAGTCTTATGGGGGAGGAAAAATAGTCAATGTATCCTCTAGAGGCGCCTTTAGAGGAGAGCCTGCTAAACCTGCCTATGCTGCTAGTAAAGCTGCGCTTAATGCCATGAGTCAATCTATGGCCAAGGCGTTGGCTAAAGATAATATTTACTGCTATGTTGTTGCTCCTGGTTTTACGGAGACAGACATGGCGAGCAAGACCCTAACAGAAGTAGAGCGCAAAGCCCTTTTAGCAGAGTCACCTTTCGGCAGAATGGCTCAGCCAGAAGAGGTTGCGAATGGTATTCTGGCCCTGGTAAACGAAGGAATGGAATATGCCTCTGGTGCCATTTTGGATATTAATGGAGCTTCTTATTTAAGGTCCTAAAACTAACAACGACAAAGCTATTTTAGCGATATATGAGTAAACAACGAATATTAGCATATCTCTCCGCAGTAATACAAAACATGCCCGAGGATTGGTTGCAATTAACCACCCACCGTCTGGACATTTATGATGAAAGCCAGGCCAAAGTTGAGTTTTTAGAGGCTTTTGATGCGCTCTATCAAAGCGCAGATCTCACTACCGATAAACTGGCCCACTTACCCACGGCCTACGACTATATTAGGCTTGGGCATCCACTGTCTTCGGTTTTGGAATGGGCCATAGCTAGACTGCATGGACTCGCACCAACTCAGGTGATCAGTTTTTCTTCTGCGGTGGCTCCAATTATGGCTGTGTTGAGAACAAATCTGCTTCAAGAGAAGCAAACACGAATCCTATATTCGGACCCATTACCTCATTTTTTTGATGCTGCTGCGCTCAAGAGGGTTTATGGGTTTGACTTTGATCTGGTAAAAGCCGAGGATAATACGCCTATAAGTCCTTATGCTGGTAGTACCATTTTTGTAAGCAAGTCTAAAGATCTAGCTGCCTTGAAGATCCAGTCAGGTATAGACTTTTTAGTGAATATAGACGACGAATTGGGCAGTATTGTTGTTGTAAATCGGCAGCAATATGAGCAGTACGTTTCGGACATTCAACATTTTCGAAGAAGAGAAACCATTGCAATGACTCCAGCCGATTGTTTAACGGCCCTAAAGGAATTAACTGGGGCTTCTGGTAATCGAAATGAGCATGCAGGCAGTGAACATAAATCCAAAGTTTTAGCAACTATCAGAGAGATAACGGGAGCTAAAACAGAAGCCTTGGTGGCTTCAAGCGGCTTATCAATGCAGTACGCTATTATGATGGGCCTTATTGACGATGCGCTTAAAATGCATCCAGACAAACAGATCAAAGTGCTGATTCCGCCCAACTGCTACGGAGGCACAAACGACCAAGCCAGGCGAGTGGCAGCTAGTCTAGATCGCGTTGAAATTGTGGATCTCCCAGTCGACGCCGGAAACGATATGGTAAGTAGTATCGATTCTCTTTTGGCAGATATGGCACAATTGGATGCTGTGCCCTATATTATTGCCGAGATCCCTACCAATCCGCGCGTTGAGGTGCCAGATCTGGAAGCTCTAAGAAAGGCCTTGTCGAAAGCTCGTTTCACACCAGAGGGTAAGCAGGCCGTGGCACCAGTATTTATTTTAGACCAGACCTTTTGTCCTAACTATCCGTTTTTAGGAGCAGAAGATGTGCTCGCTGAGGTAAAAGCAATTGCCTATGTGAGTGGTTCAAAGTTTCCAAGCGGTGGGCGTTGCACGGCAGGTTATGCTGTGGCCAACGATAAAGCTGCTGCTTTAATGAAGCCCATAGGGCGACACTTAGAATTATGTGACAATGAGGCGACAGGGCTTCAGTATCAGATTTTAGCAGAACAAATGCCTTCTATGCTCGATCGCATTAGTGGAGCTTATAAAAATACCCGTGCCTTTGTAGATCATATAGAGAAAGTGCTGCCTGAGGCTAAGATCAATTTTGTCTCTCAGGAATTGGCGGCTCATGGATTTACTCCCTCGGTGTTCTCTTTGGATCTGCCAACCCAAGGCGAGACCGAAGCCCAGCGGGAAGCTTATAAAAGAGCCTTGAACTTAAAGCTCATCAATCTAATGATCAGTAAGATCCCAGAACAGAGCAAATACTGTGTGAGTTACGGGCAATTAAAAGGTTGTTATTGGACCATCCCCGCTACCTCTACCCAGGGTACTACCAAAGAAGGCGATAAGGATTATATTGTTCGGGTCGCTGTTGCTCCGGAGTTTGATTTACAGAAGCATAAAGAGGTTTTTACTCTTTTTGTAGCGGGTTTGCAATAAGGCTTGTTTACTGCTCCGATAGTTTTCGGTAATCTTCCCTTACCGGTGTGAAGATATCCAAGATCTTGCAGGCGGTGATAGAGCGTCCTCCGTGGACCACATCGCCTTGAATTAAGACTGGAACGTTGGGCGCGCACACGCGTGTTTCGTCTCCAACGGTGAGTTCAAATTCGCCTTCTTGAACTAAAGATATTTGTTCATGCGGATGCGAATGCATCGGGATCGGTTTTCCGGGTTCAATCTCCACATAACTGAAAGTATGCGTGTCGGTATGAATAAATCTAGCGTGATAGCCCGGTGCTATCTCAATAGGTTTAATAGCACTAAAGTCTCCGAAGGTCATAATACCTACTTTTTATTTTCATACGAATTTAAAGTATTCTGCAATTCATCTTTGCTTCTTCCAGCAAAGAGTCTGTACCGAAAAAAATCGTTTTCTTTTTATGATACTTTTCCCATTGCGGCAAAAGTATCCAAAAGCGCTAGCCCCTTCCAAGTCTGTTTTGCCGCTCGTTCGTGTGTGAATGATACGAACTCGCGTCAAACCCCTCACAAAATCTGAGCCGCGGCCCGCTCTGCTGTCATTTCGCGGACTCGAACCGATCTTTGCTCGGTACAGACGCTTCGCTGAGAAGGGGCAGGTTTTAAATTTGTCCTTAATCACAATTAGCTATTGAATGACTTTCCATATCGCCACAAAGGGGCGAAAAATGCGACTTCGAAGGAGTCTGTTCGAAAACAAGCTGGCAGCAGGTGGACTTTAGATACATTGTGCCGATCTGGGCCTATAGGGACCAGGAGCCTCCAATGCATCTGTGGATGAGGACAGCGTAGTTTTCAAAGACGAGTGAGCGTCGCTAGATTTTTTTGCACACTTTTTTCATCAATGGAAAAAAGTGTGAAGAAAGGTACAAGGACTTGTCCTTGAAAATTAAAGCTCACCTATGATTGACATCTCGATACAAATTTTGATAATCAAAATTCACTCGATGTCCGGTACAGAATTAATTTTTCTAATAAATTGAATTTAAGAAACCGCTTCTTTAATACGTCTTAAGGCTTCTCGGATATCTTGCTCCGAAGCAGCATAAGAAATACGAATACAATTCGGGTCTCCAAAGGCAACGCCAGTTACAGTTGCTACATTGGCTTCTTCTAATAAGAAAAGCGAGAAGTCTGTAGCGTTTTCAATGGTCTTTCCGTTCAAGGTCTTACCAAAGTAAGCCGAAATGTCTGGGAATACATAAAAAGCGCCTTCTGGCTCGTTGGCTTTAAAACCAGGAATATCGTTCACCAATTCCAAAACCAATTGACGACGCTCTTTAAAGGCGTCTATCATGTATTGGATCTTATCTGGGTTGTTGGTCAAGGCATCTATAGTTGCGCGCTGTGCAATACAGTTAGCGCCACTGGTGACCTGGCCTTGCATTTTGTTACAGGCGCGGGCGATCCATTCTGGAGCACCGATATAACCAATACGCCAACCCGTCATAGAGAAGGCTTTAGACACGCCGTTCACAACTACAGTGCGGTCGTACATGTCTTCAAAACTAGCCATAGAGGTGTGCTGGCCAACAAAATTGATATGCTCGTAAATTTCGTCGCTAATTACAATAATGTCCGGATACTTTGCCAATACATCTGCTAGGGCGCGAAGCTCTTCTTTGGAATAAACAGAGCCACTTGGGTTACAAGGGCTGCTGTAGATCATCATTCGTGTTTTTGGAGTGATCGCAGCCTCTAAAGCTTCTGGAGTTACTTTAAAATCTGTTTCTATGGTCGATGGAATAACCACAGGAACTCCACCAGCCAATTTGCTGATGTCACTGTAAGAAACCCAATACGGTGCTGGCAATAAGACTTCATCTCCGGGATTGAGCAGTACCATGGCCAAATTAGATAGCGATTGTTTCGCTCCTGTAGATACTACGATCTGCGCCGGATTGTAATGTAAGCCGTTGTCTCGCTCGAACTTGGTAATGATGGCCTGCTTAAGCTCGCCGTAGCCGTCCACTGGAGTGTAGGAGTGGTAGTCGTCCTTCACTGCTTGGATCGCAGCTTCTTTGACAAACTCGGGAACCGTAAAATCAGGTTCTCCTAAACTCAAACCAATAATATCTTTTCCAGCTTCTCTGAGTTCACGGGCCTTTGCCGCCATGGCCAAGGTGGCAGAGGTTGCCATTTGGTTTACTCTGTCCGATAGTCTTTGTTGCATATTAAACCGAATATGATGGTTTCATGCCCATTTCTTTTAAATGTCTAAAGTGAGCAATGAGCGCTTTACGCGTTGTTTTGTATTCAAAATAAGGCAGGTTGAATTCCTGAGCCGTTTGCTTTACGATCTTCGCAATATCGTTGTAATGGATATGACTGATGTTCGGGAAGATATGATGCTCTACCTGATGGTTCAAACCTCCGGAGAACCAGTTGATGATTCTATTCTTGGTGCCAAAGTTCACTGTGGTGAACAATTGGTGAATAGCCCAAGTGTTCTTCATGTTCCCGGTCTCATCCGGCAGTGGCATATCGGTGTCTTCTACAATATGTGCCAACTGGAAAATGATACTCAAAATGAGTCCGGCAACATAGTGCATGATAAAGAACCCGAGTAAGATCTTCCACCAAGCAATATTCATAAAGATGATCGGCAATACGATCCAGATAGATACGTAGATCACTTTGGTGATAACCAGATTACTCCATTGTTTGAATTTTCCAGGGAACTTTCCGTAAGATAATCCGCGAGCTAGGTAGCGCTTGGTCTGCATAAAATCCGCAGTAAGCATCCAGTTAAAAGTTAAAAGTCCGTACAGGAAAACACTGTAATAATGCTGAAACCTGTGGTGCTTATGCCACTTGGCATGCTTGGAGAAGCGCAAGATGCGTCCGGCTTCCATGTCTTCGTCATGCCCGTGAATATTGGTGTAGGTGTGGTGCAATACATTGTGTTGTACCTGCCAGTTATAAACGTTTCCTGCCAAAATGTAAATGCTGCTTCCCAGCAATTTGTTGACCCACTTTTTAGACGAATAGGATCCGTGGTTAGCATCGTGCATTACATTCATTCCAACCCCGGCCATGCCGATCCCCATTAGGATGGTGAATAACAATTGTGCCCAGGTGGGGAAATCCAGGGTGAGTAGTAAAAAGTATGGAGTCAGATACAGCGAGAACATGATCACTGTTTTCAGGTGTAATTTCCAATTACCTGTGCGAGCAATATTGTTCTCTTTGAAATAGGCGTTTACACGCTTGTTAAGGGTTCGAAAGAATTTCGCTGAATCGACTCTGGAGAAGGTGACTTGATTCGTATTCAAAACTAATCGCGTTTTTCTGTTTTGTAGTAATATAACAAGTCGTAAAGATAAAAATTGTATCGTTTGCTACGACCCTAAATGCTGCAGAAATTATAGAAAATGTAAATTTGCGCAGCAATTTCTATTATGACAGATTATAGCCTTCATTTTCCGATGCTTTCTGAGCAACAGCTCGAGCAGTTAAATGCACTGCAATCTCTTTATGAGCATTGGAACGCACAGATCAATGTTGTTTCTAGAAAGGACATCGACGAACTGTCTGTGCGTCATGTGTTGCACAGTTTGGCCATAGCAAAGGTCCAGCCTTTTAAGTCGGGCTCACGGATACTGGATGTAGGCACCGGAGGCGGATTTCCCGGCATACCCCTAGCGATCGTGTTTCCTGAGGTTGAGTTTATCTTGGTAGACAGTATTCAAAAGAAGATCAAAGTGGTCAATGAGGTAGCCAAAGCCTTGGAGCTCGGAAATGTAACTGCCAAAGCCATGCGTGCCGAGCAGGTGGAAGGGCAATTCGATTTTATTGTAAGCCGTGCAGTTACACGTATGGAACGCTTTGTTCCCTGGGTAAAGAACAAGGTGAAAAAACATTCCGATCACGAGCTGGCTAATGGGATCTTATACCTTAAAGGAGGCGACCTGACAGAAGAACTCGCTCCCTATCCCAAAGCGACTGTTCATTCGATAGCGGATTTCTATCAAGATCCGTTCTTTGAGACTAAGGCTGTTGTGCATCTACCGCTATAATATAAGCCATAAAAAAAGCCGCTTAAGTAGCGGCCTTTTTATTGATATCTAATCGATTTATCCTAAGAAAGGATAACGATAGTCTGTTGGAGAAACAAAGGTCTCTTTTACCATGCGTGGAGAGATCCAGCGGTAAAGGTTGAGTTTGCTTCCTGCCTTGTCATTGGTTCCACTTCCGCGAGCACCTCCAAAAGGTTGCTGTCCTACAACAGCTCCTGTTGGTTTGTCGTTGATGTAGAAATTACCTGCGGCATTCTCTAAGATCTTGACTGCTTGATCTAAAGCATAGCGATCTTCTGAGAATACGGCGCCAGTTAGGGCGTATTCTCCAGTTTCATCAACCAAATGTAGGGTTTCTTCCCAGGCATCATCCTCATAAACAAAGATGGTCACTACCGGTCCGAATAGCTCCGTACACATGGTGGTGTATTTTGGATTTGAGGTAACGATAACGGTTGGTTCAATAAAGTATCCTTTGGATTTATCGTAGTTTCCTCCCACAATGATCTCGGCATCTGCGTCTGCTTTTGCAGCGTCGATATAGGAGGCAAGTTTATCAAAAGAACCTTCGTGGATCACGGCAGTAATGAAGTTACTCATGTCTTCTGGAGATCCTATTTTAAAGGACTTCACATCGGCGATCACTTCTTCTTTTACAGCTGGCCACAGGCTCTGCGGAATATAGCAACGGCTGGCTGCACTACATTTTTGGCCTTGGAATTCAAAAGCACCACGACTTATAGCCGTGCTCACTTGTTTTGAATTGGCAGATTTGTGCGCCACAATAAAGTCTTTTCCTCCTGTCTCTCCCACTATACGTGGATAGGTCTTGTACTTAAAGATATTCTCTCCGATCTGCTTCCACAGGCTTTTGAACACATGGGTAGATCCTGTAAAGTGCAAGCCGCTAAAATCCGGGCTTTCCAATACGGTGTTGGTGATCATTACCGGATCTCCGTAAACCACGTTGATAACGCCGTCAGGAACTCCAGCTTCTCTAAACACATCAATTATAACCTTTGCAGAGAAGATCTGACTGTCAGAAGGCTTCCAAAGCACTACGTTCCCCATCAGCGCTGCGCTGGCAGGCAAGTTTCCGGCAATGGCTGTAAAGTTGAACGGCGTAATGGCGTAAATGAATCCTTCTAGCGGACGGTATTCCAAACGGTTCCAAGCTCCAGATGTAGATTCTGGCTGCTCCGCATAGATCTCTGTCATAAACTGCACATTGAAGCGTAAGAAGTCGATCAGTTCGCAAGCAGAATCGATCTCTGCCTGATAAATGGTCTTGGACTGTGCCAACATGGTTGCGGCGTTGATCTTGGCGCGGTAAGGTCCTGCAATAAGCTCCGCAGCGCGTAAAAAGATACCTGCACGTTGCTCCCAAGGCATTTGTGACCAAGCTTTACGGGCCTCTAGAGCACCATCTATAGCCGATTGTACATTGGCTTGAGTCGCTCGGTGATAAGTCCCTAAGCTGTGTTGGTGTTCGTGCGGAGGAGACATGGTTGCCGTGTCACCTGTACGCACTTCCTGGCCATTGATGTACATAGGCACATCGATATTGGCATTGTATAATTCTTTATAAGCTTCAAGAACGGCTTTGCGTTCTGGTGAGCCGGGAGCGTAGTCCTTAACCGGTTCGTTAACGGCTACCGGTACTTCGTAGAATCCTTTTCCCATAATAGATCGATTACTGAATTTTTGATTTCTGCAAATTTACAAAATTCTGCCCCCTTTTCTGTGCGAAAGCCCGGGCTATTCTATTGCTTAAAAATGCTAACTTGGCGTTTGTAAAATGCTGCTGCAATTTCTATGTGTACCCTAACTTTTATTCCGCGTTCTGCTTCGGATTTTAGCCTGGTCTCCAACAGAGATGAATCGCCCAAACGCGAGACGCTTTTACCAGCCGTATACAACTTGGATGGAGTTGCTTGTATTTACCCTAAAGATGTTTTGGCCGGCGGGTCATGGATAGGTCTTACTGCCTTAAATAGGACTGTTTGTTTGCTCAACGGAGGTTTTGAAAGACATCCTATGGGAACTTACGGGCGTAGCCGTGGTTTATTGGTTTTAGACCTATTAAAAGCAGACAATGCCAAAGAGCTGCTGCAGTCCGAAGACCTTGAAGGCGTGGAGCCTTTTACCGTAGTGGTGGTAGATTGGGCCGACGAACTTTCCTTGTTAGAATGCGTCTGGGACGGCAATCAAAAACACATAACAGAGCTGCCTATAGCTCCTCGGATTTGGACCTCACGGCAGTTGTATACTGCGGAGGTAGCCGCGAAGCGCGAAGCTTGGTTTGCCGAATTTCTAAAAGGAAATTCTACCGATCTGAGATCGCAATTGTATTTTCATCATACCGCCGGAGATGGCGATCCGCAGAACGATATTGTAATGAATCGCGGTTTTGTTCGAACTAAAAGCATGAGCAGTGTAGCCAAAATTGGAGCAAAGATCCAGTTCAGATATCAGGAACTGCCAGAAGGCGCTATTACCCATCACTATTTGTAGTATGAGTGAGCACAAACAAGACGGAAAATTGATTGCTATGGCCTTTCCGGACACCTTTGTCCGAATGAGCAGCGAGTTGTTGTGCCGTTTTTTACCCTTGGTAGGTCTGGGAACACGCTCGCACATTAAAGCCGGGCATGCGGCCTTGGTCTTGGTAGAGAATGCCACGGGGAAAGCCCATTACTACGACTTTGGGCGCTATGTCACTCCAGAAGGGCACGGACGTGTTCGCGGCGCCAATACCGATGCCGAATTGGAGATTCCGTTTTTGGCCCAGTTGGACCAGAATGCCAATTTAAAGAATGCCGAAGAACTATTACTCTGGCTAGAAGCCCATCCGGAGAAAACCCACGGAGAAGGTCGTTTGTTGGCTTCTGTATGCGATAAGATAGACTATAGAAAAGCAAAGGCTTATATAGATCAATTACAAGGGCGCGGTAGCATTCCTTATGGTGCCTTTGTTAAAACGGGGAGTAATTGCTCCCGATTTGTGACAGAGACCTTGTTGGCCTCAACGCAGGACCCGAAGATCATCAAACGCTTGAATCGCAATAAGAAATTCACGCCGAGTACTGTGGGTAATGTGGAGCAAGCCGCTACCGAATCCGCAGTATACCAAATTCACCAAGGTCAAATTGAGAAGTTCAACGGTACAGCCTTTAAAGAGAACTTAAGGAATTACTTCGATAAGAAACACAAGGGCTCCGCAGTAATTGAGCCGCTAGAAGCGCCGCATGAAAATGCACAACTGCTCACCGGGACTGGCAGTAGTGCTTGGTTCGATCTACAAGGAGGCCCGTTGCGTAGGCAATATGTTATAAACCGCTACAACGAAAAAAAGGTTCAAGATTTTTCTGGTGTCTTTACAGCCAATGCCGATCTGGATCTGAATGCCGCGTACCGATTCGATTACGATTCGCATTGCGAAAAATGTACAGTAATTCAGGGCGATCGCCAGATAACCTTAGCGGTGCACAGCCGACTCAGCTTTTAATTTACAGCAAAGGGAGCGCTTAATTCAAAGCGCGGAATAGTTACCTGAAAAGAACGGGCGTTAGAAAAATTGACCATTTCGTAACTGCCTTGCATGGCTCCAATAGGGCCGGACAATAAGCAGCCAGAACTATAAGTATGGGTTTGCCCGGGTTGGATAATGGGTTTTTCACCAATGACTCCTTCTCCATAAACCGTTTCCGGATGGTTGAGTGCGTCAAAAATGAACCATTTGCGGTGGGTGAGCTGCACCACGTCTTTACTGTGGTTGCTTATGCTGACCTGGTAGGTAAATGCGAACTGCATCTTGTAATTGCGGATATAAGCCCCTTCGTACTTGGAGCGTACCGCAACTTTAATGCCTTGTGTTATTTGTTCTACCATGATATTTTTTAATAGGTCGCGAAGCTTATGGCAAAGGCCACGAAGGCTCCGAACGATGCTAAAATAAAGAATACCCAGTTCAGAATCAGAAATTTAACAATAGTTTTAATTCTTCCCTGCTTGTAGAAGTTACGCATGGCCTTGTAGAGATAGAACAAGAATAACAAAGTGGCAATTCCTGCTGCCAAACCAGAGTCGTACTCTGGTTTAAAGGCCCCTATGATTAAATCGACCAACATAGCCAGCCCGTAGAGTACAAAGAACATGGTCTGGGTGTGGAATAGAAAGACCATGTGGTCGGTATAGGTGTATTTTCTGCGGATGTAGATCAGCCAAACAAACAAAGCGAAGATCGGGATGAAGAAAAAGATCACAAAGGGCAATTGCGTAAAGAAATACTCGATGATCTTTCCCGGTTCTTTGCTCATGGTCTCTGCGTCAATAGCTTTGCGATAGACCCAGCGGTGGTAGGAGTTGTCTACGTGTTTTAAACTGTCTAGGCCCACTCTGGGATTATTGATCCCTGTCTCTTGGTTAAAGTCTGCATAGAGTTTCCCGCGCTCGTACATGGCATTGAAAAAAGACAAAGTATCGTAGCCTTGCTCTGTTCTGTAGCGGTCTTTATAGGTCTTCGTGGATTTGACACTGTCTCGTTTGAACTTACGTCGTTTAAGTAACGAGTCCAGAGAAAGGTTTCGGTTGTCTTTGGCTTTGATTATAGAATCGAGCTCGGCCAAATTGGCCACTGGAACGCCATCTACAGTTACTTTACCTATGCCGTTCTCCAATTGTTTTTCGATCAGCTCATCATTGTCAAAATTAATTTCGTCAAAGTTGGCGATCAATCCCAAAAGGATAAAAAACAAAATGGAGATGCTCAAATAAAAGCGGAATGGGTTCACATACTTCATCCGCTTGCCATTGATAAACTCTCTAGACATTACTCCGGGCTTGAACAGCAAGGTTTTTATAGACGTGCGGAAGCGGGAATCATAATTGATGATACTAGAAAAAAGCTCTTCAAAGAAATCGCCTACGCTTAACTTTTTGGTGCTGTTCATTTGAGCGCAATACGAACAATACACATCGGTGAGTTGTAGCGGATGCCCACAGTTCAGACATTCTGTGGCTCTGTATTTTTCGTTTTTGCGGCCTGTGTAATTGGTGGGTTTGGCGTACTGGTCGAGGAGTTCATCGGCCTCCGTTTCAAAATCCAAACGATCATCTTCCGATTCGGGCTCGCGAACGGCAGGTAATTTATCTGTCTCGTTAAACGTGTTAGTTTGATCGTCCTTGTTCAGATCGTCCTTTGGATTCTCGTCAGATGGCTGCATACTGTAAATATAAGGAGTTCACGGAATTTTGAAACCCCTTACCAAAAGGAAAAATCAGGACTAAACTTCTGTGGTTATTTTTAAAGCGGCTTCGTGTTTGCTTACAAAGGCTTCCATAGTGGCAAAGAAGTCTAAGATCTGCTGCTCTTGGTTACCCGCGTTTATGGTCACCAAGCGAACAAAGGTCTCGTTGGCAAAACTCCCGAACCCGACCATGAGTTCGCCTTCTTCGTACAAAGCTGTACAAAGCGTTTTAGCAGGAATGTCCTTGTAATTGAAGCAAACAGAAATAGATGGCAGGTCGCTGTAGAGGGTGTAATCCTTATGGTCTCTGATATAGTTGACAGCGGTCTCGGCCAAGGCAAACTGCCTGTCAACCATGGCTTCAAGTCCTTTGGTGCCAATGGCCTTCCAAAGTGACCAGAATTTTAAGGCGTCGTTCCTGCGTCCGCATTGCAGGGAGGTCTTTCCTAAATTAAAGTCGTCCCCGTCTGTTTGGTACAGGTATTCCGCCTCGTTAGAAAGGCTGTCTGCCAAATGTTTTTTGTGTCTCGTTACTATAATGGAGCAGGTAAGGGGAGTACCCATCATTTTATGGGCGTTGAGGTTAAACGAATCCGCTCTGTGCAAACCAGATACCAAATGCTTGTATTTAGTACTGAATATAACAGATCCGCAGTAAGCACCATCAATATGCAACCACAGCTCGTGCGCCTGTGCTATATCTGCTAAAGGATCAATAGGGTCGAATACTCCGAGTACCGTAGTTCCTGCCGTTCCATTGATAAAGAAAGGTTCTAAACCGGCAGCTTTGTCGCTAAGTATTTGTGCCGATAGGGCCTGAGGGTCCATTTTTCCTGTAGCGTCCGTAGGGATGTTTCTCACATAGTCGCGACCAATCCCTAAAAAGGCTGCGTTTTTGGCTATGGAATAGTGTGATGCTGCGGAGGTGTATGCAACCAAAGGTTTTCTATTGCCTTTAAAGCGAGCCTCTGGGTCCTTTTTGTCTCGTGCCATCAACATGGCTATCAAATTACTCATAGAGCCTCCAGAAGCTATGGTGCCATCCGCAGTACTCGGATAACCGATCAGCGATACGATCTCTTTTATGATCGCCTTTTCGACTCCTACCTGTGGGCCTGCCACTTTATAGGTATACATCGAATTGTTTAGCATCACTGCCAAGAGATCACCTAAAGTAGCTTTGGGTGTTCGCCCTCCAAAGAGCTGATTAAAGAATTTTGAGGTCGCCGTACGTGGTGTGCTGAGCACGACCTCCGTAAGCAGCTTTTCAAATTCAGTCTCTGACAAGCCCTCTGAAGACAATTGCAGATTCAAAGTATTCCACAACGCTGCTGCAGGTATGGGTTTTACAACGCCTTCGCGTTTTTCTTCTGACAATAAACGATCTGCAATTCTTCTGAATAGATCCAGTTCTTGCTGCATAAGGAGGCTTAATTATTGGTAATATTATTGGAGTTGCCTTTGCCGTAACCTACAATTCTGTCGAAACGTCCGCCGGGTTCGCGATAGTAGACCAGCACAGTGTAGTCGTTCTCGGTCTCCCAAAAGTTTCCGCCAACGGCGCCTTCGTCTATATTTCCTTGGCGGTCTAAGAGGACGTATTTGTAGTTGTAAAAGCCTTGTTTGAACTTGCGGACACCTTTGTAGACATTGTCCACTGGGTCATAGCGCATACGGGTAGTAGCGTCCAGGTTGAAGTTATTGAAGTTCCCGTAAATATGGATCTCTTTGCCGTCTAGGTCGTCAAAGTATTGTAGTCTGAAATGCATCCAGATATATTCGGCTTCAAAACCAACGCTCTGCTGTGCATTTAGTGTTCGAACCACAAAATTCCCGTTGATGTCTGGATTAAAGGTGTACGGCTGATCGGCTCTACTGGGGTTGGTAAACAAAAAGTGGTTGTACAGATCGGTGACCTCAATGCGACTCACGCCTACATTCGCACCGCGAAGGTCCTTGCTGTCAAAATTGAGGTATTCGTTTCCTCCCCAGAATCCTGCTTCAACATCGTAGCGATAAATGAGCTCTTGGCCAATAGTGTATTGAGGCTTTAGATCAGTGATCGCTGTTTTGAGGTTGTAATTCTGAATCACCAAGGTATTTACGGTCTGCTTTGGATTGGCAATGAACTCGGCTCCTGGTTTTACAGTGAACTGCACCACCTGCTTGGTGTTGATGAAGTTAAAGTCGCGAGCGCGTTTAATATCGACAGCAACTCCTACACCTTGCTCTACGATCATGAACTTTCTAGAGAATATGAGTTCTCCGGTGTCTTTGTAGATACTTATGATATAGTTGCCACTCTTGGTGAGTCTGCGTGTTTCTTGATTCGGAATTGTGAGTCTGTAATGCGCATACAGCTGCAGGGAATTCAATGAATTGTCGTAAGTGCGAATACGCACATCGTCATAGCCTTCCATGAATTCACCTTTGGCCAAGTTAGATTCCTTCCAATCGAAATCGTGATGGGTAATGCGGTAGTAATAGTCCTCTTCGTCTGCATTGAGATCGTCAAAGGTCAGGAAAATGGGCTCGCCCATACGAATAATGGGTAGCTGACTTTGATTGCCTCCGGAGTTAAAAATGATTGTGCGAATATTTTCCGGCGGCGGCATCTCGTTGATCTGAGCCTGGAAAACAGAAGAGGTAAAAACTAGGGTGATAAGTAGGATGAGGTGCTTCATCAGTATGCTTTAACGGTCTAAATATAAACAATTTTTATGCCTTATTTTTTGCTGGGGAATTTCCACATTTTCTGTCTTTTTTGTATTAAATTTGCAAACCGAAAGAGAGACACAACGACTTTAGTCATCATACCAAAAATCCTATGTCAAAAGACATTCGAATCAAAAAAGGTCTGAACATTCGATTAAAAGGAGCTGCAAGCCCTGAAATTTCAGGAGCTCCCAGATCTAGAACTTTCAATATCAGACCTGCCGACTTCCATCTCATTACACCTAAAATGGTAATTAAGGAAGGGGCGAAAATCAAAGCTGGAGACGATATTTTCTACAACAAAGCCAACGAATCCATGCGTTTCGTATCGCCTGTTAGTGGGACTTTAAAAGAAATTCGTCGCGGCGCAAAACGAGTTATCACAGACATCATCATCGAAGCTGACAAAGAAGACAGCTACCGCGATTTTGGCAAGACAGACCTGTCTAATGCAGAAGCGGTAAAGGCACGTCTTTTGGAAGCAGGTTGCTGGCCATTCATTAAGCAGCGTCCGTACGATGTGATCGCGAATCCGGAGGTTGCTCCTAAGGCGATCTTTGTTTCTGCCTACAATACGGCGCCGATGGGAGCAGATTACGATCTGATCCTTGCCGGGAAGGAAGAGCAGATCCAAGCGGCTATCGATGGTTTAAAGACCTTAACGGCAGGACCGATCCACGTTGGCGTGCCTAAAAAAGGAAACTCGGTATTTAACAACATCAACGGAATTAGCACGCACAATGTTAGTGGACCACACCCGGCTGGGAACGTAGGAACGCTTATCGGGCATGTTGATCCTATCAATAAGGGTGAGACCGTTTGGACTATCCACGCCGAAGATCTTGTGATCATCGGTGAACTATTGGCAACAGGGCATTATAAGGCCGATCGTATCGTTGCCTTGGCCGGATCTTCTGTAAAAACTCCGAAGTACTACAGAACTAAGATAGGGGCAGAGGTTTCGACCTTTGTTTACGATTCTGGTCTTAACGAAGAGAACATTCGCGTGATCTCTGGAGATGTACTTACCGGAAACCAAATCTCACCAGAAGGACACTTAGGGTATTACCACTCGGTAGTTTCTGTGATCCCAGAAGGAGACGATTATGAATTCTTCGGTTGGAACAAGCCGATCTTCAACAAGATCTCTACCACCAGAGCCTTGACCTTCTCTTGGTTGAATCCGAAGAAAGAATACGAATTGACCACCAATACCAACGGAGAACATCGCGCATTTGTAGTGACCGGTGCCTACGAAGAAGTATTCCCACTAGATATCTATCCATTGCAATTACTTAAATCTTGTATGGTGCAAGACTTAGATGCCATGGAAGCTATGGGAATGTACGAAGTAGCGCCAGAAGACTTCGCGGTGACCGAATTTATTTGTGTAAGTAAGCAGCCGCATCAGAAGATCATTCGTGAGGGGCTGGATCTAATGTATAAGGAAATTGGTTAAGCTATGGGATTGAAACAAAATTTACATAAGCTCAAAGAAAAGTATCGCGGCAAGAAGATGGCTCCGGCTTTCAACGCCCTGCATACTTTCTTGTATACGCCCAACGAGGTAACTCACGGAGGAACCCACGTAAAGGCGGCAGACGATTTAAAAAGAACGATGAACATCGTAATTCTGGCTTTAGTGCCTTGTTTGATCTTCGGGATCTTCAACGCCGGATACCAGCATTATGCGGCCATCGATATGGCCAAAGGACTAACCGTAGAGCCTTCGTGGTTTGGTAACTTCTTCACTTGGGACAACTTTTGGCTCGGTGCCGGTAAGGTGATTCCATTAGTGGTAGTATCCTACGGAGTTGGTCTAATTGTCGAGTTCATCTTTGCAGTGATTAAAGGACACGAAGTAGAAGAAGGTTATCTGGTAACTGGAATGCTTGTGCCACTTATCGTTCCTATTGATATTCCACTTTGGATGCTGGCTGTTGCTGTTGTCTTTGGAGTAGTTATTGGGAAAGAGGTATTTGGAGGAACCGGAATGAACATCCTAAACCCTGCCTTGACCATCCGTGCCTTCTTGTTCTTTGCTTATCCTACTTGGATGAGTGGTGACAAGGTTTGGGTGCATGGAGCTGTAGAGCGCGCTGGTACTGCCGATGCGATCTCTGGAGAGACGATCTTAGGTAGCTATGCGCAGAACCAAGATGTCCTATATAGTATCTCTGATATGTTCTGGGGCTTTATTCCTGGATCTGTGGGAGAGACCTCTAAAGTATTGATCCTTCTAGGAGCATTCATCCTGATCTTTACCAAGATCGGAAGCTGGAGAATCATTGTGAGTACTTTGATCGGTGCTTTGGTGATGGGCTTGATATTTAACGGTGTGGTAAGCGCTGGTTGGATCGATGAGACAAGTACTTTCTACGGTTTGATGAGCGTAGATTTCTGGCAACACTTATTTATAGGTAGTATTCTCTTTGGAGCGGTTTATATGGCTACGGATCCAGTATCTGCGGCGCAAACCAATAAGGGTAAATGGATCTACGGATTCTTGATCGGATTCATCTCTATTATGATCCGAGTATTCAACCCTGCTTATCCAGAAGGAGTATTCTTAGCGATTCTATTGATGAACGTATTCGCACCAACCATTGACCACTATGTGGTTCAGGCCAATGTGAAGAAACGTCAGAAACGTTTAAAACTTAAAGCGGCATAACCATGGCTATAAACACAGAAAAAAACAGTTATACGGTAATCTTCGCTGTCGTGATGGTAGTGGTGGTTGGTTTGTTGTTGTCTGGAGTTAGTCAGCTACTTAAACCAAATATCGACGCCAACAAACGCGCGGAGAAACAAAAGAACATCCTTTACGCCATGGGCGTGAATGAGAACGAAGGCGCCAATGATGTGGTCTTTGTATCTGACGAAGTTCTGCAAGAGAAGTTCGATAAATACATCACCGAGCAATTTTACATTCAGGGTGGTGAAAAGGTTATGGATTCTGAGGCTTATCTGATCGACATCAAAAAAGAGAAGAAAAAAGCAGAAGATCCAGGATACCAACAGAAGCTACCTATTTTTAAAGGTAACAAGGACGGGAAAGACATTTATGTAATGCCTGTTCGCGGTAAGGGGCTTTGGGATGCCATCTGGGGATTTGTTGCTGTAGATGAGACCATGACTATTCAAGGAGTATTCTTTGATCACAAAGGAGAAACTCCAGGTCTAGGAGCAGAGATCAAGCAACGTTACTTTATGGACGATTTTGAAGGCGAGAGCTTTTTAGATGACGGCGAGTTCGAACCTATTGCCGTGGCCAAAGGAAACAACGATCCTAAGAACGAAGATAAAACAGACAACGAGGTAGATGCCCTAGCGGGTGCAACCATTACCGGAGACGGTTTGGCGACCATGCTGCGCAAAGACGTGCAGAAGTATGTACCTTTCTTTAAATCACTAAAAAACTAAGCGCACTATGGGACTTTTATCTAGAAAAGATGCCAACCTGATCTTAGATCCATTAGCGGACAACAACCCGATCACCATACAGGTGTTGGGAATCTGTTCTGCCTTGGCGATCACCGCGAAGCTTGTACCCTCTGTGGTTATGGCTGTATCGGTAATCTTTGTATTGGGTGTGGGTAACGTAATTATCTCTTTGATGCGAAACATAATTCCATCAAAGATTCGAATCATCGTGCAGCTTATCGTAGTGGCTACCTTGGTAATTATTGTAGACCAAGTGCTTAAGGCATTCTCTTACGAATTGAGTAAGGAGCTGTCTGTATTCATTGGACTGATCATCACCAACTGTATCATCATGGGACGTTTTGAAGCCTTTGCTTTGGGTAACGGACCTTGGAAGTCTTTCTTAGACGGAATCGGTAACGCCCTGGGATACGGTTTGATCTTGGTGATCGTAGGATTCTTCAGAGAGCTTTTCGGATCTGGAACTTTGTTCGGGATCGAGATCTTTGGAAACCCTGTAGAGAAGAGTGGCTTGTACGCTTACGGATATGAGAACAACGGTTTCATGGTATTGCCTCCAATGGCGCTTATCGTGGTAGGGATCATCATCTGGGTACAACGTAGCCGAAACAAGGATCTAATCGAAGAAAACTAGGCCTTAAAGAACAGATATTATGGAACACATTGAATTATTTTTTAAGTCCATCTTTGTAGAGAACATGGTGTTCGCCTACTTCTTGGGTATGTGCTCGTATTTGGCGGTATCTAAGAAAGTATCTACTGCTGTGGGCCTTGGAGCTGCGGTAATCTTTGTATTGACCGTTACCGTACCGATCAACTGGTTGCTAGACACCTACATCTTACAAGAAGGTGCACTGAGCTGGTTGGGCGAAGAGTACGCTACTTATGACTTGAGCTTTTTGAGTTTTATTCTCTTTATCGCCACTATTGCCACCATGGTACAATTGGTGGAGATCGTGGTAGAGAAATTCTCACCATCACTATACAACTCCTTAGGGATCTTCTTACCGCTTATCGCGGTGAACTGTGCTATCCTTGGAGGTTCGCTTTTCATGCAGTCTCGTGAGATCGCTTCTTTCGGGCTTGCTTTGAACTACGGATTTAGCTCTGGAATCGGTTGGTTCCTTGCCATTGTAGCTATTGCTGCAATCCGTGAGAAGATCCGTTACTCGAATGTACCGGCACCACTTCGCGGTTTGGGAATCACCTTTATCATTACCGGCCTTATGGCTATTGGTTTTATGAGCTTCGGAGGAATGTTACCAGAAAGTGATGATGCCCCTGCTACCGAGCAGACCGATACGGCTGCCGGAGACGAATTGGAAAAAGAAAAATCAGAACAAACTACCGAAGCTACTGCTGCTTTGGAAGTAATGAACCCTTAATATGTTTATACTAGAAGTAAGTTTAGGAGTAATAGGGGCCACGATCGTTGCCTTCTTGGTGCTGATCTTGTTATTGGTTGCCCTATTGTTGTTCACTAAAGAAAAACTATCGCCATCTGGTCCTGTGACTATCACGATCAATGGTGAAAAGGAAATAGAAGTTCCTTCCGGAAGTACTTTGCTAAGTACTTTGGGGAACCAAAAGATTTTCTTGCCATCTGCCTGTGGTGGTGGAGGTACTTGTATCCAATGTGAATGTCATGTCTTAGAAGGTGGCGGAGAGGCTTTGCCTACAGAAACTCCACACTTTACCAGAAAAGAGCTAAAAGCCGGAGCGCGTTTGGCCTGTCAGGTAAAAGTAAAACAAGACATGAATATCACCATCCCAGAAGAGGTGTTTGGTATCAAGAAGTGGGAAGCTACTGTAGTTCGTAACTACAACGTGGCCTCTTTCATCAAAGAATTCGTAGTAGAGATCCCTGAGGATATGAACTACAAAGCCGGAGGATATATCCAGATAGAGATTCCACCATGTGAGATCAAATACAGCGATATGGACATCACGGCACACCCAGAGGAGCACGAGACTCCAGACAAGTTCCAAATGGAATGGGACAAGTTTGGTCTGTGGCCATTGGTAATGAAAAACACAGAAACTGTAGAACGCGCTTACTCCATGGCCTCTTATCCTGCAGAAGGGCGTGAGATCATGCTAAACGTTCGTATTGCGACTCCGCCATGGGATCGTGCCAAGAACCAATGGATGAACGTAAACCCAGGTGTGGCATCTTCATACATCTTTGCACAGAAGCCAGGAGACAAAGTGACCATTTCAGGACCTTACGGTGAATTCTTTATCAACCACAGTGAAGCGGAGATGCTTTACGTAGGAGGTGGAGCAGGAATGGCACCAATGCGTTCGCACTTGTATCACCTGTTCAAGACCTTAAAGACAGGTCGTAAGGTGACCTATTGGTACGGTGGGCGTTCTAAGCGTGAATTGTTCTACTTGGAGCACTTCAAAGAATTGGAGCGTGAGTTCCCGAACTTCAAATTCTATTTGGCACTTTCAGAGCCATTAGAAGAAGACAACTGGAAGGTTAAAGAGAGCTTGGATGCTCCTGGAGATGGTTTTGTAGGTTTTGTTCACCAATGTGTGATCGATAACTATTTGAATCACCACGAAGCTCCAGAAGATATTGAATTGTACTTCTGTGGTCCACCACTGATGAACAAAGCAGTACAGAAAATGGGAGAAGATTTCGGAATCCCAGACGAGAATATTCGCTTTGACGATTTCGGCGGATAAAAAACATAAACAAAAAACCCTCGGTTATAGCCGAGGGTTTTTTTATACGTTCAATTCAAAATCCAAACCGGGAGCCTCGCCTGTATAGTACCTGCTTCGTACATTCTTCACTGTTCGCATCATAGGATTAAGCGGCTGCAGTATGCGCAAAGCGGTGAGACCTGATTCTTCTAATTTAAGCTCTATGTCCTTATACAAGAAGATCTGCGTAGCGATAGACAGTTGCTGGTGTTTTCTGTGGGTGTCTTTTGGGATTTCAATATCTACTGCCTCGAATTCGGCTTCTGCCCCTTGCGCATTGATCTTTTTGTATTGTTGCATAACCGTTGGGCGGTCTAAGGTAAAAAGCGTGCCGAGATCTGTGTAGAAGTTTGGTTCCGCTTCTGGATTCAATGATAATTTATGCTGATGCTGTTTATCCTGATTCACGGCATAGAGCTTTAAGGTGATCTCCTCTGGGATAAGTACAGTGTGCTCCGGGAGTTGCGGCAATAGGTTGTAACATATAGCGACTTGATGCTCTTGCGCCAATCCCGCTTGCATAGTTTCACTCAGTAAAATATCAACACCTTCTGGCTCAGCAATTTGATAGGTCGTAGCATCTGTAACAGCGAATTCCCGAACATAGGCCTCTGCCTCGAAATGCTTTAAGACTTGTTTTAAATGTGCAGCGCTTTCCGGATTAATTTCCAGTAAATCCAATTGCAGCTCTTCTGGACTGAAGCGCGTAATGAGCGGTAATACTAAGGTAGCAAATGGGCCTGTTCCCGCGTAGATCAAACGAACGGGGCGATCCAACGTATCGTTTAGCTCTTTGACAGCCTGATATACGGCACTGCTATACGCTCTGGTTCGCATAATGTCTTCTACACAGCGAATGGCCCATTCTGTGCCAACGGCACGGCCTGCATCTGTATATATATCGTTGCGGTGCTGTTCTTCTTCGAGCTTTATTGCCGTTATCTCCAATAAAAGGGATTTATAGGTTTGACACCCGTTGAAAAGCTCCTGATAATGAAGCTCTGGGTTGTAAAGGCTGTCGGCAATCTCACCGAGGATCTTTAAGGAATTCTTCATAAGGCGAAGGTAAGACATCCCATTAAAATTGAAAACGGGTATTTATACCCTTACTCATGCAAAGTGACTCCACTAGTTTTACCAAAGAAGCATAAAACAGCTTCATTAACGGGAAATCACTTAAATCATATTATTATGGATCCATTTATAGGAGAAATCATTATGTTCGGGGGAAATTTTGCCCCCAGAGGTTGGGCTCTTTGTGAGGGACAACTATTATCGATCAGTCAAAACACCGCCTTGTTCTCGATCTTGGGAACCACTTACGGAGGTGATGGTAGAACTACCTTTGGCTTGCCAGATCTAAGAGGTCGTGCTCCTATCGGAGCCGGAAACGGCCCAGGACTCACCCCTCGTCCTCTAGGACAAAAGACAGGTGCAGAAACTACGCTTTTACAAGCGTCTAACTTGCCGCCCCACAACCATACAGCTTCTTTAAATGTTAGTGGCTCGGACGCTACCCAATCCGCAGCAACCGCAAATGCAACCATTGCTACTCCGGGAACTTTGTCGGGGAGAACCTTCACGGCAACCCAAGGATTTAACGGTGCGAGTCCAGATGTAACGCTAAATGCCAGTTCAGTGCAAACAGGAAATACCGGTGGTGGTCAGCCAGCCAACAATATGCAGCCTGTACAGGTTGTAAACTACATTATTGCGCTACAGGGAGTTTATCCTTCTAGAAATTAATAATGTAGGCTTTCATTTGACGAAAGGGTTGTTCCACTTGGGGCAACTCTTTTTTTTATTCAAGACCGATTTATTTTATTAACTTTAAGCAATAACTAACCGCAATTATGAAACCAGACAATTCAAGACGCAAATTCTTGCGCAACTCAGCAGTAGCTACTGTTGGTTTTTCATTAATTGGAACAGCAACACTAGCCAACGTCAACCCAGGTTCAAATTTTCCAGGATATTCAAGTTATTCCAACGAGAAAACCGATTTCAGATCCGGATTGAAACTAGACAAGCACCTTGAGATAAAAGGTCAGATCTTAGATGTAGATTCCTTAATGCCGGTGGCCAATGCCAAAGTAGAGGTTTGGTTCAAAGATGCGAATTCGAGTTGGAAACTAAAACGAGGATATTTCCACACCGACTCCAATGGCGATTACAGTTTTAAAAGTGATTGGCCAGGTAGAAAAAAGGGCGAATTGCCCCGATTCTATTTCCGTATCTCTAAAGACGGACGCGAGAATTACGGTTTGCTCTGTGTAAATCAGAAGCAAGCTTTCGCGCATTCGAGTCACTGGGAAAAACACCAAGCTCTTGGTGCCAAAACACTTCCTACCGTTAAGAACCAACTCACCAACAACACGATAAACTTAAATTTTTCACTTTAACTAAAACCAATACAAATTATGGAACCATTTCTTGGACAACTCATGAGTGTGGGGTTCAACTTCGCGCCTGTAGGTTGGGCGAAATGCGACGGCCAACTCTTAGCCATCGCTTCTAATTCAGCACTTTTTTCACTCTTAGGAACCATGTACGGTGGAGACGGTAGAACTACTTTCGCACTTCCAGATCTGAGAGGGCGTATCAATTTACACAACGGTAATGGGCCGGGGCTTTCTAACTATATCATGGGTCAGAAAATCGGAACAGAGACGAATACTCTTATCGTAACCCAGCTGCCATCGCACACGCACACTGCTACAATGAATTCCAGTGCTGCAGATGCTAACGCGAGTACTCCCTTTTCTGGAGCTTCTATAGCTACACCTGGGCAACAATCCGGACGTTCTTTTGTGCCGTCTTTAGGATTTAATTCTGCAACGCCAGATCAGCCATTGAACGGATTGACAGTAGGGAATACAGGATCAAATCTTCCGGTGAATAACATTCAGCCTTTAATAGTGACCAATTGGATCATTGCCCTTCAGGGTATCTATCCATCGCGTTCTTAATAATAAGCTGTAGAACTTAATCGATCTGCAGTTTCCAAGTTGGAGTGCCTGCGGTCGAATAACAGAACTTAAAGTGTTTGTTTTCTTCCCCCACTAGTGAACGAATGCAATACGAATTGCTAATCAATGATTTTGCCTTGGGCAAAATACGTTCTTTGTAAACTTGTATTTCGGCAAAAACCGCGGCGTCTGGTGTTTCTGTGAGATCTGCTGGAATTTGAATCCTTTCTGATTCGAATTCAAACGGCTGCTCAGAGGAAACATCTTTCGCAATGCTAAACAGTTTCGTTCGCTGCGTTGTTTTATAACAGGGACCTAAAGTCTGAAGCTCTTTATAGAGATCAAAGTAGGGTTCCTTTCCGTAAAATGTCAGCTCCCCATACACATCTATGGTTTGTGGTATAAACAAACCAGTAGCCTTTAATTGGGGTAAGAGGTTTTGCATGATCCTCACTTGAGGCTCTCTGGTAAGGCCTTTGTCCATCGTTTCCGATACCATGATATCATAGTGCTCCTTTGGGGCCTTATAGGTTATTGCATCCGCAGTAATATAGTCTGTGATATAATCTTGTAATTGTAAGGCTTCTACTAGACTTTTGACCGCTTTGATAGAGCTTTTGGTAATGTCCAAAAGACTTATTCGAACTTGATCGGGAGAAAAGTTGTGCAAAAATGGCAAGATCAGTGGTGCCGCCGGTCCGCAACCTGCATAAAGCAGATTCACGCTGTCTCTATCGACAAGCTGATCTTTGATCGCTTGATAGGTGCCCGTAATAAAGCGTGTAGTACGCAGCGGGTCTCGCAGACAGTCCAAGGCGTATTGAGAAGCCAAGGCAACACCACCATCTAAGAAGGTCTCTTCTTTATTCGAAAAGTCTCTCAGTAAAGCGTGTTCTTCCAGTAATTCCTGATAGTGATCTGCTAAGGCGAAAGCGGCAGCGATCTCTTCGGATTCTGTTTTGGCAGTTTTGATGGACTGAAACAGATCAGCAAAGGAATTTGTCGAAATCATAGTGCTAAGATGTAAAATTTAAATGAACCGGACACGGGCAGTTCTACCTATTTCTTAAATAGGAACTCAAATACTCGTGTTCTAATCAACTAGAAATGAAATCGATTTTTAATTACTTTTTTTGCGCCTTCTTGCTGCTATTTGCAGTGACTACCGCCCAAGCGCAGTTCACAGAAGATTTTGAGGCATTGGCAGACGGTACCGATAGCTTTGTTCTGGACGGAAAGACATTTACTTCCAGCAACACCGATTTTGACGTTACCACTTTTGTCAATGCAGGAGCTGGGGGCTCCGATAAGTTTATGGATAACTTGGGCATTGCCGCTACAGGATCGTCCTTTTCCATAACTACTGGTGGCGCGGCCTTTACTATGCAGTCCATAGACATGTATGTGTCTGCAATTGCCACGGGCGACACGCCAACCACAGGTCAAAGCGTAGAATTTGTTGGAAAACTAGCTGGAGTCACCGTTTGGACTTATACCAAAACCTCTGGGTTTCCCGCTGACTTTTCTGTCAATGAAGGATTCTTTGAACTCGACTTCGCCACGGAGCCGGGAGCAGATTACAGCATCTTGAACATAGACGAATTGCAATTCACCTTGCAAGGATCCCTGCAATATGTAGCATTAGATGATTTTATCATTGACAGCGAGATATTGAACACGGATCCGCCTTTTGTGCAGTCCATAGACGTGGTGGGTACGCCAACCAGTACCGCGACTAGCGTTGACTTTTTAGTCACCTTTAATGAGGAGGCGGTTAATGTCACTTTAGATGATTTTGCTTTAGATGCCGTGGGTACCCTGGGTAACTTAGCGTCCATAAGTGGCTCTGTAAACACCTATACCATAACAGTAGACAATATTTCTGGAGAAGGAACCATTAGCGTTGATCTCTCTGGAACAAACGATATAGAGGATACTTTGGGCAATTCTCCGGCGCCTGCTTTTACAGCTGGCGAGGATCATGTGGTTACGCGCTGTTTTCAGGAAACCTTTGAAAGTTTTGTTTCTGGCGATATAGTTTTCTCCAGTAACGGTATTGGTTTCGAGACCACCGGCGATGTTTTCGATGTTGGCTTTTTTGCTGGAGGCGGCTCGTCGGGCTCCGATCAGTTTTTAGACAATGATACTGATCTGGGGGTTAATAAAAACTATTCTATTTCCACTTCGGGCGGCGAAGCTTTCAATGTTGAAGCCATGGATTTTTACGCCTCTTCTGATGGCGGAACAAACCCTACCGACGACGGAACCCTTACCTTAACTGGAGTTTTAGGGGGGAGTACAGTATTCACCATTACCAAGACCACTGGTTTTCCAACAGATTTCTCTACCAATGGCGGCTGGTTTACGGTAGATTTTGCCACAGATGGAGCTGCGGATTACAGTCTGTCTAATATCGACGAGATAAGAATTGCGACTAGTGGTGCCTTCAATTATATAGCAACAGACAACTTTGAGCATTGCGAGGGAGTTTCTGCGACAGATCCACCAATAGTACTTGCAGCTAGCTTAGTAGGAGACCCAGAAGCAAATGCCAGTAGTGTGGATTATACTGTTGTCTTCAATGAGGATGCGGTAAATGTTTCCACGGACGATTTTAGTCTGACCTTAACAGGAACAGCTACAGGGAGTGTGGACAGCGTAAGCGGTTCTGCCAATACCTATACAGTGAGTATCACCGGAATCTCTGGCGAAGGTACCCTTAGACTAGATCTGTTGCCTGGAACAGATATTGCCGATTTGGATGGTAACACTCCTCCAGATCCTTTTACAGAAGCAGAAGTACATTTGGTATCTTCTTGCTATGTGGAAACTTTCGAAGCTTTAGCGCTGGACGCCAATGTTTGGACGCGTGCTGGGGTGCCTTTCTCGACCAGTACCACCCTTTTCAGTGTGGATGAGTTTATCGGGGCAGGAGCAGGATCTTCTGACCGTTATTTAGACAATATAGACGATCAAGGAATTGATAAGACCTATTCTATTAGTGTAACCAATACTTCACTGATCTATATGGAAAGTTTCGAGGTCTTTGTTTCTTCGGAGGCTAATGGAGCTAATCCTACCAACGACGGCTCATTGACCGTTCGCGGTCTACTCGATGGTGTAGAGGTTTACAGTTTTACCAAAACAGGTAGTTTTCCAACGACTTTTGGTTCTACTAATGGATTCTCTACGGTAAACTTTGCTACAGATGGGGCTTCTGATTTTACAGGAGTCGATGTAGACGAGATAGAAGTGACCACAAGCGGCAGTTTTATTTATGTCGCTGTAGATAATTTTAAGTTTTGTGAAGATATTGTTGCTCCTATTGCGGTATGCCAAGACGTAACGGTGGAGCTGGGTGCTGACGGAAACGTACTTGTGGCTCCTGCTGATGCAGACGGAGGCTCCTCAGATAATGCTGCACGTTTCTATCTCGGCTTCGAAACCACTGGTTTTGATTCTGAGACCACCGCAGGAAGTACCTCTGTAATTTATGGAGGAAATCCTTTCCTTATCAATGAATTTGCATTTACAGTTCCTGTCACTGGAGATTATACTCCTGTTGCAACAGGAACCTCTGCTTCCGATGGGAACGTGATCACCTTCTTTGATGCGAAGCCCGATCTTGGAATCGATCTGTTCACTTCACCTAATTACCTCGGATTTGTCAATTACAATAATAGCGGGGTGCTTACCGCAACAGACACTAGTCCGGTAAGATCTTTTGAAGCCGGGAAGACTTATTTCATGCACGTGTTGATCCCAGATCCTGGAGCTTTTGGTATGTCTACCATAACTTGGGATCTGCCTATTATTGCAGATGCTCCACTACAATACAGTTGTAGTGATATAGGGACAGTGAATGAGACCTTATACGCTTTTGACGACGCCGGTAATATTGATAGTTGTGCAACAGACATAACCATCAATGGTCGCGTGACCGATTGGGATGGAGCCGTATGGGATAATGGAACTCCAGATCTAGGAGCCGTTGTTGCATTCTCTGGCGATTACAATACCGTGACAGGGAGCATAGAATCATGTTCTTGTCTTATCGGAGCCGCAACAGTAACAGTAGCTGCGGGAGATTATCTCCTAGCTACAGATGAAATTATTATTGGAGCTACCGGAAACCTCGTAGTGGAGCACGAAGGTTCGGTAGTACAAACTTTAGAAACTGCAACCACCCTTAATGGTGGTTCGATCAGTGTGCAAAAAACCACACCGAGTCTCTCATTGAGAGACTTCAGTATTATCGGTTCTCCTATGAGTATGCAAGCTGCAACTGGCTTATATGATCCTGCTCGCGTGCGCATGTTTGGCCACAATACATTGAATTTTGTGCCAAATACTGATGTTGCTACCGCATTCCCATCCGCAGAGAATTTTGCCGATGATAACGGAGACAACTGGTCACCATATACCGGTACTTTAAATGTCGGAGAAGGCTATATGTATAGAAGAAGAGGCGTTGACGCTGGTCCTTCTGGAGTATTTACTATTGATTTTAATACGGGTACGCTAAACAGTGGTCCTGTCGCTACAACGGCTATTTTCAATACAGATCAGAATTCCAGTCCGAACCTGGTGAGCAATCCATATGCTTCTGCTATAGATGCTGACCTGTTCATTGCAGAGAACGCTGCGATTGTTTCCACACTTTATTTTTGGGAACACCTTACTGCACCTTCTGGAACCTATCCGGGATATGCTCCTTTGAATTACGATATGGGCGATATCTCTATGTACACCACAGGCTCAGGAGGAGTAGCTGCTGCCAATGGAGGTGTGGCGCCAACAGAGTTCATTGCATCTGCTCAAGGATTCGCCTATAAGGCTGCCGCTGCAGGAACTGTGAACTTTAACAATGCCATGCGTGTAACAGGTCCGAATAATACCTTTAGAGCTTTAGAACCGACCACTCGAGATCGTATCTGGTTGAATTTAACCAATGAGACCTACAGTTTGCGTTCGCAAGCTCTTATCGCTTTTGTAGACGGAGCTACTGCTGCAATGGAGCCGCATTTCGACGCCAAGCGATTGGCAACGCCTGTGTCTATTTACTCGCAATTACAAACTGGAGAGGAGCTAGCCATTAATGGCCTTCCGGTTTGGGAAGCAGAGGCTGAGGTCGTTCTTGGTATGAGCAGTATGATAGAGGCCGATGCGGTCTTTACCATTAGTATTGCCGAGATGGAATTTGATAGTATGCCTTTGGATATACCGGTATATCTGATAGATCATGTTTTAAATACACAAACCGATCTAACCCAGGGCGATTACACCTTTAGGGCCTTAAATGGCACTTACGACAATCGTTTCAGTTTGGTGTTTGAACAGCGTGTTTTAAGTGTTGATGACAATCAATTGGCAACTGTGGGCTTGCATCCAAACCCGGCCAGTGATATGGTTACACTAAGTGCGCCTAATGGAACCATTATTCAGGCCGTAACTGTTTACGATATCCGCGGACGACAAGTCATGCAACATCAGCTGAGCGCAGATCAAACTAGCTTTAGCGTAGCAGAACTAGACGCTGCAGTTTATATTCTTAAGGTCACTACAGATACCGGTACGCAGAGCTTGCGTTTGATCAAGGAATAAATCTCAAACTTTAAACAAAAAAGTGCCAATCACTTAGTGAATTGGCACTTTTTTTATGAGATCCTTAACATTTCTCGATTTTCCCTTGTATTTCATCGATTAAATACTATTTTTGACGACTAACTAGCTTGTATTCAACCCCTAATTATCAAAATTTAACCGTACTTATTATGTATCTTAATTACTTAACTGTCTCATTGTCAGTCAAAAAGGTGATTTTTGGAATCCTTGCCTGCTTGACATTAGGAGCGACCTTTACTGCTCAGGGACAAACCCGCAACTTCAATTTAGATCAACAATTACAGGAATTAGTGGCAAAAGAGGCTCTTTTTCAAGAAGATGCCGATTATTTTATCACCTCTGAGCATACGAGTGCCGTAAGCGGTACACATCACGTTTATTTTGTTCAGGCCATTAACGGAATTCCAGTAAAAGGAACCGAATCGAGCATTCATATCAATGCCGATGGGAAGCTGAGCAACTTTAACAATAAGATGATCAAGAACCTCTTCAATGAGGCCAAGGATAAGACCGGCTCAGCCATGACAGCAGAAATGGCTATCCAAAATGTGGCAACACGTATGGTCTACAGTATGTCCGAGCCCTTGACACAATTGGAACGTAAAGACAATGGGGTGGTTCTTTATAGTAAAGCTGGAATTTCAGAGCGTGAGATCCCAACACAATTGGTGTATCACTACGATGCTAAAGACGGCCTGACACTTACTTGGGAGCTTTCTATCGCAGAGACCCGTAGTGCCGATTGGTACAATTTCTTTGTAGATGCGCAAAGTGGTGAGATCGTGAGTAAATACAACTTTACCAACTATTGTGACTTTAGTCACGACCACAGCAACGATTTGCCTTTTATTGGTCCGCATCCAGCTCCAAAGGACGATGTAGCTTATACACCGACTATGGTTGTAAATGCCGCTGCTCCGGTACCGGCTCAATATCGAGTTTACGCTATGCCAGACGAGTCTCCGAACCACAGTACGGGACGCGTATTGGTTGTAAATCCTGAAAACACCAATGCTTCTCCTCACGGATGGCACGATACAAACGGCGCAACTGGTGCCGAGTTCACCACGGCACGTGGAAATAACTGTTTCGCCTATGAAGATGGTGACAATCCTGGTTATACACCAAACGGAGGTGCGAGTCTAGATTTTGACTATACTTTAACCATACCTTATACTACCGCGAATCAATCAGAAGACGCGGCGATCACGAACTTATTTTACTGGACCAATGTAATTCACGATGTACTTTATGAGTATGGTTTCGACGAAGCTGCCGGAAACTTCCAAGAGAACAACTACGGCAACGGTGGAATTGGCGGAGACTCTGTAGATGCAGAGGCTCAAGACGGTTCTGGAACTTGTAACGCGAACTTCGGTACTCCATCTGACGGAGGTAACCCAAGAATGCAGATGTATGTTTGTGATAATAACGGAAACGGTCAATTTGCCGATGGTGATTTTGATAACCTAGTAATCGCCCACGAATACGGCCACGGATGGTCTAACCGTCTTACGGGAGGTCCTGCTGCTGCCGGATGTTTAGGGAACAGCGAGCAAATGGGAGAAGGTTGGAGTGACTTCTTAGGTCTAATCCTTACCATGAAATCAGGAGACGCATCTAATACCAATCGTCCGGTTGGAACCTTCTTGTTCGAGCAACCGACTACTGGGGGTGGAATTCGTCCGCAGCCGTACAATAGAGAGAATAACACGCAGACTTACAGCAATATTTCTTCGGTATCTGTTCCTCACGGAGTTGGATCTGTTTGGGCAACCATGCTTTGGGAAATGACTTGGGACCTGATCGATGTATATGGTTTTGATACCGATTTCTACAGCGGGACAGGCGGAAACAACATTGCTTTGAACCTAGTATCTGAGGCTATGAAGCTACAGCCTTGTAGTCCAGGATTTGTTGACGGACGCGATGCTATCCTTCAGGCGGATTTGAATATTTACGGCGGAGCCAATCAGTGTTTGATCTGGGATGCCTTTGCTAGAAGAGGATTAGGTGTGAATGCGTCTCAAGGCTCTACCAGTAGTGTAACTGATGGTGTACAAGACTTTACTTCGCCAAGTGCGAGTTTTAACTTGGTAGGTGGAGATACATTCTGCGTAACGGAAGCGGTACAGACCTTGAGTGGAGGATCTGCTTTAGCGGCGGGTGTGTATTCAGGACCAGGTGTAACAGACAACGGAGATGGAACTTTTGATTTTGATCCGTCTGCTGCTGGTGTGGGTACACATACTATAACATTTACAACTCAAGATTGTGACGGATCACCTGCTGCTCCAACGCAATCTATAGACGTAACTGACGGTAACCCAGAATTGGTTTGCCAAAACGCTACTTTGACTTTAGATGGTGCAGGGAACGCAACGCTTGTAGAAGCTGACGTTATCTCTAACCTATTGCCTGGAGGTGGATACACGGTTGATCAAACCGGAACCTTTGCTCCAGAAGATATCACTGCTGTTGATACCGAAGTGACTTTAGGTGACGACGCTGGTATCGGTGTGCCTATCGGATTTACTTTCAATTTCTTCGGAACCGATTATACAACAGCCTATATCGCATCCAACGGATATATTAGCTTTACCAATGCTGGCCTTGGCGCGTTCAACAACACTGCCTTGGGTAACAGTGCAACTCCGAATAATCAGATTGCTGGTATGTGGGACGATCTTACACCAGATGCTGGTTCGACCATTAGTTATGCAACTATTGGTACGGCGCCAAACCGAACTTTCATTGTTAATTACGACAACATACGTCACTATATTAGTGGCGGTACAGGAATTCAGAATACTTTCCAAGTTAAGATGTTCGAAAGTACTGGGGTGGTAGAGATCCACGGAACCAATATCACCTCAGATGGCGGAACTCGTACTCAAGGAATCGAAAATGCTGATGCTTCAGAATTTTATGCAACTCCAGGAAGAAACAACACCAACTGGACTGCAACCAACGATTTTGTTGCCTTTATTCCTGATGCGGGTGGCTTGGCCGAAAACTGTGGAAATGCGGTTGCGGTATCACTAAGCCAAACAGCCTTTACTTGTGCTGATCTTGGAGAGAATATTGTGACCATCACTGCAGACGACGGTGCTGGAGGTGTTACTACTTGTGATGTAGTAGTTACTGTAGAGGGAACCGGTTCTACCTTCTCTGGAGGATCTTGGGATGTAACTCCAAATGCCGGAACCATTGCAACCATTGCAAGTAACTTCGACACGGCCACTAATGGAGATATCACGGCTTGTGCCTGTGATATTGATCCGGGAGCAACCCTTACCGTAAGTGCAGGTGGAACATTAAGCGCAGTTGGTAATATTGTTGTAGATGGTACTTTAGATGTCGCACACGAAGGTTCTGTAGTACAGATCAACGACGATGCTGTTGTTACCAATAACGGTAGTATCATTGTTCGCAAGACGTCTCCTTCTCTAGATAACCGCGACTTTATGATCGTTGGTAACCCAATGAGTGGAAGTACTCGTGCCAACACATTTGGAACAGCTGTGCAGTTTAGAAATCACAATACGGCTAGTTTTGTGCCTAATACTGCAGTTGCAGCTTCTGATCCAGGAGTTGAGAACTGGGCAGACGATAACGGAGATAACTGGGCAAACTATACAGGAACCATTAACCCAGGAGAAGGGTATCTATTGATGCCACAAGCATCTCCAACGGTTCCAGATGGTGCAGTTTATAACTTCACCTACGATGATGGTACACTGAACAATGGGGTATTCACTTTTGCCGCCGGATACAACGGATCTCAGAATGCAAGTGCCAATGTGACGGCTAATCCATACCCTTCTGCAATAGATGCAGATGTATTTGTAGCCGATAACAGTACTGTAGTAGGAACGCTTTATTTCTGGAACCATATTAATGGGCCGAGTGCGGCTTACGACGGTTATAATGAGGCCAACTATGATATGGGAGATATTTCCATGTATGTTGCTACTGTTGGAGGTACAGCTGCTGCCAATGGTGGAACTGCTCCAACGCAGTACATCGCTTCTGGACAAGGATTCGGATTCAAGGCTTTGGCCGCAGGAACCGTTACCTACGAGAACGATCAGCGTGTGGTTGGCAACAATACAGATTACAAGTCATTTGACGCTTCTAAAGTGCGTCTGTGGTTGAACGTAAAGAACGAGACCTATAAGTTGGGTAGCCAGATGTTGGTAGCCTTTATGGACAGAGCTACTGCAGGTTTTGAGCCGCAGTTCGACGCTAAGCGTTTGGGTACTCCAGTTTCTCTATTCTCTACCTTGGCTACTGGCGAGCAATTGACCATTCAGGCTCGCGAGGCATTTGATATGGGAGCAGAGATCCAAGTAGGATTCCGTTCTCAAATAGAAGAGAACCAATTGTTCACCATTTCGTTGAATGATATTGAATTGGGAACTTTGCCTACTGAGCTAAACGTTTACTTAGAGGATAAGGTAACGGGAACCATTACCAACCTGAGCACGGCTAACTATAGCTTTGCTGCGGAGGCAGGAATGGACGAGGATCGTTTCTTAGTGTTCTTTGAAGAGAAAGTGCTCAACACCAACGACGATCAGTTGACCAACTTGAGTGTGGTGCCTAACCCAACTACAGGCCTTGTGCGTGTAGTAGCTCCATCGGCAACGATAGAAGCGGTTGAGGTGCGCGATATTCGCGGTAGACTGATCACAAACAAGACCTTTAGTACAACCGATACTGTGGATCTGGATCTTACAGGTTTGGATACGGCCATCTACTTTGTGAAAGTATACACCACAGAAGGTACTATCGTAAAGCGAGTTATTAAGCAATAATTAGAATTGCCTCTTAATAGAAAAAAACCGGTACTAAAGTGCCGGTTTTTTTATGCCTTAAATTGAGTTAATAAGAGAACAGGTTGGCAGTTTGATTTGCTGAATCCGCAGTAAAAATGGTTATTTTTGTAATCGTGAATCAAAGCAGCACAGGAGCCTAAAGGATAAGACCAAATGACGCCACTCTCAGCACAGGAATTACATAATCTAGCCATGAATATTGTGGGCAAGGATCTGGAAGAACAAGGCTATGAATTCCTCGGTGTGAATTCAAAGCTTAAAAAAGATCCGCAGTTTGTGGCCTTAAAGAACAAAGACCTTCACTTTGTCATTGTGCGGGCCATTGCTTATCCACAAGATGCAAAGGCTTACGATCCTGTCTTTATGCAAACCATAAAACAGCATGCCGATAAATTCAACGCCAAGACCTACTACGCCGGAGTGGGGCTTGGACACGGATCAGACTATGCAAAACCTCCGGTAAAAGATGAATCATATACTATGGTCTACCATGGACTTCAAGAAATTATTTAAATCCAGTATTGTTGGACTGCTACTGCTCTTGGCGGTTGGGTGTCAAGAAACAAATCCGCAGCTGCACACCCTACAGGGCGGAGCGTTCGGAACCACCTTTTCTATCAAGTATTTTCACAGCGATAAATTAGATCTCAGCGTTGGCGTAGATTCGGTGATCAATGCTGTGAATCAATCCATGAGCACCTACTGGAAAGATAGCGATATCACACGGATCAACCAGGGCGATTCTACTCAGATTACCGATGCCATGTTGCAGGACGTTTATAAGCTTGCTCAACGTATCCACCAAGAATCCGGAGGTTATTTCGATCCTACCATAGGAGTGTTGCGCAATGCCTACGGATTTGGCGATGAGAAACCGCTAGCTCGAATAGACAGCCTTACCTTGGATTCTCTTATGACTTATGTTGGATTCAATAAGGTTAAACTCAACTCAGACGGGACCATTTCCAAGGCGCATCCGCAGATCTATTTTGATTTCAACGCTATTGCAAAAGGTTACGGGATAGATAGGATAGTTAGCTATATGAAAAGCGAAGGATTGACTGACTTTTTGGTCGAGCTGGGCGGTGAGGTATATGCCTCCGGCACCAATATAGAAAGGAATTCTCCGTGGATCACAGGTATAGAAGCTGTAGACTCCAATTTAGAAGTACGAGGATTGCAAGCTAAGGTCAGTTTACAAGATTTGGCCATGGCGGCCTCTGGGAACTACCGAAAATTCAGAGTGGACCCTAACAGCGGGAAACGCTATGTTCATACTTTGAATCCGCTTACTGGCTCCGCAGAGACCAGCGATGTGACCAGTGCGACCGTAGTTGCTAAAACCTGCGCAGAAGCAGATGCCTACGCTACTACATTTATGGCCTTAGGGTTAGCGAAGTCTAAAGAATTATTGAGCCGTTTAAGTGGAGTAGAGGCCTATTTGACCTTTGCGGTCGGAGATTCTACCGCTGTTTATTATTCTCCGGGATTCGAACCTTTGCTCAGAGATTAAGCTGACGGTTTTTTGCAATAGGGGATAAGCTCTCCCCACGCCAATCTATAGGTGTCTGACATTTCTTTGCCTATGGTCTGGGTATAATCCACAGCAGTTACCTCAAAGCCTACCTCGCGCAATTTATCAAAGTAATCACGACCATAAACACGTACGTGATCGTATTGACCGAAGATACGAGTACGTTCTTCTTTGTCGGTAATACTGGGATCTTCAAAAGTAGACGCTCTATTGAGATCCTGTGGGATCTGAAATACTCCCCAACCACCTGGGCGCAAGACGCGAAATAACTCCTTCATGGCCTGTGTGTCATCTGGAATGTGTTCCAGTACATGATTGCACAAGATCACATCAAAACTAGAATCTTCAAAAGGTAAATTACAGATATCAGCTTTTACATCGGCTATAGGAGAATTGAGATCCGTAGTGACATAATCTAAATGAGCCATCTTTTTAAAACGCTTGTAAAAGGCTTGTTCCGGAGCAAAATGCAATAGCTTTTGCGGCTTAGTGAACAAGTCAGTCTCTTGTTTTAAAAACAACCAAAGTAAACGGTGTCTTTCTAATGACAAAGTGCTTGGAGACAGCACATTCTCTCGAGTTTTTGCATATCCGTAAGCTAAGAAACTCCGAAATCCTCGACCATCTATAGGGTCGATGTAGCGTTTTCCCCGCATGAAAAAGGCCAAAACAGGCCTGACCACATAACTCAATCGAATCAGCAGTGGTCTGGGCAAAAGGTTTAAAAAGAATTTAAAGATCGCCTTCATGGGTTATAACACCAGGGCCTCGGCTCTAAACGGTTCTTCTTCGTCACTTTCTATGCCTAGGGCCTTGTAAATATAACCAAAGGTTGAAAGCAATTCAGGTTTCCCATTGACCAAAGCTACGTTGTGCTCAAAGTGCGCACTGGGTTTTCGGTCACGCGTGAGGATGGTCCAACCATCTTTGAGTTGCTCAATACGGTGTGTGCCTAAATTGATCATAGGTTCAATGGCCACTGTCATGCCCTCAATAAACTTCTTACCACGCCCTCTGCGACCGTAGTTAGGCATTTCCGGGTCTTCGTGCATGGTACGGCCTAAACCGTGCCCTACGAGTTCTCTAACTACACCGTAGCCGTGTTGTTCACAATGCTGCTGGATAGCATAGCCTACATCGCCCGTACGATTGCCCTTTTTAAATTGCGCAATACCTAGGTAGAGTGATTCTTTGGTCACCTTTAGGAGCTGCTCAACCTCTGGAGCAATTTCGCCTACAGCAAAGGTATAAGCGTGATCTCCGTAGAATCCATTTTTTATAGCTCCACAATCAATTGAGATGATATCTCCCTCCTCATAAGGAGTGTCATTGGGAATTCCGTGAACTACCTGAGCGTTTGGACTCATACACAAGGTGTTGGGGAAGTCATATAAGCCTAAGAAACCTGGAATGGCTCCGTGATCACGAATAAAAGTCTCGGCCAGTTTGTCCAAATGCAGACTTGTTACTCCGGGTTTGACTTCGCTGGCCAGCATCCCCAAGGTTTTAGATACGATCAAAGCGCTTTCGCGCATTAGTTCAATTTCTTCGGCAGTCTTTGGAATGATCATATTATCGTTTTAAAAAGGGGAATAATGATTTGGATTTTTTGGTTTGCTGCGGACGTTCACCTATAAGTTCTTGATAGATCAGGCCCCAGTCCCACATGCCGCCAATGTTCCTGTCGTCTATAAAAATATCTGCATTGATCTTGCGCGACACATCGTCTGTTGCCTCTTCTTCCGGAAAGCTTTGGTTTACCGCATAGAATTCTACGCCATGCTCCTTGCAAAAGGCCACCGCCTCGTCTAGGCTTTTTCCGTGTCGGTAAGTCCATAAGATTAGTCGGAACCCTTTGTCTTGAAGCTTTTTCATGGTGTCAAAAGCAAAGATCATGGGTTTGCCAATTCGCGGATAGGCGTTTTCCACTATGGTTCCGTCAAAATCTATGGCTATTTTTCGCGTTTCTTCCAATCGCTTAATGTGTTAAGATCTTACCCGTCATTGCCTGTGGAATAGAGACGCCCATAAGGGCTAAGATGGTCGGTGCTACATCTGCCAAAATACCATTGGCAATACTGGCGGGTTCATTGGTTACCCAATAAAGCGGCACCGGATTAGTGGTATGTGCCGTATGTGGGCTACCATCCGGATTGATCATGGTCTCACTGTTTCCGTGATCGGCAATGATCAGAATATCGTAATCTTCTTTTAAAGCTGCCTGAACAATAGCTGCAGCACAGTTATCAACCGTTTCACAGGCTTTCACCGCGGCTTCAAAAACCCCAGTATGTCCTACCATGTCTGGGTTGGCAAAGTTCAGACAAATGAAATCAGCCGTTTTGTTAGCTATCTCAGGAATGATCTTATCGCGGATCTCAAAAGCGCTCATCTCTGGCTTGAGGTCGTAAGTAGCTACTTTAGGAGAAGGACATAAGATCCGTTTCTCTCCTTCAAAAGGTGTTTCTCGACCTCCGGAGAAAAAGAAGGTAACGTGTGGATATTTTTCCGTCTCTGCAATACGTATCTGGGTTTTGCCAGCCTTTTCTAGGACCTCACCCAAGGTGTCGTTCAGATTCTCTTTATCGTAGACCACTTTTACACCTTGAAAACTATCGTCGTAATTGGTAAGGGTTACATAGTGCAGCTTTAAAGGCTTCATTTCTTGTTCCGGGAACGCTTGTTGACTCAAGGCTTGTGTGAGTTGCCGTCCGCGATCTGTTCTGAAGTTAAAGAACAAGACCACATCTCCATCTTTTATGGTCGCTACAGGAGCCCCGTTCTTTGTCATACAGATGGGTTCTATGAATTCATCGGTGATATCGTTGTCATAGCTCTCTTGCATGCTAGCAACTATATCATTACTCGGAGTTCCTTTACCGTGCACTAAAAGATCGTATGCTTTCTTGACCCGTTCCCAGCGGGTGTCCCGATCCATAGCGTAATAGCGTCCAATAACGCTGGCCAATTCTCCAGTAGATTCCTTGAGGTGTTTTTTAAGCTGAGTCAAAAAGCCCTTGCCACTTTTAGGGTCTACGTCGCGACCATCAGTGAAGGCGTGTACGTATACCTTAGATAGGCCGTGGTCTTCTGCCACGTTCAAAAGTCCTTTTAAATGATTGATATGCGAGTGGACACCTCCGTCAGACACTAAGCCTAACAAATGCACGGCTCTATTTTCGTTCTTTGCGTAGTTGAATGCTTCTTGGAGCACGGGTTCTTGTGCCAGAGTGCCTTCTTTGACCGCCTTGTTGATCTTGGCGAGATCTTGATAGACAATACGTCCGGCGCCCAGATTCATATGGCCCACTTCTGAGTTCCCCATTTGACCTTCGGGTAGGCCTACGTGCATTCCATCTGTGCGAAGCTGGGCATGCGGATAGTTTGTCGCAAGACTGTCAACAAAAGGAGTATTGGCTTGGGCAATAGCGGAGACCATAGGGTCTTGGGTCATTCCCCAACCATCTAGAATCATCAATAAAACCTGCTTACTCATGGGCGATGTTTTGCTGCAAAATTACACCAAATCATCGACAATTAACAGGCCTTAATTAACTCCTATGCCTTGTTCTCGGTACTTTTTGATAGAAGCTCGGATTTCGTCCATACGATTGTCTGGGTCTGGGTGGGTGCTCTGAAACTCCGGAACGCGGTTAGGGCCGGCTGCGGCCTTCAATACTTCCATAACTCCGATCATTTCCTGTGGATCGTATCCGGATTGCATCATAAAGAGCACGCCCAAGTCGTCACTTTCGAGCTCGTCGTCACGACCGTTGCCCAAAAGTACATTTTGACCAATTCCTGCAACTAGTCCACCGGCATCGGCGCCAACAGAGGCTCCTTGCGAGACCGTTTGCCAGAATTCTGTTTCTGCAATGCGCTCTGCGGAATGTCTACCCAACACATGGCCGATCTCGTGACCGAGCACTCCGGCCAATTGGTCTTCGTTGTCCAATTTTGAAAGTAGGGCATAAGTGATAAAGATCTGTCCTCCTGGTAATGCAAAGGCATTGATGGTCTGGTCGTCTGCCAAGAGGTGGAATTCATAACGGTAAGGCGTGTCTTTGGCGATACTGTTGTTTACCAGTTTCATCCCCACGCGATCTACAAAATTCTGTAGGTCTTGATTCGGAAAATCGCCGCCGTGCTGTTGTTTCATTTGAGGCATGGCCTGTAAGCCAATGGCGATCTCTTGGTCGGGTTCCATAGAGATGACCTGTTCTCTTTGGGTGTAGGGGTTGACTTCTGTATTGCTACAGCGTTTAAAATAGGCAAAAGCCACAATGGCCAAGCCAATTAGTATTCTGATCTTCCAATTACCTCTTCGCAACATGACACTTATTTTTTGTAGGCTTCAAAGTACAAAAAATAAGTGCTAGGCTTAGGGCAACAAATCCGGATTTATATCCGAAATGTTGTCTTGTAGGTATTTTTCGATAAACTGCACATCCATGTGTTTTGAGCCTGGGATTTCGAGGCGTTCTAGCTCCGATTTTATATCCAGTTTCAGGTAGGCTGCTAGATAATTTTGAGAAACGGGTTTGTAACTGAAATGCCAAGGTTCATATTTAAAACCTTTGCGTTTTGCATTGTTTGTATAGACTTCGAAAAAACCAAAGGATTCGGCATGGGCGTCCATCCATTCTTTGAATTTACAAAACGGGCCTTTGCCGTGAAAATGCTGAGGTTCTAGAACGCTTTTTGGCCTGGGGCTGGCACCACCATCAATGAGGTCGATATCGGTTCCCCAATGATGTCTAGATGTGCCTGGAATGGTGGAATATTCAATGATCTTTTCCATAGCGGCCAGCGGAGACATGCCCGCCTTGGTAAATCTGTCGTATTTACCAGACCAAATGGCGAGTTGTCTGTCGTAAGATCTAAAGGCAGAGGCGACTTCAATCTGTATGCCGTCTGCTGCTGCTGCAGCGCTCATCTTTTCAAAAGTGCTCCAAGTTTGGCGCTCCAATTGGTAGTCGGTTCCAACCAATTGGTCGTTGGCATAGCCCATCAGGAGTGCTTTGGGAATAAGGTCTTGATCCATAGGAATTCTAAATCCGCTTAGCAAGGGTAAACCGGCAGTTGCTAAAGCAGTCGTTTTTATAAATTCAATACGTTTCATAGGCTTGGCGTTTCAGGCAATAGAGGTTGGCCAATTGACCATCATAGACTATGGGTTTTACAAAATTAAGGCCACATTTTTCCAAGACGCGTATCGAACCGGTATTCTCTCGGTCCGCATGAGCATAAATGGCGGCTAGCTCAAAGTCTTCGAAACCCACGGCAATACAAGCCTTGGCAGTTTCGGTGGCAAATCCTTGGTTCCAACGGTTGCGAAAAAACCGAAAGCCCACTTCTGTCAGCTCTTCCTCTGGGTGATATTTCAATCCGCAGAAACCGATAAAAGAATCATCTTCCTTTAAACAGACCGCCCAACGGCCATAACCATACTTTTCATATTGGTCGTATTGGGCAATAAAGTCTGTCGCTTCTGCGACACTCTTAAAAGGAGCGTCACCGGTGTAGCGAATTACTTCAGGATCCAAATTCAATTGATAAAAGGACTCCGCATCACTAAGGAGAAATTCTCGTAAATAGGTTCTGGGCGTTTCGCAGATCACCTTCATAGGGCTAATTTACACAATTGCTATAAGTAACTCTGGATAGCCGTATCGGTTGGCAGCTCCTTTGGCGAGCTGTGCTGTTTGAACAATCTAGCGGAATGTGGTCCTTTAAGTACGATCGATTCGCCGCTAACCGCTAGCCAGCTCCCTTCGCGCAAACCTATTACCGGAATAGAATTCTGACTGTGGAATTCTTCAATACGCGTTTGGCGCGTTTCGCCCATATGGGTGCTTCCTGCTATTGGATCCAGGTAATGCGGATTAATGTTACAGGGAATCATTCCTAAGGTTTTAAAAGAAGGCGGATACACGATGGGCATGTCGTTAGTGGTCTGCATATTCACTCCGCAGATATTAGTGCCAGCACTGGTTCCCAAATATGGAGTGCCTCTAAATAGTTTGGCGCGTAAGGCCGCCATTTGTCCGTTTTGATTTAGCGCATTGACCAGCACAAAGGTGTTGCCACCGCCTGTGAAGATAGCCTGTGCATTCTTTATGGCAAGCGCGGGATCCTTAAAAGTGTGTAGCCCAACAACCGCAATGTCGAGTTGAGCAAAAAATTTTTCAGCATGTGCTGTATACTCCTCATGCGTAATGCCTCCAGGCCGCGCGTAGGGTACAAAGAGTAACTCACGCACTCCAGAAAAGAATGTCTTAAGTGTTGGTTTTAAGTATTCTAAATAGCCTTGACCGTGAACTGTCGAGGTGCTGGCCAAAATGAGATTTTGCAACTTTATAACGGATTTAACATAAGAATGCCTCTAATTTAAGGGATATATTAGAGTTTGTGTTGTAAATTAGAGTATGCGAAAATTCTACCTCTCCGTATGCTTTCTTTTTCTGCTAGCACCAGTGGCTGCTCAACAGATCACCCGCGTCATGGTGCAAGGTCAACTCACGGCTCCGCCGGGAGAGGACTTGGAAGGTATCAGCGTGTATAACCGATCTTCACAAAAAGGGACGATCTCAGAAATTGATGGCAGCTTTCAGCTAGAAATGGCGGCTAATGACAGAGTGCTCATAACGGCTTTGCAGTTTCAATCCTTTACCGTGATCATAGACGAAGGGGTTATTGAGAATAAAAGCCTAAAGATCTATTTGAATCCCAATTTGAATCAATTGGAAGAGGTGATCGTAAGGCCTTATGATCTAACGGGGAATGTAGAGGTGGATGTAGGACGCGTCAAGGTCTACGATTTCGACACGGCGCTTAGCTTTGATTATCAGTCCATGGAGTTCGAATACGACTTTAAAGACGATGCTCAAAGCCGTATCCGTAACGTGGTATCGGAAGAGGTTTCTAATCTGAATGTCATGCAATACGGATTCACACCGCTGGGTATCTTGGAGTTTATTGGCAAGGATAGAAAGAAGCGCAGGCAGACTAAAGCCTTGAGTGCGATCCAATCCGAAGAAATCGTGGCCACAGTGCTGCGACAGCGATACAATGTCTATTTCTTTGAAGACTCCTACAGTATTCCGCAAACGCGTTACGACGACTTCATTTACTTTGTACAAGAGCAAGGAATTCCAGAGGGTTATTTAAAACCGGAGAACGAAATTCGTCTGCTCGGCTTCTTAAAGCAACAAAGTACCTTATACCTTGAGCGCACTGAAGATTAGAATTGCTTTATTTCTCTTGTTTAGTTTGAGTTTTCAGCTTCAGGCGCAGCAAGTCGATCTGAAAGGGCAATTGCTAAACACCGCCGATATAGAAGGGGTTCATGTATTGAATCGCACTAAAGGTATTAACACCATAACCAATGAAGCAGGGAATTTCAATATCCGTGTTAGTCTAAACGATACCCTTTATTTCTCTTCTGTCCGCTATCAACTCAAAGAGCTCATTATAGATCAGCAAATGATCAATTTACAAGCCGTTGCGGTTGTTTTAGAAGACCGTGTCACCGAGCTTGATGAGGTGTTTATAAAACCCAACTTAAGCGGGAATCTGCAACAAGATGCCCGTGATATTGAAGTGGAGACTCCAATTAACTTTAACGATGTGGGCATACCCGGGTTCATTGGGGAGCCCGAGGAAAAGATTGTTCCTATCATAACAGGAATAGGTACAATTACCACCGTAGACTTGGAGGTGCTATACAAGCATATGAGTGGGTATTACAAAAAGCTCCGCATAAAAAGAAAATGGGAGCAGCAGAACGTTGTGGTCTCCGAGATCTTGGCCATGTATTCTGCGGATTTCTTTAAGGAATCTTACCAAGTCCCTACTGATAGGGTCTATGATTTTCTCCTCTTCTGTATAGAGACCACTAGTGTTCAGCGGGACTTCGAAGTGGCGCAATACGGGCTGGTCTTGAATCATTTTAAGGAGCGATCTGTGGTCTACTTAGGTCGTTTGGAGGAATCCGAAGATTAACAAAGAATTTGTAACAAAGGATGTTATCTTTGCGTCCTATGGAGGTGTTTTTGGCGCAGTTCTTGCCCATGAATGCAAAAAGAAAACAATGCGAAGAGTTTCTATTTTTTTATTACTGCTGAGTTTGCCGCTGCTATTGGCAACCTCATCGACGCATAAATTCTATGTGAGCATCACCAAGATCGAATATGTAGCTTCCCAGCAGAGTTTACAGATCATTACCAAGATCTTTATTGACGATTTTGAAGATGTACTTCAGGAGCGTTATGATTCAGATCTGATTCTAGACAGTACCAAAGACAGCCAGACCGTAGACGCCTATATAGAAAAGTATTTACTCAAAAAAATACAGCTCAAGGCCAATGGTGCTGCAGTGACTCCGCAGTACCTCGGAAAAAAGTACGAAGTGGAGACTTTGTCTTGTTATTTAGAAGTAACTGGCATACAAGATCTTAAGAGTTTGGAGGTAACTAATGATCTGCTTTTTGAATTGTTTCCCGAGCAGCAAAATATAGTCCACATTAAAAAAGACGATAATCGTCGCAGTTTGATCTTGCTCAAAGACGAGTCCACAGACATGTTAAAATTTAATTAAACGCCAGAAAAATCAAGCCTTAAAGAGCTATTTTTAAGGCCCTTAAAAAGCAACTAATAATCACAATAATTCAAACAAAACCCGAAACTGATGAAATTCTCTAAGTTGATCGCTTTACTATCTTTTGCACTGATCGCCGGTACGGCCTTTGGTCAGGAGCAGGAAAGTGAAGCCCGCAAAGGCGGACACATCAATAACAACAAATTCCGACAGATGTATCAGGAGTTCTCTACGCCGAACATGTTCCGTTCTGCTAGTGGTGCTCCAGGACCACAGTACTATCAGCAGCAAGCTGACTACGTGATGGACATCGAATTGGACGATAAGAACGCCAAGCTCTACGGATTTGAAACCATTACTTACACTAACAATTCTCCAGATCCATTGGATTATTTGTGGGTACAGTTAGATCAAAACGTTCGTGCTAAGGATTCCAAGTCGCCGCTTATCGAAGGCGATGGAGTTCCTCCAGCAGAGCAGCCTGGCGGATTCGCTTCTAAATTCATGGATGGCGGATTTGACGGAGGATTCAACATTGAGGCAGTAAAAGATTCTAAAGGAGCCAATCTGCCGTACATCATCCACCAAACGATGATGCGTGTAGAAATGCCTAAAACATTGAAAACTGGTGAAAAATTCACCTTCAGCATCAAGTGGTGGTATAATGTGAACAACCACGTGACCGACCGTGCTCGTAGTGGGTATGAGGAGTTCGAAGACGGAAATCGCGCTTATGTAATTGCGCAGTTCTATCCGCGTATGGCCGTTTACAATGATGTAGAAGGATGGCAGAATTCACAGTTCTGGGGCCGCGATGAATTCGCTTTGCCTTTCGGAAACTTTGAAGTGAATCTGACCGTTCCTGCAGATCACATTACCGATGCAACAGGGGTTTTGACCAACCGCAAAGAAGTCTTCACCAAAGAAATGATGAAGCGTTACGAGTTGGCTAAGAAGACTTATGACAAGCCTGTGATCATTGTTTCTCAAGAAGAAGCAGAGGCGAAAGAAAATAGTTTTGCTACCGCAAAAAAGACCTGGAAGTTCAAGGCAGAGATGGTTCGTGACTTCGGATTCGCTACTTCTCGTCGTTTCATTTGGGACATGATGGCTGTTAAGATCGGCAACAAAGATGTAATGGCTGTTTCACTTTATCCAAAAGAAGGAAACCCACTTTGGGAAGAATACTCTACCATGGCCGTTGCCAGTACTTTGAAGAGTTATTCCCGTATGACCTTCGATTATCCTTACCACAAAGCGATCTCGGTTCACGCCCGTAACCAAGGGATGGAGTATCCGATGATCTGTTGGAACTACGGACGTCCAAATCCTGATGGAACGTATAGCGAGCGCACCAAATACGGAATGATCTCTGTGATCATCCACGAGGTAGGACACAACTATTTTCCAATGATCGTAAACAGTGACGAGCGTCAGTGGACTTGGATGGACGAAGGATTGAATACCTTCTTACAATACGTGGCCGAGCAAGACTTTGGCGAGTGGTATCCTGACGCCATCGCACCAAATAAGAGCTATCCATCACGTCGTGGACCTGCAAAGAACATTGTAGATTATATGAGCAGCGACCAAGACTATATTGCACCAATTATGACCAAAGGTTTGAACACCTATCAATTTGGTGCTAATGCTTATGGAAAGCCGGCAACAGCTTTAAACATTCTACGTGAGACTGTAATGGGACGCGAGTTGTTCGATTACGCTTTTAAAACTTACGCCAACCGTTGGATGTTCAAGCACCCAACTCCAGAAGACTTCTTCCGCACTATGGAAGACGCCTCAGCCTTTGACTTGGATTGGTTCTGGCGTTCTTGGTTCTACACCACCGACTTTGTCGATATGGGAGTAGGCGAAGTGAAGAAATTCTATGTGACCAACAAGATCAATGCAGAAGTGCGCGAGATCATGGAAGCGCGCGGTTTGACAGAAAGCGATCTGCCACCACTAGTATATTATGTAGCAGAAGACAGCGAAGATTTCGAAGAGTCTATGGTGAACACAACGCTAGAAGATATTCCATCGATCAAAGAATATATGATGGACAATATGACTCCCCAGGAGCGTGCGGCTGTTACTAAGCCAAAATACTTCTACGAAGTGACTTTTGAAAAGCCAGGAGGAATTCCTATGCCGATCATTGTAGAGTACACCTATGCTGATGGTTCTACAAAGCGCGAGACCTATCCGGCAGAGATCTGGAGAAAGAACGATGCTCAAGTAGGCAAGGTAATCGCATCTGAGCAAGAGATCACTAAGATCGTTGTAGATCCGGACGAAGAAACTGCAGATATCGATACGTCGAACAATTCATGGCCTAAGCGCAAAAAGCTTGGCGAGTTCGATCAGTTCAAAGAAGGTATCAAGGACTAAATTTTAAAAAGAGCCCCGAATATTTCGGGGCTTTTTTTTACCCCTGCCCGCAATCTTAGTTATATTTGCAACATGCAAGCATTGTTTATTTTTGGCTTTATCAGTACCCCAGAGATCATGTTCATTCTCTTTGTGGTATTGTTGGTGTTTGGTGCCGATAAGATCCCGACCATTGCCCGCGGTTTAGGCAAGGGAATGCGTCAGATCAAAGATGCCACCAACGAGATCAAAAGTGAGATCACCAAAAGTGCTGAGCAGCAAGGCATAGATACCAGTATCGTTAAAGATGTACAGGACAGCCTTCAGGAAACCAAAAAGAGCATTGAGCAGGTTAGCGGTACTATAGGCCGCGACCCACTTTCCAAATCACGTTCCGGCGAACTGCCAGGAAACAAGCCGAGTCTGTAATTTTATTTTACTCTTGTAATGGTAAGCCCGTCGCGTATGGGTAAGAGTACCGTTTCTAGCTGCGGATGAGTCGCTAGGGTGTGGTTGTATTCTAATAAGGCCTTGGTGTCGATATCATCGGGCTGAAGCGGCTCAACTACCTTTCCGCTCCACAAGACATTATCGCTTAGAATGATCCCTCCGGAATTCATTTTGGGTAGTATCAACTCCAGATATTTTGGATAGTTGCGTTTATCTGCATCCATAAAGACCAGATCGTATTTTAAGTCTAAGGTTGGTAATATACCTAAAGCCGCACCCAGATGTTGATGAATGCGATCTCCAGCTCCAGACAGGTCAAAGTATTTGCGTTGCAGGTCGTATAATTCCTCGTTTTGATCCAGGGTGTGGATCTCACCTTCGGGATGTAATCCCTCTAACATACACAAAGCAGAGTAGCCTGTGTAAGTGCCTAATTCCAATATCGTTCTAGGTCGAATGATCTTGGCCAATAAACTTAAAACTCTACCCTGATAGTGTCCGCTTAGCATACGCGGGTTCAAGACCTTTTGCCAAGTCTCTTTGCTGAGTTTTTGTAAAAGTTCAGGTTCTTCTTGAGAATGCGCTACGGCGTATTGGTCAATGGCTTCTGGTAAGAAATGCATGTTTAAAAAAAGAGCTCCACAATTCGATTCAAATTGTGGAGTCTATAATGGTGTTTTATGTTATTACTCTTCAGTATTCTGTGCTTCTGGGACCTCTTCGGGTTCTTCTTCGGGCTTGCCCATAAAGAACAACACAGCTCCTACGACGATCAAGCCTATTTTAATCCCCCAGGCAACGCCTTCTCCCCAGTTGTAAATCCACATAAGGATAGTTGGAACTCGGTCAAAAAAATTCAAAACAATGGCGAACAGGCCAAAAAAGGCCATATACATTCCAAGTTTACTCATAAGTCAATTGGTTTAGTTAATTACCTAAATATAGAAAATGTTTAGTAATCACCCCCCTAAGATGCGTTTTCTCAGGGCCGCTTTTGCCGCTTCATCGTCTCCGTGAAGCCACTGCAGCACGTTGTCTTCCCACATGGCGTCGCATTCTTTTTCGGTGAGTATTTCACGCTGTCGAGCCAAGTCTAAGATCTTTCCAGGGTAAGAGGACTGCGGAGCGCTCTCCATTTCCCCTAGCGGATACGGATCGTCCAGACCTACCAATACTTGCTTAGAGCCTTGGTTCTCTATTAGGAGTTTTAGCCCACCAGTATCGTGAACCAAAGTGTCAAAAAAGATGTTTCTATGTCCTACAGATTTCCGCGGATGCACCTTGCCTTCAAAAAGGTCAGGGCGACCGTCAAAACCTTGAATGCGCCGGCCTAAATTAATTTGTGCCAATTGACCGCCGTGGGCAAAACAAACCCGCATATTGGGGTATTTGTCCGCATAGCCATTGAGTGTCAAGAAATGGTACGCATCTGCACATTGCGCCAACATCCAGATCAGGTGAAAACGCCAAGCGGTGTTTTCGAGCAAGATGAATTTTTCTCCATCGTACGGATGGATCTCTACCGCTAAATTGTATTTACTAGCGAGTTCAAAGATCGGTTCATTTTCTTCGTCAAAGATACAGCGCCATGTCCCGATGGTGTCCATGTAGTGCGTAGGCAGGCATAATAGCTGCAAGCCCAATTCTTCTACACAGCGTTCAATTTCCCAGAGAGCTCCGCGCACAAAACCAGGATGCACTACGAAACCGCAAGTGAATTTAGAAGGGTTATCGTGCTGGATGCGCGCATTGAAATCGTTTTGAAATCGCAAGGCTTGTTTCATCTCTTCCAGACGCAAACCGTTGCCGTACAATTGCGATAAGTTCAAGACCACCGCATGATCGATCTTGTAGCGCTCCATCCACGCTAGTTTCTCATCTAAGAAGAAACTGGAATCGGTAACCGGTCGGCTCCAATTCTTTTGCAGCATGTATTTGCGATCCTTATCGACCCAAAAAATACCTTTCTCCTTCATAAAATCTGGAATCTCTTCCGGATAAGGGAGTAAATGCGAGTGTCCGTTTATGCGTAATTTTCTCTCCACCCTTCTAAGTTACAAACTTTTGGTTCTTCCGCCGTCTACAGGCAAATTAATCCCGTTTATATAACTGGCTGCTGGGGAGGCCAGAAAAGCCACTGCATTGGCAATTTCTTCTGGTTCTGCAAAACGTCTGCTAGGCACCAGCTGTCGCATAAAGGCTGCTGCCTCTTCTTCGGTCTTTTGGAATCTCTTGGAGGCGTTCTTTACTATATCGGCCAAGCGGTCTGTAGCGGTAAAGCCAGGTAGTACGTTGTTTACTGTTACTCCAGATGGCCCCAATTCGTTGGCCAAGGTTTTAGCCCAATTAGCTACTGCACCACGAATGGTGTTGCTTACACCGAGTCCGTCTATAGGTTGTTTTACAGAGGTGGAAATGATGTTGATTATTCTACCGTAACCATCTTTTTGCATTCCCGGGACCAAAGCTTGACTCAGCAACTGATTACACACCAGATGCTGTGCAAAGGCTTGAGTAAATTCTTCTGGAGCTGCACTGTAAATAGGACCTCCTTTGGGTCCTCCAGTATTATTGATCAATATGTGATAGTTCCTATCTTCAGGCAATTCTGCCAAGGCCGCTTTTAAATTCTCCGGATTGCTAAAATCGGCAACCAGAAAGTCGTGTGCTTCTTCTTGGTTATCCAGAGATTGTAAAACTGCTGTGAGCTTTTCTGCATTACGCGCAACCAAGGTCACTCGCGCTCCTAATGCGGCCAATGCTCGCGCAGAAGCTGCGCCTATTCCTGCTGATGCTCCGCAAACCAGAGCGTTCTTATCACTTAGATCTAAATTCATGTATTGGTTTTGTATTGAATGCAAATGTTTTTGGGTTCTGTAAAGAAACGCAAGGCCTCAAAGCCACCTTCTCGGCCTACACCACTGGCTTTTACACCGCCAAAAGGGGTTCGTAGATCGCGATTTAACCAGGTGTTCACCCAGACTATTCCAGCCTCTAGGGCCTTAGACACGCGTATACTTCGGTCTATATTGCTTGTCCAGACCGTAGCCGACAAGCCATAAGGTACATCGTTGGCTAGGGCTAGGGCTTCTTCTTCAGTTTTAAATGGCATAATGGTCACTACCGGACCAAAAATTTCTTCTTGCTGCAATCGGCATCGGGTGGTTCCCACTTCTATTACAGTAGGAGCTACATAATAACCATTAGGAGCTTCCTTGATCTGTAATTGTTGCCCTCCGCAGAGCAACTTCCCTTCGGATTCGGCCAAAGCCGTATAGCTTAAAATCTTCTCCATATGCTGCTTTGACACTACGGCTCCTAGGTCAATGCCAGCAGCTAGCGAGGGTCCTACCTTTAGAGCTTTGACCGCAGGTATAAAAGCTGCTTTGAACTTTTCATAAATTTCTTCTTGTACAAAGATGCGGCTGCCGCAAAGACATATTTGTCCTTGGTTGGCGAATGACGACTTCAAGCTTACTTGCAGCATCTTCTCAAAGTCGCAATCGGCAAAAATGATATTGGGATTCTTACCGCCCAATTCCAAAGACAACTTTTTGAACATCGGTGCAGCTGTCCTTGCAATAGCTGCCCCGGTAGTTGTTCCTCCTGTAAATGAAATGGCCTTGATGCCCGAATGCGCTACTATTGCCTGTCCTGCTTCTGGGCCTTTTCCGTGAACAATGTTTAATACACCTGCAGGCAGCCCAGCTTCATTGCAATATTTTCCGAGTAAGGCTGCGGTTACTGGTGTGATCTCACTCGGTTTGGCAACCACAGTATTTCCTGCGGCCAAGGCCGGAGCGATCTTCCAACTGAAAAGGTAGAGTGGTAAGTTCCAAGGAGAGATACAGCCAACCACGCCTAGAGGTTGCCGCAAAGTGAAATTGATAGAATCCGAAGCAAGATTCTCATGAGCCTCAGAAGCGAATTGAGTAATCGCATTTCCAAAGAATCTAAAGTTCGCCGATGCTCTCGGTATGTCTACCTTGGTAGCGAGCGCTAGCGGTTTCCCATTGTCCAAGGCTTCTGCTTTAGCTAATTTGTCTAGATCTGCTGCTATTAGGTCGGCCAGCTTAATTAAAATACTGCTGCGGGTCTCTATCGGGGTTTGTGACCAAGACGGAAATGCTTTTTTTGCAGCCTTATAAGCCCGCTCAACGTCTTTGACGTTGGATGCAGGGATCTGTTGGGAACGCTCCCCTGTACTGGGAACATAATTGTCCAACCACTGGTCGTCTATAGGGTCGCAATATTTACCGTCTATAAAGTTTTGCAGCTTTTCCATATTACAGCGGCTTATAAGCCATGGCTTTGATCTCTACCACCAAATTCGGATGCGGCAACTGATGTACTGCCACAGTAGTTCGAGCTGGTCCGGATTCTGAATTAAAGTACTCGCCATAGACTTCATTATAACCGGCAAAGTCATTCATGTTGACCAAAAAACTGGTTACATCGACAACATCTTCCATAGTAGCGCCTTCTGTGGCCAGATAATCTTTAATGTTTTCTAGGACTGCGCGAGTTTGCTCGCGAACATCCAAGCGCATGGTTCCCATTTCGTCAACTTGATGTACACCCGCAAAGCTGTTGTCAGGAAGTCGAGAACTGGTTCCACTGATGAATATAAAATCACCAACGCGTTTTACGTGTGGATAGGCTCCTCTGGGTTTAGCTTTGCCAGATACTAATCTACTCTTCATGCTTTTATACTTTATAGAAGATCGTCCTCGTGGAGGACTTCTTCCGTGTGATTCTTAACAATTTTCAATTTCTCCTCAAGGGCGAGGTCCTCCGGAAGCAATCCGTCGTCCAAAAGATTTAAGATCGCTTTGTCTTGAGCTCGTCCACGACGCATGGCCTCAGCATAAGGAATATCCTCGCTAAAGGTTACTAAAGAATATTTTGAAGAATAAGACTCCGGAAAATTACTTTCCAAGGCTGTTTCTACTTTTCTTTTGGCCTGAAACAATGGGTTGGCCGTGTGTTCTTTCATTTCATGGAAATTGTCCACGGCCAGATCAGCAATGGCGTCGGTATCTTTTTTACGTCGCTGGCTGAATAATTTAAAGGCCTGGCTCCAGTCGTCCTCGGTCTCGTCTAATATTTTATCAAATTCCACAACGTCCTCAAAGGAGGCGTTCATCCCTTGTCCGTAAAAAGGGACTATGGCGTGGGCCGCGTCACCCATTAGTAAAACCTTGCCATAAGCATCCCAAGGGGAACATTTTATCGTACCCAAAGGTGCTGTCGGATTCTCAAAGAATTCCTTGGCCAAATTGGGCATGAGTTCCAAGGTGTCTGGAAATTCGTTGGTGAAATATTCCATAACCTTTTCTTCGGAGGTCAGATTGTCGAAACAGTAATCGCTATTACTATAGGGTAAAAATAAAGTTACTGTAAAACTACCATCTAAGTTCGGAAGTGCTATCAACATATCTTCGCCTCTAGGCCAGATATGCAAAGCGCCTTTCTCGGTCTTGTAGCCGCCATTTGGAGCCGCCGGAATGGTCAATTCTTTATAGCCATGGGTAAGCCATTGTTGAGAGAAACTAAAGAGAAAGCGTTTGTGGTTAAACATGGCCTTACGCACCACGCTACCAGCTCCATCTGTACCAATAAGTACGTCTGCTTGATAACTGCGGACCTCGCCGGTCTTATAGTCTTTAAATGCAGCGGAGGCCTTCTCCAAGTCCACGCTGACACATTTTTGATCAAATATTATCTCCACGCCATCGTGAGCTTCTGCCGCGTCGAGCAGCAGTGCATTTAAGCCTGGGCGCGAAATGGAGTTGATGTATTCTCCCTCCCGACCACTATAGGGACTCAGAAAAGTATTTCCCTTAGGGTCATGGATCATACGCCCGAACATGGGGATACACAAGGCAGTAACCTCTTTTTCCAAACCGACCAATTTCATGCCCTTCATGCCGCGATTGGAGAAGGCTAGGTTAATCGATCTCCCAGCATCTTGAGTTACTTTCCTCAGATCTGGTCTGCGTTCCATTAGCGTAACGCGATGACCGCGCTGTGCCATCCGTAGGGCCAAAAGGCTTCCACAAAGTCCGGCGCCAACTATGAGTATATGTGAATTTTTCGCTGTCATTAATACAATTTAGCTAAGGCGTTCTTCAATCGATTTATAAATTCGTAGACATCTTCAAAGCGCGTGTAGAGTGCCGCCGGAGCGACTCTGATCACATCTGGCTCGCGCCAATCACTAATAACACCTTGGTCGGTTAGCGCATCGTGTAATTTTCGGTCCGCATTCTTTACTTGTATGCTTAATTGACTGCCTCTTTGCTGCGGATCGCTCGGCGTGATGATCTGAATATTAGGATCGCCCATATCGTTGAGCAAGAATTCTAAAAAGCCGGTAAGTTGCACACTCTTTTGCCTGATCTTATCAAAACCAGCATCCGCAAATACCTGAAGCGAAGCACGGATCGCAGCCATACTCAAAATAGGAGGGTTGCTGAGCTGCCATCCTTCGGCGCCCGGCAAAACATCAAATTCTTGGCGCATATTGAATCGGGATTCCTTGTTGTGACCCCACCAGCCAGCAAAACGTTTGAGTTCCGGATTGTGTCTGTGTCTTTCGTGTACAAAGCATCCGCCTAAACTTCCCGGGCCGCTGTTCAAGTATTTGTAGCTGCACCAGACCGCAAAATCAGCTCCGCATTCGTGTAAATTGGGTTGGATATTGCCCGCTCCGTGAGCGAGATCGAATCCTACCATAGCTCCGTGCTGGTGACCGAGCCTTGTTATTTCTTTTAGTGGAAAGGCCTGACCGCTGTAGTAATTGGTGCTGCCTATCATGATCAAGGCAACTTCGTCTTTGTTGTCGTTGAGCAGTCTTTCCAGGTCTTCCATGCGACAAATGGCCTCACCTTTGGGCGGATACCATAATAGCAAGCCGTCTTTTGGGTCGATCCCATGCATTTCCAATTGACTTTCTACCGCGTATTTGTCAGAAGGGAAGGCGTCACTTTCTATGATGATCTTGTAACGGGTCTTGGTAGGTCTGTAAAAGGAAACCATCATCAAGTGTAGATTCACCGTTAGGGTGTTCATAATGACCACTTCTTCTGGTTTTGCCCCGACTATTGCGGCCATTTGATCGGTTAGAAATTCGTGATAGGGCAGCCACGGTTTTCGTGCATGAGTATGTCCTTCAACACCCAATTTGGCCCAATCGTCAAGCTCTTGTTTAATGTATTGCTCTGTAGATTTGGGCTGAAGCCCTAGGGAGTTTCCGCAGAGATAGATCATTGGATTTCCGTGTGTGTCTGTTGGCAAATGAAACTGAGATCTGAAATCGCGAATCGGATCGTTTTGGTCGCATTGCTGCGCGTATTCCAAAGTGTTTTTGTGCATATCGGTCAGGTAAGTGGCGCCTCAAACAAAAGTAAGCAATTCTGATTGTTTTTTAAGGAGCCCTTAAATACCGAGTAACCAACGGATTCAAGGCTATAGTTTCCCAATTCTTTCTTACATTTAGCCAAAATTATCCCTGTGAAAAAAATTCTACTCGTTTTACTGCTTTGCATGACTACTTTTTGGAGTGCTGACGGGCAAAGTATAGCTAGAGAATGGAATGAGGAAGTACTCAATGCCATTAGAAATGACTTCGCCAGACCTACCGTACATGCCAGAAATTTATGGCATACCTCTGCGGCCATGTACGATGTTTGGGCAGTTTTTCATCCTGAGGCGCAGACCTATTTTCTAGGTCAGACCTTGGGAGATTTCAATATTCCTTTTGACGGTTTCGAGTCTTCTGTTCCTACAGAGGAGGCCTTGGAGGAGGCCTTGAGTTTTGCCGTTTTTAGAATCATGTTGAACAGATTTTCATCTTCTCCGGGCCAAGACAATATCTTCACTAGAATATTTGGACTGATGGAGGCCAAGGGATACGATGTTGCCAACGGCAGTACAGACTATTCCTCTGGAGATCCGGCAGCTTTAGGGAATTATTTAGCCCAGCAGATCATTGAATTTGGCCTGCAAGATGGGTCTAACGAAGCCAATGATTACGCCAACCGCTTTTACCAACCGGTAAACTCGCCTTTGGATACAGACGGTTCTGGTAATCCTGACATGGAATTTCCCAACCGCTGGCAGCCATTATTTATAGAAGGTTTTATAGACCAGAGCGGTAACGAGATTCCAGAAACTACTCCGGAGTTTTTAAGTCCAGAATGGGGCCAAGTTGCTTCTTTTGCCTTAAAAGATGAGGATCGCACCATTTATAACAGAGACGGATTTGATTACTGGGTATTTCACGACCCAACGGATCCTTCTTATATTCAAGACGGCCTGGGAATGGACGATGCCTACAAATGGGGCTTCACTTTGGTTAGCATATGGCAATCTCATCTAGATCCAACAGATGAGGTTATGATCGATATTTCTCCGGCGAGTATCGGGAACCTCAATGAATTCCCGGAGACCTTTGACGAGTACAAGGCGTTTTATGATCTTTTTAATGGAGGAGACCCGAGTCAGGGCCGTGAGATCAATCCAGTGACCGGCAATCCTTACGAACCTCAAATGGTGCCTCGCGGTGACTACGCTAGGGTTCTGGCCGAGTTCTGGGCAGACGGGCCTGATAGCGAAACACCTCCCGGACACTGGTTCACTATCATGAACTATGTGAATGACAATCCGCTTTTAGAGAAGCGTTTCAAAGGAGAAGGAGAAGAGCTTTCTGATCTGGAATGGGATATCAAGTCTTATTTTATCCTTGGGGGTGCTATGCACGATTCTGCGATCTCTGCTTGGGGTATCAAGGGTTGGTATGATTATACGCGCCCAATGACGGCAATTCGCTATATGGCAGAGCAGGGCCAGAGTACCGATCCGACTTTAGATAATTATCATCCGCACGGAATTCCTTTAGTTCCTGGTTATGTTGAAATAGTTGAGCCTGGCGATCCCTTGCAAGGGGCTTCGGGACAACATTTGGGTAAGATCAAGTTGTTTACTTGGAGAGGTCACGAGTACATCATAGACCCAGAGTTTGATACAGCAGGTGTAGGGTGGATACTGGCAGAAGAATGGTTCCCTTACCAACGTATTAGTTTTATTACTCCGCCTTTTGCGGGTTATGTATCGGGACATTCCACTTTTTCTAGAGCAGCCGCAGAAGTATTGACCATGCTTACCGGATCTGAATATTTTCCAGGTGGGATGGGCGTTTTCGAGATCCCTGCAAATGCTTTTTTGGAGTTTGAGATAGGGCCGACCGTAGACATGCAATTGCAATGGGCCACTTATCGCGACGCCTCAGACCAAACCAGTCTTTCACGTATCTGGGGAGGAATACATCCGCCTATAGACGATATTAGAGGCCGCAAGATCGGTATTGAGGTGGCAACAGATGCTTTTGCTTTGGCAGAGTCCTACTTTCACGGAACAGTGGATTCTGGTTCTCCGGCAGTAGCAGGTGACTTTATTTTTCCGAACCCTACAAGCGACTTCTTGACTGTTCAAGGAGCCACTAATGATGCTACAACAGTAGAGATTTACGATCTACAAGGCAGAAGAATATTGGTCACTCCTACGAACTTCGACGCGAACAACAGAACAACTTTAGACGTTTCTGCGCTTCGCTCGGGAGTTTACTTTGTGGTCTTAGTACGTGGCGAAGACGAAAAGCTAATGGTGCGACGCCTGCTTAAACAATAAGCTTAGTTAACCTTTATTCCGGTAAAATGTATGTTGACAGTCCCTAAACTGTCTTTATGTGTTTTGGCAAGATTCAATGGGCCGTACTTGGCGTAATCTTGCCAAGTGGTACTCATGCTTGCTTGTTCTGCATTGCTTTTGCGAAAAACCCACTCTTTAATGGTAAAGTCTTTTCCGTAATAAAAATCATAAGCATCTCCCGGAGTTTAACCACCCTCATTCTTATAGGTTATGGTGAGCACATCTAAAGTGTCTCCAGAAATCGGTGCTACCTGTGCAGATTGCTCGCTCAGTTCAGAATAGTCTGCATCCCACAGTAATTGGAAAGGTGCCAATAGCCAGTATTTGTCATTGATAAAGCCTGCATCGACTTGCGCTGTTGTACTGTCTACTTGTTTGTGATTGTAGCTAATGGTGTCTTGGGCAGACATCATGGTAACCATGCCACTTTTGGGTTCCCAAATCCAGCTGCGATCAAAGTGATTTTCCCCGCGGTCTACATTAAAGGTAAAGGCCAGCTTTTCAACACTGTCCCAATTTTCATAGCCGTGAGCCATAGCGATCTTTTCTGCTGTAGAAAGCTCTACTACTGTAGCTTGCTGAGGATCTGTATTTTCTTTGGTTTGCTGGCAACTGCTCAATACTAGGCAAAGGCCTAGACTTACAATGATGGTTTTCATAAATGGTCGGATGGTTGTTGTTATATATTAGTGGCTTTCTTCTTTGATCAATTCTGGGAATTTCTTCTGGAATCTTTTAAGCCGTGGAATAGAAACATTCTGAATGTATCTGTTATAGGGATTAAGGCGCTCATAATCTTGGTGGTAATCTTCTGCAACCCAAAATTTCTGAAAAGGCAATACTTGGGCAGCAACCTTTTGCTCTCCCAGTTGCTCATTGAGCTGCATGATCTTAGCGTCAATAATGGCCTTTTCTTGCTCGTTCTGATAAAAAATTATAGAACGGTATTGACTTCCTCTATCAGGACCCTGTCCGTTGACCTGAGTGATATTTTGAGATCCGAAGTACACATCGACCAAGGTTTTAAAACTTACAACATTAGGGTCGTAATAAACCTCTACAGCTTCTGCATGTCCGGTAAGTCCGGTATTGCTGCTTTCGTAGGTCGGGTTTTCTGTATGACCTCCGGAGTAACCATTGATCACTTCAGAGACACCTTTTACGCTTTCATAAATGGCTTCAACACACCAAAAACAACCGGAAGCAAAATAGGCTTTATGAAGGCCATCTTGGGGCTGCGTCTGAACAGGTTTTTGGTTCTGCTGCGCTAAGGCTTCGTCTTCTTTATTCTTTTCGTTGGATGATTGACAGGCTACATTTAAACTGCATAAAAGTAGACCGAGTACAAGGAGGGGTTTGCGATACATAGGTTCTGTTTTTATAAAGAGTCGGGGATGCGGTTAACTCCTTAAAGTGTCCTTTACAAATTTACAAAAAAAAGCCTCCAGAGAATTCTGAAGGCTTTGTTAATCTTTTTGTTTTGAGTAGGTTAGAGTTTGTCGAAAAACTTTGCCATTTTTTCGCGTTCCTCTTCTGCCAACTGCGGATCCACTAAGATACGACCACTGTGTTCGTCTGTAATGATCTTTTTGCGAGATGCGATCTCCATCTGAACCTGTGGTGGAATAGTAAAGAAAGATCCTCCAGAAGCACCACGCTCAATCGGCACAACGGCAAGCCCGTTCTTTGCGTTAGAACGAATACGCTTGTAGGCATTCACCAAACGCTCCTCTATTTTTTGTTCAAAGGATTCAGATTCTTTCAATAAAGCCTTTTCTTCCTTTTCGGTTTCCGCTAAGATCTCATCCAATTCATCGCGCTTGTGCTTTAAGTGCTCTTCGCGTTCCGCCAAACGAGCTTTGGTCTCTTCGATAACCTCTTTCTTTTGCTCGATCTGTGCCTTGAATTCTTTGATGTGCTTTTCTGCTAATTGGATCTCCAATTCTTGGAATTCGATTTCCTTGCTCAAAGAGTTGTACTCGCGATTGTTGCGAACGTTGTTCTGTTGCTCGCTGTATTTTTTGATCAGGGATTTAGACTCCTCTATGAGGTTCTTCTTGTCCTTGATGGAATCGTCGGTAAGGGCCAGGTCGGCATTTAGTTTTTCCAGACGAGTGTTCATTCCGGCAACTTCGTCTTCAAGGTCCTCTACTTCTAGTGGAAGTTCTCCACGTACGTTTCTGATCTCATCCACACGGCTGTCGATCAATTGCAGGTCGTAAAGGGCTCTCAGTTTCTCTTCAACAGTAGCTTCTGTCTTCTTGGCCATAATTACAGATAAAAAATTGGATTGGTATTAATCTCCGATAAAAGAACTGCAAAATTAGTAATTTTTTTGCTAAGATATTGTACAATTAAATTTTTTGTGTACTGTTCGCTTTCGTAGTGTCCAATGTCTACCAAAAGCAGCTGCTCTTCTGCGCTAAAGAAGTCGTGATATTTAAAGTCTGCACTAACATAGGCATCTACGCCTGCTGCTTTCGCAGCGCTTATGCCAAAGGCACCACTACCGCCAAGAACAGCTATTTTCTCAATTGGTTTGCCCAGTAGTTTACTGTGTCGAATTCCCCCGCAATGCATACGCGATTTTAGTAGGGCTAAGAATTCTGCTTCAGATAGCGGATTTTCAAAGGAGCCTATCATGCCCATTCCCAACTGCTTGTTTGTATTGCTAATAGGAATCAGGTCGTAAGCAACTTCTTCGTAACTGTGGGTCTTTATCAAGGCCGATACAACACGAGACTCGCAATGCTGAGGTACAAGTACCTCGATCCGGGTTTCTTTTTCGTAGTGGCGTTGTCCTTTGCTTCCCAAAGCTGGATTTGCATCCGCTCCGGGCTTAAAACTACCTTCGCCTTCTGAAGTAAAGGCGCACTCGCTGTACTGCCCGATGGCACCGGCGCCAGCTGTGAATAAGGCATCGAGTAGGGCCTTGCTCTCCTGTTGCGGTGCATAGGTGATCAGTTTCTTTAAAGTCCCTGCTTTTGGGATAAGTACCGAGGATTTTTGTGCCCCTAGCGTTTCTAATATCTGATGATTGACACCTTCCCAATTATTGTCCAAGGCCGTGTGAATGGCATAGATTGCAATGTCGTTCTTAATTGCCTTGAGAACTGCACGCTGGACATAATCGGCTCCAGTGAGCTTTTTTAAGCCTTTAAATATGATGGGATGGAAGCTCACTATTAGATTGCAACCCTTATCTACGGCCTCGTCAACTACAGCTTCTAAACAGTCCAAACTCACCAAAATTCCGCTGACTGTCTTAGCGCTATCACCGACCAACAGTCCGGTATTGTCAAAGTCTTCCGCATAGCTGCGTGGAGCCCATTGTTCCAAAAGGGCGATAACCTCTTTTATTTGCATAAGGTGTATTTTACCGTAAAGATAAAAAAGTATACTTTCGTGCTATGGCCGGTTTACGCAAAATGCTCACTCCCTTCTCCTTACTTTATAAAGGGGTTACTGACCTTCGTAACCTGATGTACGACAAAGAGCTGCTAAAATCCGAAGCCTATGAGCTCCCGGTGATCTGTGTGGGTAACCTCACGGTGGGTGGGACCGGGAAATCGCCTATGATAGAATACCTTATCCGCCTCTTGAAAGATGACTTTAAGGTTGCAGTGCTAAGCAGAGGCTACAAGCGCTCTACTCAGGGTTTTCTTTATGTAGAGCCTTCACATACTGCCAATGAGGTTGGCGATGAACCCTTGCAGATTAAAACTAAATATCCAAATATAACCGTCGCTGTTTGTGCAGATCGTCGTGAGGGGATCAGCAAGCTAAAGCCAAAGGCAGAGGTTATCTTATTGGACGATGCTTTCCAACATCGTAAGGTGAAGGCAGGCTACAATATCTTATTGACCACCTTTGACAAACCGTTTTTAGATGATATGCTCTTACCGGCCGGTGATCTTAGAGAATCAAGATCCGGAGCAAAAAGAGCAGATGCTATTGTGATCACTAAAATTCCTGGCAATGCGGCCTATGCAGCAGTTCAGGAATTGGAGTTCAGACTACGTGAGTATGCGGGTAAACCCATTTACAAAACTCGGATCGCCTATGCAGATCTAATAAAGAACAATCAAGGTTCAGAGCCTATAGCTTACTTAAAGGACAAAGCTTTTACTCTGGTCACAGGAATTGCCAATCCGGAGCCATTGATCACCTACCTGACCCAGCAAGGCTGTCGCTTTGAACTACAGCGATATCCAGATCATCATGAATTCACTAAAGCGCAATTAGACCTCATAGCTCGTAAGGAATTGGTGATCACTACAGAAAAGGATTATATGCGTCTGCGCGATAAGATCGACAAGAAAGCCTTGTATTACTTACCCATACAAACAGAATTCGTAGAGAAAGAAGGTTATTTTGAATCTGAGATCTTGGATTTTGTTCACGAATATTGGAACAAGATCGTTTAAACTGGCGTTTTGTTCATAAACAGCGTTCGGTGGATCTTCTCAAAGAACTCTTCTGTCTTGAATGGCTTTGGAATAATCTCATTGAATCCGGCTCTGTAGAATTCGTCCAGATTCTCGTCTATGGTAACAGCCGTTAAGGCAATGATAGGTAATTCCTTGTTGAATTCACGAATGCGCTGAGTGGCCTCGATACCACTGATACCCGGCATGTGAATGTCCATAAGTACAATATGGTAGTTGTTCTTGGTTACCATCTCAATGGCTGTTTCTCCATTGTCTGCCACATCGCACTTCATCTTGTTTTTCTCCAAGATCTTTTTGGTGATCATTTGGTTGATCTTGTTGTCTTCTACCACCAATACAGATAGATTCTCCAAGGCCACATAGTCAATATCGTAGATGATGTTATGCGGATTCTTATCTTCTTTGAACTGATCGGAGATCGCAAATCTGATATCGAAATAGAATTTTGAGCCTTTGCCCAATTGACTTTCCAATTGGATCTTGGAATTCATTAGTTGGAGTAGGTTCTTAACAATAGAAAGCCCGAGTCCAGTACCTCCAAATTTGCGATTGATCTGCAATGATCCTTGCGAGAAGGTCTCGAAAATACTCTTCTGTTTCTTCTTAGAAATTCCAACGCCATTATCTTCTACCTCAAAGTGCAGGTTTACGTGGTTTTCTGTTTCGCTGAGCTTTTGAACGCGCAGTACCACCTGCCCATTTTCTGTAAACTTAACCGAGTTACCGATAAGATTTATCAAGATCTGCGAGATCTTAAGCGGATCTCCCAGTAGTTTAGATGGGATACTTTCGTCAAACTCAAGCAGCAATTTGTTGTTCTTGTCTTCTGCGGATTTTTTCAAGGCGACCAACACATCATTTACGCGCTTCTTAAGGTTGAATGTGGTACGCTCTATTTCTACCTTATTGGCCTCTAGTTTGTTCAGGTCAAGAATGTTGTTGATCAGCGAAAGCAAATAATCTCCAGAGAATTTCAAGGAGTTCAAATGCTCCTTCTGATGCTCCAGCGGATTTTCTTCTAGGAGCAAGTGCGTAAGACCGGTCACAGCATAGAGCGGTGTTCTCAGCTCGTGGGTAATGGTAGACAAGAACTGCGCTTTGGCCAGCGAGGCCTTCTCAGCTCGTTCTTTGGCCAATTGCAATTCGCTGTTCTTCTCTTGGAGCAGATCGTTCGCCTTGGCTCGTAAATTATTGTTCTTATATAAAGACAGCGTTAATAGCGATAAAATGGTGATCAGCGCAATACTCAAGGTTGAGGTGAAATTGTTCATCTTAATGGAGCTGTCCTTGCGTTCCAGATTCGCTTCCAGTTCGGCAATGATCTCGTCGTATTCGCCCTTGTCTAAGCGGTATTGGTTGTCTGTAGCTAATAACTCGCTACTTATATCGCTTTGTGTATCTCTGCGCTCGTGATAGGTTTGTAAAAGACCGTAAGCGGCTTCAAAATTTCCTTTTTCCACTTGCATTTGGCTACTTACCAAATAACTGTCTGTTAGGATCTGCGCATAATTGTTTTCGCTACTAATAGCAACGGCTGCTTGCAGGGCAACTTCGGCCTGTGCTGCCGAGGTACTGTTGGGGCTATCAGAGAGTTCCAGTAAGGCCTTGGCTTTATTAAGCTGGGCCTGGGCTGTGTAATAGCCTAAATTGAGTTCTTGAAAGGTTGTTAATGAAGCTTCCAAGTAGTTTACGGCAGATGTAGGATTCTTGCGCTCCAAGGCTAAAAGTCCTTTGTTGAGTTGTATCCGCGCCATGGAGCTTTCATCTTCGCGACTTTCGTATATGGCAAAAGCCTTGTCCAAGCTGTTGGTGGCTTGGGTATAATCGCCATCTTTCATAAAGATCTGCGCCTGAACCAGGTAGGCTTCGGCTATTTCTGCGGAGCTTTCTTTGTCCTTTAAGAGTTCAATTACTGCGGATACGCGTTCTGAGGCTTTATCGAATTGCCTTACGCTGTAGTAGAATTTTGCTAATTCGTTATCACAAGAAGCCTCGAGCTCTACATCTTTTAAAGCCTCTGCCATATTGTGGGCCGTATTCAGGTCGGTGAGTACCGATCCTAGGTCTTGGCGAATAATAGCAGCTCTGGCTTGGTTTTGAAGGCGAATTATCTCGTTAATACTGTCTTGCCTTGAGGCCATAGGAGTGTCCTGCTCTTGGGCGGGGGAAGAGCATACTATAAGGAGGAACAAAGCCGTTATATATCGGATTAATTGGCTGTTCATGGACAAAATTCGGCTTAAATATAGTTATTTCTTACAAATCAAGCCGATTAAGTCCGCTAAACGTTGGGAATATCCACTTTCGTTATCGTACCAACCGATGATCTTTACCATACGTCCAATTACAGAAGTCATCCCAGAATCGAAGACGCAGGAATGCTTATTGCCTACAATATCAATGGAAACAATAGGGTCTTCGGTATAATCCAAAATACCTTTGAATTCACCGGCAGCGGCCTTTTTAAAAGCCGCATTTACTTCCTCTATGCTCACTTCGCGTTTTACATTAAAGGTAATGTCTGTCATAGAACCGTTGGGCACCGGGACTCGGATTCCGCAGCCTCCAATAACATCGGCAAGATCTGGAAATACCTTGGTCAAGGCCTTAGCAGCTCCGGTTGTGGTAGGAACTATAGATAAGCCTGCCGCACGGGCTCGTCGCAGGTCGCGATGTGGCTGGTCGTGTAGACTCTGATCTGTTGTATATGAATGCACCGTGGTGATATAGGCTTGTTCTACTCCGCAGAGTTGATCTATGATCTGCACCATAGGTGCGGCGTTATTGGTAGTACAAGAGGCGTTGGATATAATTTTTTCGTCTGCGTCCAATTGCTGCTGATTCACCCCGAGAATCACCATAGGGATATCATCTTCGTTAGGAGGGACGCTTAAGATCACTTTTTCAGCCCCCGCGCTCAGATGCCCTTCGAGCAAGTTGCGGTCTTTAAACTTTCCTGTAGCTTCCAGAACCACATCGACCCCTTGCCAATTACAGGCGTCGGGTGTTTTACCATTAGACAGCGGAATTGCTCGCTCACCAACTAAGATATGATCCGGAGTTGCGCTTATCGATTCTTGGAAAACACCGTGAATGCTATCGTACTTTAAAAGATGTGCTAAGGTTTTAGAATCTGCAAGATCATTGATAGCCACCACCTCAATATTGTCATGTTGGTGTACGGTCTTGAAGAAAGTACGACCTATTCGGCCAAATCCATTAATGGCAACCTTGATCTTGGCCATGACTTAAAGCTTAAGTAAGGTGTTTCTGGGCTTTGTAAGAAGAGCGAACCAAAGCGCCACTTTCTACGTGTCTAAAGCCCATTTCTAAACCAATTTCTTCGTACTTCTTAAACTGTTCTGGAGTGATAAACTCTTTTACAGGAAGGTGTTTTTTAGAAGGTTGTAAGTATTGACCAATAGTTACGATGTCTAAGCCAACCCCGCGCAGGTCTTCCATGGTCTGGAGTACCTCAGCTTCGGTTTCGCCCAGGCCAAGCATGATCCCACTTTTGGTTCGGGCAATGCCTTCTTGCTTTAAATAACGCAATACTTCTAAACTGCGTTCGTATTTGGCTTGGATTCGCACCTCACGTGTTAAACGCTTTACGGTTTCCATGTTGTGAGAAACAACCTCTGGTTTTACAGCTACTATGCGATCTATATGTCTGGTGATTCCTTGAAAGTCCGGAATTAGTGTTTCCAAGGTAGTATCTGGGTTCATTCTGCGGATGGCCTTCACGGTCTCTGCCCAAATGATGGATCCCATGTCTTTAAGGTCATCGCGGTCTACAGAAGTGATCACGGCGTGTTTTATATTCATCAGCTTTATAGAACGAGCGACCTTTTCAGGTTCGTCCCAAGCCACAGTTTCTGGCCGACCTGTCTTGACTCCGCAGAAACCACAAGAGCGGGTACAAATATTACCCAAGATCATAAAGGTGGCTGTTCCTTCTGTCCAGCATTCGCCCATATTCGGACAGCTACCAGAGGTACATATGGTGTGTAGATCGTATTTGTCTACCAAGCCGCGCAATTCGGTGTATTTCTTCCCGGTAGGAAGCTTTACCCGCAACCACTTGGGTTTGGCTGTTGTTCTTGTAGGTGTTGCTTCTTGAATTTCCATAACCAATTTTACATTACAAAGTTACGAAGATTGCATTTAAAAGACTAAATGGTAAAAAGATACCAAATGCTAAAACCGATAAGGGTGATCATTCCTATCCAGGCCAACAGGTATAAGGGTTTAGACGGTTTATGATCTTCTGGCATATGCTTGCTGGTCACCAGACGCATATTGAGTCCGGCGTAAAATGGGGCTGTTAAAAAGGAGAGGACTGTAGCTACTTGGATCAAGACTCCCATAAGACCTTCGACTCTGGTGAGCAAAATAAAGATGGTTGTAGTTCCAACTACTAAGATGATTAACCAAGTTAGGTAGGCCTTAGGCATTTCGCGTTCACGCAGCAGTTCTGTGGTCTGGGCCATGGCTCTGGGCGATGCGTCCAAAGTTGTTAGGGTAGTGCTGAACATAGTGGTTAGGGCGGCAATTCCAATGATATAGCGTGTTCCTTCACCTAAGTTTACGGTGTACATTTCTATCAATTGATTCGCAAAGGCTCCGCCACTGGAAGAGAATTGCGCTCCGCTGCCATACATGACCAAGCCGCCAAGCAATAAGAAACAAATTGCCAAGACTATGGTGGCGATGTATCCCACATTGAAATCGAACCGGGATTGCTCCGCAGAAATACCAGCCGTGATCTTTTTCTTCTCTAAGGTCCACATGGAATGCCAGATCGATATGTCGAGTGGAGCAGGCATCCAGCCCATAAAGGCGATCAAGAAACCTATGCCCACAGCAGTGTCTGGAATTTGTTGCGCCCAACTGACATCCGCAGTATTCTTAAATGCAAGTGCAACAGCAATTAGAGTACTTATGGTAAGACAAACTATGATGATCTTCATTAGGGTATCCAAAAATCTGTAACGGCCCAAGATCAAGAACAGAAAACAGACACCTGTAATAATGGCGCTCCAGAGGGCAGTGTCTTGACCTCCGAACAAACTGCTGGCAATACCGGAAGTCACAATGGTGACAGCGGTCTGTATGGTGAACATCGTGGCAAGGGTGATTATAAAGTACGCCACTAAAGCCGGTCGGCCCAGTTTTTTGTAACCTTCCAAAAGACTTTCTCCTGTTGCCATGGCATAGCGAGGGCCAAACTCAAAGAAAGGGTATTTGACTATGTTGATAAGCAGTAGTGCCCATAGCAGGCCGAGGCCAAAATCGGCACCAGCTCTTGTAGATTGTACCAAATGGGAAACGCCAATGGCAGCTCCCGCAAACAGAAAGCCTGGGCCAAATTTACGTATGGCTTTTGCCCATTGCATCAGCCTTCTCTTTTGGTTTTGATAAGCGCAGCCAAAAGGTTTTTGGCTCGCAGGAGTTTAACTTTCACATTGCTCAGAGATTCGTCCATTAGTGCTGCGATCTCGTTATAGGATTTCTCTTGGAAATAGCGCAGATTGATCACCTCCTGGTAATGCGGCTTGAGCTGTTTGATCATTAATAACAGTTCTGCAAGATTTTGTTCAGTGATGAGTTTATCTTCTGCCGTTGGCGCACTATCTGGTATTTTTTTAAGCTGTTCGCTGGCCAGGTTTCTACGATCTATCTCTGGCTGGCTATTCTTTTTTCTGGACTTATCGATCTGTAGGTTCTTGGAAATTGTGATAAGCCAAGTACTAAACGCGTATTTAGGGTCGTAAGTAGCTAATTTGTCAAAGGCCTTAGAAAAGGTCTGAATGGTAATTTCTTCCGCTTCGTATTCATCTTTAAGGCGTTTGAGTTGAAAGCCATAAACCTGGTTCCAGTAAGTGTTTAGCAAGGTGTTAAAGGCAATTTGGTCTCCTTTAAGTGCTTTTTCTATGGCTTCGGTAATCTTTTGGTCGTTTATTTCCAAGTGGGTTTTGGGCTTACCAGGTTGGTTATAAATATACTCAATTGCGTACAGATGAGAAATAATTCTAAGACAGGTGCGGCAACTATCAAGGCACCGGCCCTTAGTTTCTTGGCAGCTCCCCAATAAGATATCCATTGTAACAGGCTGCGCAGACCAAAGTAGAGTAGTGCGAGTTTCCATTGCGTAAGCGCGAGCAGGACCAGTACAAGCCAAAAGGCCAAATTTCCGAGATAGTAGAGGCCTAAACTCGCCTTAAAAAAGCTGCGATAGTGGTTTGCCGTACTTATATGTCTGCGCTTTTGTCTGAACCAATCTCCAAAGCTCTTTTTGGGTTCCGAGAAGGTGTGACACTTCGGATCGATGCAATAAGTGGTGTTTTCGCTAGTGGTAGCTTCATTTACAAAAAGATCGTCGTCTCCAGATTGCAGCTGAATGTGAGAGGCGAAACCCTTCTGTTTTTCGAATAAGATCTTGGTATAGCCCAAATTTCGTCCTACACCCATATAGGCTTTTCCGGCATGAGCGTATGCGAGGTATTGCAAGCCGGTAATAAAGGTTTCATAGCGGATCAATGCATTGAGTAGGCCAGCCCTTTTCTGATGTTTTCCGTAGCCCAATACCAAATGTTTCTCTGAGCTGAAGTATCTGCTGAGTTCACTCAGCCAGGCATTAGAAGCCGGGATGCAGTCTGCGTCTGTAAAGATCAGTCGGGTGTGTTTGGCTTTTTTGATCCCCAAGGTCAGCGCGTATTTTTTAGAATTGTGAAAGCGTTCGTTGGCCTTAACATAAACCGGTGTGATCCTAGGGTCAAGGTCTGAAAAACGATCGATCACCGCTGCGGTCTCGTCGGTAGAAGCATCGTCGATGAGCACCAATTCAAAGTCCGGATGGTCTTGTTCTAACCAAATGGGAATGTGCTTCTGTAGATTTTCGGCCTCGTTCTTGGCACAAACCAATAAACTTACCGGATATACTTTTTGAGTTTGTGGTTTCGGACTTTTACCAAATCCGAAGTAGATAAAAAGAATGTAATACAGCAGATTAACAGCCAGAACGCCCAGTGCTATGTAGCCCAGTGGCGTCAATGTAAATTACTTGGAAGCTTCGTTACAGTTGCCAAATTCGCTCGGCATTTTGCCGCAGAAACCACAGGCCTCGCCTTCTTTGTTCAGCATGGGGTTTTGACTGGCACAGGTTCCGGCAAATTCGCCGTCTTTCTTGGCCCAGATCTTAATGGCGATCCCCGCAAAGGCAACTAACAAAAGTCCTAAAGTGAGTAAAAGTAATTTCATCCTTACAGCTTTTTGGTGTTAAACAAGATGCAAGTTTTAATTGCAACCTCATTTACAGTGCAAAAATACAATCTTTTGATATCTTTAAGTCGATGTGGACTGCAAAAAATTACGGGATACTCTCGCTGTTGTGCTTACTGTTTGCAGCTTGTAAACAAGAGGTGAAGCCTGCGCCGGCTCCTACAGAAGTGGTGGAGCTACAAGATACGCTGAGTTCATCTGCAATAGCTGAAAAGCTTGCTGTGGTTGACGGACTACACTTGCGGCTTTCAGAACGCGTAGATCAAGCTAGAGGCGAATCAACCAATTATAAAGCATTTATTGAGCAGTTGAAATATTCAAAGTCACAGCACACCCTGGTAATTCCAAAAGGAGCATTGGGGCCTTGCGAGAATTGCCCGCCTTTGGATTGGAACGATTATTTACTCAAACAAGTCTTAGGTACGCCACAACTTATGAAAGAGATCAACGGCTTTCGTCCGCAGTTGGGTGTAAAAAGTGAAAATGGAAAACAGTGGATCTTTACTCGTGCAACCGATAGTCTGTTGGTTAGGGAACAATCGGGCCAGTTGTATTTATTGTGGCAAACCGACATACGAGCCTCCAACGGACTCTTGCATATTCTAAAACCTATAGACAGCCTATCAAATTGACCTCCGCCTGTAAGGCGATATTGAACTTAGCCAATACTTCTTTTTGAATGCGTTGGGCTAAATTCCAGATCTCTTGTCCTGTAGCCGTACCGTGATTGACCAAGACCAAGGCTTGCTTGTCGTGTACGCCGGCATCGCCGAAACGCTTTCCTTTAAACCCAGCTTGTTCTATAAGCCATCCGGCCGGAATTTTAACTGCTGTTGCGTCTACTTCGTAAAAAGGAGCATCGGGATATGCAGCGTGAAAACTGTCGAAAGCTGTTCGAGAGATCACGGGGTTTTTAAAGAAACTCCCGCTATTGCCAATTTTCGCAGGGTCGGGCAATTTGCTACTTCTGATATTGATGACCGCCTGAGCGATACTCTTTAGACTTGGCTGCTCTTCTAAACGTTCCAGTTCTGCAGCTATGGCTCCATACGAAGTGGAGAGCTTGTGATCTTTAAGACTGAGTTTTAAACAGACCTCAGTAATGATATATTTTCCTTTTAAGGCGTTTTTAAACACAGAATCGCGGTAGCCGAACTCGCAGTCCTTTAGCGAGAATTCTTTTGTTTTTCCGCTGGAGATCTCCACCGCGCTACAGCTCACAAACACATCTTTGAGCTCAACGCCATAGGCTCCAATATTTTGAATAGGAGCAGCGCCTATCTTACCGGGGATCAGCGCTAAATTTTCTATTCCGCCCAAGTCATTCTCTACACAATACATTACGGTTTGGTGCCAATTTTCACCGGCCTGAAACCCCAAGATCACCTCCCTGTCATTACGAGCTATTTCTCGGATCCCTTTATTGTTAATGTAGAGCACTGTTTTGTCAAGATCGTTGCAGAGCAACATATTGCTTCCGCCGCCAAGGATAAAATAATCTTTAGGATCATTTTGCGCTAAGAGGTCTTTGAGTTGACCTTCACTGCTTATCTCTATAAAAGCTGCAGCTTGCGCATCAATGCCAAAGGTGTTGTATGTCTTTAATGAGGTAGGCAATAGTTAATCCTTATAAACGGATAAAGCCGCTTTTAATATGGCCACAGCACGTTTGAGTTTATCTTCGTTCAAAACATAGGCGATACGCACCTGATTCTTTCCAACTCCTTCAGACGAATAAAATCCTGCCGCAGGAGCAACCATTACTGTCTCGCCGTTTAGGTCAAAAGATTCCAGCAGCCATTGGGCAAATTTATCTGAATCTTTTACCGGCAGTTGTGCAATACAATAAAAAGCGCCCTTGGGTTTTCCAACAACTACTCCAGGGATCTCTTGCAATCCTTCAATTAAGGTGTCTCGTCTGGAACGGTATTCTGTTTTTACCTCTTCAAAATACGAATTTGGCGTATCTAGGGCAGCTTCGCTTGCTATCTGTGCAAAGGTTGGAGGGCTCAAGCGGGCCTGGGCGAATTTCATGGCCGTTTTCATTACTCCTTTGTTTTTAGAGACCAAACATCCAATACGAGCCCCGCACATACTGTAGCGTTTGGAAACAGAATCTACAATAATGGCGTGCTCTTCTAGACCGGCCTCTTGTAAAATGGAGTAATGTGGCTCATCTCCATAAGTGAATTCTCTGTAAACTTCGTCTGCAACTAAGAAGAGGTCGTGTTTTTTAACCAAGGCAGCCAACTTTTGGATCTCGGCCTTGGAGTATAGATAACCTGTTGGGTTTCCTGGGTTACAGATCAGGATCGCCTTGGTCTTTTCGGTAATGAGTTGTTCAAAGTCTTCTATCGGGGGAAGGGCAAAATTGTCTTCTATTTTAGAGATCACCGGAACGATCTCAACCCCAGAGGCTGTTGCAAAACCATTGTAATTGGCGTAAAAAGGCTCTGGAATGATGATCTGATCTCCAGCATCTGCAATACAGCCCATAGCAAAAAGTAAGGCCTCGCTTCCACCTGTGGTCACTATGATATCATTTGCGCCTACATGAATATTGTGTTTGGCGTAATAAGCCGCTATTTTTTCTCTGTACTGATCAGAACCCTCACTTCTAGAATAGGCCAATACCTCTACCTGATTATTCTTTATGGCGTCTAGTGCTACCTGAGGAGTTTTGATATCGGGTTGCCCAATGTTGAGGTGATGGATGGTTTTACCTTGCTTTATTGCGGCTTCTGCGAACGGAACCAACTTTCTAATGGGCGATTCCGGCATAGCAAGCCCCTTCTGAGAAATTGCAGGCATAGCGAACAGTTAAATAGTTAAAATTCTACTTCGAAAGGCAAAGATAAAGTAACATTCGCTTAAGTTTTATAACTTATACTAGAAATTCGTTCTCCTTGAAAAAACTGTTGCTTATCTGCTCATTTCTAGCCTTTGGGACACACTTGGGCCAAGGAAATTTTGAGCTACCCAAAGGGGTTGTCAGTAACAAGATCGATTTTCAGTTTCTGAGCAATTTGGTAATAGTACCTGTAGAGCTGAACGGAGTTACTTTGGACTTTTTACTGGATACTGGTGTTAATGCTACCATTCTTTTCAGCATAGAGAATAAAGATTCCATTCAACTCAATAATACCCAACCTGTAAAATTGCGAGGCTTGGGCACCGGCAGCTCCATAGAGGCCATAAAATCTACCAACAATACCTTTAGAATTGGCGATGCTGTAAACAGGAACCAAAGTATCTATATCGTTTTTGACGAAGACCTGAATTTCTCACCGCGCCTCGGGGAGGCTGTTCACGGGATCATCGGCTATGATTTTTTTAAAAACTTTGTGGTGGAGACCAATTATGTTAGGGAGCAACTCACTTTTTACGAACCCGAGTTCTATCAGGCTCCGCAGTGTAAAAAATGCTTTAGGGCGCCGCTGCGTTTCTACAACAATAAGCCTTATGTGGAATTGGAGGCCACTGTGGGAAAAGTTACCGACACCGTTACCGTGCTATTAGATTCAGGTTCTGGTGATGCGCTTTGGCTGCTCAAAGACAAAGAACCTTGGCTCAAGGTGCCAAAAAAGCATTTTCGAGACTTTCTCGGCCTAGGGCTAAACGGCAATATCTTTGGAGATCGCTCGCGGATTTCAGGGGTAAGATTGGGCGATTATTTCCTTCGGGATGTGAACACGGCATTTCCCGACAAAAATGCATTTGGGAATATTAACCTGTTTAAAGCCAGAGACGGTTCTATGGGAGGTGAACTGCTCAAACGGTTTACAACCATTATCAACTATCCGGGCCGGGAGCTGATCCTTAAGAAGAACCGTTATTTCAATCAGCCTTTCTATTACAACATGAGTGGGTTGACCTTACAGCACAACGGATACGAATATGTAAAGGAGAAACTTGCCGGTACCAATAAGTCCAAGTACGGTAATGACCCGAACAATGTGAAGAACGAGGTCATCATGTACGAGACACAACAACTCTACGCGATTAAACTCGCACCTAAAATTGAGGTAGCTGAGGTGCGCAAAGGTTCGCCTGCCTATGAGGCGGGAATGCGCTCCGGAGACATACTGACCCATTTGAACGGAGAACCTATTCACCGATTTGGTTTACAAGAGCTCAACGCCCTGTTTCACTCTAAAGAAGGCAAACTGCTGCGATTTCAAGTGAATCGCAACGGCTATAATCTTCGTATTGCCTTTAAACTAAAACGCGTGCTATAAAAAAACCCCGCCATTGGCAGGGTTTTTAATATAAGAATATTGCTTCTTAACGTGTCTTTTCCAGTACGCTTTTCTTGCTGTCTGGATCAAGGATGGTTCCTTTGATCTTGATGGCTTTAACAGGCTCGTCAGCGTTAGAATATACCGTAATGGTCTTGCGAATAGGACCTACACGGCGCGTGTCGTACTTTACTTTGATAGTTCCGGTTGCTCCAGGAGCGATAGGTGCGTCTGGTTTTTCAGGAACAGTACATCCGCAGCTAGATTTAACATCGGAGATGATCAGTGGGATGTTCCCAGTATTGGTGAATTCGAATACGCGAACGCCATCAGCGCCTTTGTTGATTTCACCGTAATCAATGGTTTCTTGTGTGAATTCAATTTTAGCAACCTTATCTTGGGCTTGCACAGCATAGCTCATTAAAGTTACTACAGCTAAAAGAATAATCTTTTTCATGTCTTTTAATTTAGATGACCAAAGTAGGCTTTTTGGGTTAGTTTTTCTGCTAAAAGAGCGCTAAGTCTGTGTTAAAATCACATTTTTTCGACCAAATGCACACCTTTAGTGTGTTTCATTTCATTTCCTATTGCTAAAGTAGCTATTATTTTCAGTTGTCCAAAAAACGCCCAAGCGCTTTTAAATCTTTTAGTATATAACTACTTTTGCTCCCTTATACAGTTCAAAAATCAGACCAAAATGGCATTAGCAGCAAAATACAGCGCTAAGGAGGTAGAGCAGAAGTGGTACAACTACTGGATGGACCAAGGTTATTTTCATTCCGAAGTCAATGAAAAAGAGCCTTATACTATCGTAATTCCACCACCGAACGTGACTGGTGTCCTGCACATGGGGCATATGCTCAATAACACCATTCAAGATGTGCTTATTCGCAAGGCGCGTTTAGAAGGTTACAATGCCTGTTGGGTACCTGGTACGGACCATGCTTCTATTGCTACGGAGGCCAAAGTAGTTGCCAAACTCAAATCCGAAGGGATAGAAAAAAGCAGCTTAACTCGCGATGAATTCCTAAAGCACGCTTGGGATTGGACCCGCAAGCACGGCGGAATCATCTTAGAACAATTGAAACGTTTGGGAGCCTCCTGCGACTGGGAGCGCACCAAATTCACTATGGATGATGATATGTCGGAGTCGGTGATCCACGTTTTTGTTGACCTGTATAACAAAGGGCTGATTTATCGCGGTTACCGTATGGTAAACTGGGATCCGCAGGCCAAGACCACCCTATCTGACGAAGAGGTGATCTATCAAGAAAAACAAGGGAAGCTATACTATGTTTCTTATAAGGTTGCAGGTTCAGAGGACACCTTGACCATTGCAACTACGCGTCCGGAGACCATTTTAGGAGATACGGCGATCTGTATCAACCCGAACGATGAGCGCTTTTCGCATTTAAAAGGCAAGAAGGCCATAGTGCCTATTTGCAACCGTGAAATCCCAATTATTGAGGACGAATACGTAGATATAGAGTTCGGTACAGGTTGTTTAAAAGTGACTCCTGCTCACGATGAGAACGACAAAGTACTTGGTGACAAGCACGGTTTAGAGATCATCGACATTTTTAATGACGATGCTACTTTAAATTCCTTCGGATTGCATTACCAGGGGCAAGATCGATTTGCCGTTCGCAAAGCCATCACTAAAGAATTAGAAGAACTTGGCCATTTGGTAAAAACAGAAGACTACACCAATAAAGTAGGAACTTCTGAGCGTACCGGAGCCGTGATAGAACCTAAACTGAGCGATCAATGGTTCTTAAAAATGAAGGACTTAGCAGCACCTGCTTTAGAAGCAGTGCTTAAAGAAGATGTGGCACTGGTTCCTGGCAAGTTCATCAATACCTACAAACACTGGATGGAGAATGTTCGCGATTGGAACATTTCGCGTCAGTTGTGGTGGGGACACCAAATTCCTGCTTACTATTACGGAACCGGAAAACAGGACTTCGTAGTAGCAAAGACCCCAGAAGAGGCTTTAAAATTGGCGCAAGAGCAAAGTGGTAATGCTGCTTTGACGGCTGCAGACCTGCGTCAGGATGAAGATGCACTGGACACTTGGTTCTCTAGTTGGCTGTGGCCCATCTCTGTTTTCAACGGAATCTTGGAGCCCGACAATAAAGAGATTGAATATTACTATCCGACCAACGATCTGGTAACCGCCCCAGAGATCTTATTCTTTTGGGTGGCCCGAATGATCATTGCCGGTTACGAATACCGCGATGCTAAGCCATTTAGCAATGTTTATCTTACTGGTATTGTTCGTGACAAGCAACGCAGAAAGATGAGTAAGCAATTGGGTAATTCACCAGACCCGATTCTTCTTATGGATAAATACGGAGCCGATGGCGTTCGTGTGGGAATGCTTTTAAGTTCTCCCGCGGGGAACGACTTGATGTTCGATGTGGAGCTCTGCGAGCAAGGAAGTAAATTTGTAAACAAGATCTGGAATGCTTACCGACTTATCCAAGGTTGGGAAGTATCCGAAGCTAAAAAGCAGACAGAGGCAGAAGCCTTGGCCTTAAAATGGTACCGCAACCGCTTTCAGCAAGTGTTGCGCAAAGTAGAGAGTGAGTTTAAACAATACCGCATCTCTACAGCACTAATGGAAACCTACCGTTTGGTATGGGACGATTTCTGTTCTACTATGTTGGAGGCTATCAAACCACCATACGGAGAAGCTGCTTCGGCCCAGACCTATCGCGAAGCCATTGCGATCTTTGAGGACAACCTGCGCATTTTGCACCCATTCACTCCGTTTTTGACCGAGGAACTTTGGCAAGATATTGCCGAGCGTTCTCCAAACGAAGCACTAATAGTTTCTAGCTGGCCAAAACATGAAGAATTCGATGCGGACTTCATAGCCAACTTTGATTTTGCCATGGAGGTGGTTTCTGGTATCCGAACCATTAGAAAGAACAATCAGATCGCCTTTAAAGAAACTGTAGATCTGGTCATTGCAGATAATGAGCAGCAAGGGCGTGTTATGGAACCCATTATTCAAAAGCTGGGCAACGTTGCCAATATTTCTCACGGCGAAGCTGTAGACGGCGCTTTGACCTTTAGAGTTAAGGCCAATGAGTACTTTGTTCCTATTAGTGGAGCTGTAGATGTAGAGGCACAGATAGCAAAGATATCAGAAGAACTCAGCTATACCGAAGGCTTTTTAAAGAGTGTTCAGAAAAAACTGAGCAACGAGCGCTTTGTGAACAATGCTCCGGAGCAAGTTGTAGCTGTAGAGCGCAAAAAAGAAGCGGATGCTTTGGCCAAGATAGAGACGCTTAAGGCGAGTTTGGCTGCCCTGCAATAGTTTATTTCCTGTAGAGTAAATAGTGATTTACGGCCTCGATGTATTTCATTTTGGCCTCGTCTGCCGTCATGTTCTTTATCTGGAACAGTGCGTTGGTCTTAAAGGCAGTAATAAGGGGTTTGGAGCCGCTGGGTAATTCTTTGTTCTTTGTGGCAACCTTGTAATAGGCGTAGAGGCGGAGCAGCAGATCGGCAGGGAAAGGCTGTTCGTGGTTGTTTATAGTTGCCACGGCCTGCTCAAATGCCTTATCTAATTCTTCTGAGTTCATGCCCGCGCAAGCACCGTGAGTCCACCTTTTACTTTCTGATTGAGGCTGACCTCAATTTTGGCGTCTAAGGGAAGAAATACATCTACCCGGGATCCGAATTTAATGAATCCGCTGTCTGCAGTTTGATCGGCGCTTTCGCCTTCTTTGGCGTAGTTGACTATGCGTTTGGCTAGGGCGCCAGCGATCTGTCGATAAAGAACATCCCCGAACTTTTCGCTTTTTACCACTACGGTAGTGCGTTCATTCTCTTCGGATGCTTTAGGGTGCCAGGCCACTAAGTATTTGCCGGGATGATATTTGCTGTAAACCACCTCACCGCCCACAGGATAGCGCGTCACATGTACGTTCAAGGGCGACATAAACACAGAGACCTGTCTGCGCTTGCCTTGGAAATATTCGGGTTCTTCAACTTCTTCTATCACCACCACTTTTCCATCTACCGGAGAGAAAACAGCTGTGGGATCTGCTGTAAAATTGCGTTTCGGATTTCTAAAGAACTGCAAGATCAGAATCAGCAAAATCAAAAATCCACCCATAAGTACATAACGCAACCAAGGCGTGGTCACAAACTGATCCACCGTTAAGACCGAGGCAATGCAGAGTACCAGTGTAGCTAGAATTATGGTATTTCCTTCCTTATGAAACATAACAGTTCAAAATTAAGAATATATACACAAATGGCGCAGCGTAAATAAGACTATCCATCCGGTCATAAATGCCGCCGTGTCCAGGCATGATCACGCCACTGTCTTTTACGCCAGCTTGGCGTTTCATTTTAGATTGCACCAAATCTCCTAAAGTGCCAAAAATCACAACTATGATAGCTAAGATCATCCAGTTAGTGAGTCCATACACGCCGTAGATCATATGTGCAGCGTATCCTACTGCAAGGCCACCTACAGCTCCGCCTAAAAATCCTTCTACCGTCTTTTTTGGTGAGACCCGCTCCATGAGTTTAGTTCTACCTATGGTGCGCCCAACCAAATAAGCAAAGGTGTCGTTGGCCCATAGCATGCACAATACTGCTATAACAACTTTATAGTTAAAAACGTTGTTGTCTAATGGTAAGAGCGATAGCGATGCGATCCCCAGGCAGAGATAACCCACAAAGGCGAGTTTGCGCTGCCAGTCATTGAGCTTTGAATCGGCCTTGAACAACCAAGGCAATAAGGCTAAATTGGCTAAAATATTGGCCGATACGATTAGGGTGGGATCTATTACACTTGGTACTGCCCAATGCAACAAACCGGCCAGCAATCCCAAGACAGGAATTCCTATCCAGACAGCAAATTTGCTCAATCTGCAGAATTCTAGGCTCACAAGAACTCCAAAGACAAAAACGACAATTAAAAAGGCGATTTTGGACCAAAAGAGAGACCCCAAAAGCAGGGAAATGTAAAGCGCTCCTGAAACTGCGCGTATCAAAAGGTCCTTCATGCTATAAGTCTTCCAGAAGCAACAAATATAGGTTTTTTGTGGTACTTCCGTAGCTCATGAAATCCTTTTCCTTTTGGGTTTCAAAATCCTGAATGGTGGTAATATTGGTCGGGATTTTATTTTTGTTGCGGTCTTTGATCTGTCTAAGGCCTTCGCCTATATTTTCGACCAATTGACTGGTGGTAGAAAAGATGATGAAATTGGTTGGGAGTTCCCCTAATTTCTTCTCTCTGATCTGGTTGGAAGAGATGAGTACCGAACCGTTATTTGCGATAAGTGATTCGCAGCGTGACAAGAAAAATTTACTGCTGGATTTGGTTCCGAATTTAAGGTTAAAGCCGTCAAAACGTTCTATGAGTTGCTGGTCTATACAGAATGCTTCCGCTTCGTACCAATCGTTCTCCATAAGAATATTATCGAAGGTCTGCATCAGTTCCTCTAAATTTTCACAATACAAGAATTTTCCACCGTTTCTGCGGAAATTATAAGTGAATTTTTCGTCTATAGGAAGCTGTTTCTCCGGATAGTATTTACTATGCTGTTTGTCCAATGATGTATCCTCGGTAGTTTTGGACTTACCGGATTTAGGATTCAACAGTCTTTTGAACAGACTCATAGGTGCTTCTTGATGGGGATTTGAAACGTTTAACCTCAAAGATAAAAAAAAGTTGGAGCCTAAGACCCCAACTTTAAGAATATCTAAATGTTATTTGTGGAACTACCCTTTTGTTTCTACGGGAATCGTCTCTGGTTTTGGCCACTGACGCTCTCCAAATATGAGTTCCAAATTGTCTTTAAAGATCACTTCTTTTTCCAAGAGTACATTGGCCAATTCGGTGAGCTTGTCCTTGTGCTTTTTAAGCAGGTCCACAGCGCGTTTGTATTGGGTCTCAATGATGTTAGAGATCTCCTTGTCGATCATCTCCGCAGTCTTTTCAGAATAAGGCTTGGAGAAGTTGTAATCGGTTTGCCCTGAACTGTCGTAATAGGTAAGGTTTCCGATCTTGTCGTTCAATCCGTAAATGGTAACCATTGCGCGCGCTTGCTTGGTCACTTTTTCCAAGTCACTCAGGGCACCAGTGGATACTTTTCCAAAGATCACTTCTTCTGCTGCACGGCCACCCATGGCAGCGCACATCTCGTCTAGCATTTGTTCCGGACGAACAATAAGGCGTTCCTCTGGTAAATACCAGGCAGCTCCTAAGGACTGTCCTCTAGGAACAATAGTTACCTTAACAAGGGGAGCAGCGTGTTCTAACATCCAGCTTACGGTGGCGTGACCGGCTTCGTGGAATGCGATCGCTTTTTTCTCTTCTGGAGTGATGATCTTGTTCTTTTTTTCTAAACCACCAACAATTCGGTCTACAGCATCTAAGAAATCTTGTTTGCCAACTGCTTTTTTGCCTTTACGAGCAGCGATAAGAGCGGCTTCGTTACAAACGTTGGCAATATCAGCTCCAGAGAAACCAGGGGTTTGTTTGGCTAAGAAGTCGGTATCTAGCTCTTCCAGCTTTTTAATAGGTCTTAAGTGAACTTCAAAGATCTCCTTGCGCTCGCGAACATCAGGAAGATCCACATAGATCTGGCGGTCAAAACGACCTGCACGCATCAAGGCTTTGTCCAGTACATCGGCGCGGTTAGTCGCTGCAAGTACAATAACGTTGGTGTTGGTTCCGAAACCATCCATTTCTGTTAACAGCTGGTTTAGGGTATTTTCACGCTCATCATTGGATCCGGAGAAATTACTTTTACCACGAGCCCGACCAATGGCGTCGATCTCATCGATAAAGATGATAGAAGGTGATTTTTCTTTGGCTTGCTTGAACAAGTCTCGCACACGAGAAGCACCAACTCCTACGAACATCTCCACAAAGTCAGAACCAGACAAGGAGAAGAAAGGTACTTTAGCCTCTCCAGCCACTGCTTTGGCCAAGAGGGTCTTTCCAGTTCCCGGAGGTCCTACCAATAGTGCTCCCTTTGGAATTTTACCACCTAAGGAGGTGTATTTCTCAGGATGCTTTAAGAAATCTACGATCTCTTGAACTTCTTCTTTAGCACCTTCCAAACCGGCTACATCTTTAAAGGAGGTCTTTACTTCTGTATTCTGATCAAAGAGTTTTGCTTTAGATTTTCCTATGTTGAAGATCTGTCCGCCAGCTCCGCCAGCTCCTCCTGCAGACATGCGGCGCATGATCAAGATCCAGATCCCGATAATGATAGCGAAGGGCAACAAGCTGATCAAAATATCGCTCATTACGCTTTCTTCTGTGGTCCGTTTTACTGTGGTCGCAGATTTGCCCGCTTCTTTAAGCTCGTTGTTGATCTCTACGATGCGCTCCTCAAAGAACGTAGGGTCACCAAACTGAAATTCGTAATCTGGAGTAGTTGCAGAACTCACCCTAAATGAACTCTTGTCGGTATTCTGGTGTTTGTCTTTGAGCTTGGCATCTGGAGTCAAGTAAACTCGTGCTTTGCGCGTATTGGCCACAACGACCAATTCTTGAACGTCGCCATCACGCATATAGTCTAAAAATTCCTCCTGCGTAGTAGCAGGCGGTTTAGACCAACTGTTGCCACCCATGAATTGGATGCTCAATAATATCACTATAACGATCCCGTAGATCCAGTATGGACTGAACTTGGGTTTCTTTACTTCATTATTTTTCTTTTCCTCCGCCATTTCTTGCTTTTAATAAGTAGATTCGATCTTGATGGAATGGGCATCGCCCCATAGGCCTTCGATATCGTAAAATTCTCGAATGTGTTTTTGGAAAACATGCACCACTACATGAACGTAGTCTATCAAGACCCACTCGGCATTTTCGGTTCCTTCTACATGCCAGGGCTTTTCGCGTAATTCTTTGCTCACAGATTTCTGAACGGAATTGACAATCGCATTGACCTGCGTGTTCGAGGTACCGTTGCAGATAATGAAATAATCGCAGACCGTATTCTCAATTTCTCGCAAGTCCAGGATTTCTATATCCTGTCCTTTAACCTCTTCAATTCCCCGTATTATTTGAGTGATTAATTGATCTGTTCCTACTTCTTTTTTTGACATTAAATCTGTTTATTTATGCAAAGTTATTACTTTTTTTGTTCCTTAAAGACGTCATCCATTTAAGATTAACAGAATATTTAAGTTCCTCCCTTGAAGCTAATCAAACTTAATGCCACCCTTTCTACCAATGACTATCTGAAAGCGCTTTTAAAATCTGGGCTTCCAGCGGAGCAAACCGTGGTCATTGCCAAAGATCAGACCCAAGGGAAAGGCCAACACGGAAACCGATGGTATTCTAAAGCGGGCGAAAGCCTTACCATGAGCCTCTACCGACGTTTTGAGCAGCATCCGGAGGTCTTTGCATTTATGCCGCAAATGGTAGTGGCCCTTGCGGTAAAAAAGCAGTTGGATGCCCTGAAGATTCCCGCTGTCAGTATTAAATGGCCCAACGACATTATGTCATACAACAAAAAGCTCGGTGGCATACTCATAGAGAATATTTGGACAGCCGGAAAACCTGCTCATCGGGTCATTGGGATAGGATTGAATGTCAACAATGAACTCCCCGAGGATCTGCCACGGGCACACTCGCTCAAACAACTCACTGGGAAAACCTATGAGGTGGAAGAACTCGGGATGCGTATAGCCGCACAAGTCTATCAGTACTTTGATGACTTTCGCTTAGTGAATCAGCAAGATTGGTATGCAGCGTACCTGCAAGTGCTTTACAAAAAGGACAAGGCTGCTACTTTTCGCTGCGGAGCGAATCCACCCTTCACCGCCTTGATCAAGGGAGTAACTCCAGATGGCGAATTGGAATTACAGCTGGCAGATGACTCCCTGCAGCAATTCGCCGTAAAAACGATAAAAATGGAATACTAGATCGTTTGTAGCTGATCTGTCAATGCTTCTAAGAACGATTTGATAGGGCCTTTGATCATCATCGCCATCATAGCGTTGAATTCTCCTGCAAAGTCTAAAGTAGTTGCAGATTTATTAGCCTCTAGCTCTTCTATATTAGCGGTAAGTGTGAAAGGTAATTTATCACTTTTGGCGCCTAGAACAACCTGATTTGGAGCGTTGATCTCCTTGAGTTCCAAGGCGATCTCAGGCATACCTTTAAGAGCAAAGACAAAGGCGTTATCACCAATGAGCTCAAATTTTGCAGTGTTCTCTGGCATGAGCTGCTCAAAGTTCTTTACATCGCTTAAAAAGTCGCAGACTTCTTGAGCTGATTTATCTAGGGTTACGGTCTTGCTTGTTAAATTCATAGCTTATTGCATCCAGTTGGCGGGATCTTTACGCCACTGTTGTAAAGTTTCTAATTCGTCTTTGGTGATGTATTTGGATTTTTCGGCCTGTTCCAATAAATGCTGATAGTTACTCAAAGTGTGCAGTTGTACCTGAGCCTCTTCAAAATTGGTTGTTGCCGTATCGAATCCGTAAGAAAACAAGGCGAGCATACCTTTTACCTGTGCGTTGGCTTCTCGCAGTGCCTTAACGGCGTTCAAACTACTTTTCCCAGTACTGATCAGGTCTTCCACAACCACTACAGATTGATGCTCTTCTAAAATACCTTCGATCTGATTCTGACGGCCGTGCTTTTTAGGCTCCGGACGGACATAAATGAAGGGTAAATTCATATAATCAGCAACCAACATACCTATACCAATGGCCCCAGTAGCAACTCCTGCAATAACATCAGGTTTGCCGTAGAGCTCTTCGATCTGTCCGGCCAAGTGTTCTCTTAAAAAGTTGCGAATGTGCGGATAAGACAAGGTGATCCGATTGTCACAATAGATAGGTGACTTCCAACCAGAAGCCCATGTAAAAGGGTTTTGTGGTTGCAATTTTATTGCATTAATTTGCAACAAAAGTTCAGCGGTTTTTTGAGCCGTTTCCTTTTTCAATATCATTTTGCAAATGTATTATAAAGTTTTTATAAATGAGATTCCGGTGATACTTTCCACGGAGAAATCCATCGGTAAAAAGTACGTCTCTATCCCTATAGAACTGGTGCGTTTCAAAAAGTTGATCAAAAAGATCGAGAAAGGAGAGCTTACCCACGTGAATCTCTACCACGCAGAGGTCGACAAACTCGAATACTACCTGCGTAAAAAACTAAAAGTAGTGGAAGCTGGTGGCGGTTTGGTCTACAACGACAATAAAGAAATATTGTTTATCTACCGCAATAAGAAATGGGATCTGCCCAAAGGCGGATTGGAGAAAGATGAAACTCCAGAGGACGCTGCAGTTCGAGAAGTACAAGAGGAAACTGGTGCCAAGAAACTCGAGGTGACAAGATTTATTCAAAAGACCTATCACGTCTTTAAGCGCAACGGCGAGCGCAGACTCAAGATCACCTACTGGTACGAAATGCACACCTCGTACAGCGGCAATCTAAAACCACAGACCAAAGAAGGTATCGAAAAGGCGAAATGGAAGAATTTTGCCCAAACCCAAAAAGCACTTCAAGGTAGCTACGAGAATATCAAGCTACTCTTTCCGAAGGAGTATTTAACCACCCACCCTGTAGATCGGATAGCGTAAATGCGCTGCCTCATAGTAGGGCGATCGCTTGTGTATCCAATCCAGTTGTGCATACCAATTCTGAGCAAAGTTCGCATCGGCGGCCTTCTTTGCTTCAAACTCGGCTTTGATATCGGGGTTCTCGTTTAAGAATTCCAAGGCAAGATCTTCCCAGACATAGGGCGAGAAACCTTCTTTTTGTTGCAAAATAGTATCGAAGAAATTCCAATTGAAAAAGGAGTCCACCGCCGTTGGTTCTAATGTTTCCAGTAGGTAGCGAACAGCTTCTTGTTGCGTAGAGACTTTATAACTGCCTTTAGCAATGAGAACATCGGTTTCTATAGCCTCTACTTGGGTATTGTAATGCGGATAATGCCCTTCATACGGTCTGTTGTAGGTCTTATAGTCCGCTATGCGGTAGCTGGTAACGCTTAATACAGTGTCCTTATCGAATTGATCCATGCTCACACCATTGGCTCTTAAACGATTTATGATCGGCCACCAACCTTTGGGGATAATGTAATATTCTGGGATGGTTATGGTATCTGTGGCTTTGAAATAGTTGTAATAAGTGACCGGTTTTTCGAAAGCTTGATCGCGATCGTATTTAAGGCGATTGGCCCCGGTGATAGCACTTGGAATGTAGGTACCCTCAAATCCTTTAAAATTCAAGCTTGAGGTCTTACTGCTGTCTACCGTCCAGCCGATCGGATAATCAGCCCCTACGGTATAATTCTTCCAAGCATTGCGTTTAACTTGTTTGATCTGCTCCGAATTAGATTCAGCAAATTCCAATACCGATTGCATCAGCGCATAAGTACCCATAACGCGATCTTTATAAGGCTTGAGCATATGGGTCTCTACCATTAGACCAAGGGTATTGAACAGGCTGGTGTAACCTGTAGAATATCTGGGGCCGTCCAGAAATTGTGAAAAACCCGATTCTGGAGTGCGGTTGAACACATTTACGTAGGGAGTAATATCCCAACCTTTTGCTTGCAAGGAATCTTCTAGTGCGGGCATCATTCTTTCGTGCAAAAATGTACCAGCTTGCCCCCCGAGTTTATTGTGTTGGGTAAAAAGATGGGTGAGTGTATACTGGTAATCGGCACCATTGCTCACGTGGTTGTCTATAAACACATCCGGATCCAACAACTGAAACAACTTGTGAAAGGCCGTGGCGTTGCGGGTGTCGCTTTTGATAAAATCCCGATTCAGGTCAAAGTTTCTAGCATTACCTCTGAATCCGTATTCTTCCGGACCGTTTTGATTTGTTCGGCTGTGGGAGTTGCGATTAAGTGCACCTCCAATATTGTAAACCGGAATAACCGCGACTATAAGGTTTTGAGGCACTTGTATCTTTCCTTGTGCCAAGTCTCTCATAAGCATCATACTAGCATCTATACCGTCACTTTCTCCAGGGTGGATCCCATTGTTGATCAAGACCACGGTTTGTTTGCCGTCCAAGCCTAGCTCTGAATCAAAGCTTCGATTTGGGTTGAAAGTCACTAAATGCAAGGGATTACCGCTGTCTGTCCTATCCATTTCGTACATGGCTACAGAGGTGTAAGCCTCACTCAAGTCCTCGTAGTAAGAAATAACCGCCGAGTACTCAGGGGTTTGCAGTCCATCCGACTGCTCAAAAAGGGTGGTAAAATCGGCTTCGGAATTTACATCAGATTTACACGATAATAACAGTAAAATAAAGGAACAGGCAAGGATTCTGTGCATAGTGCTTTGAAATTTAATGGCTTAAAATTATAAAAGAATAGGATTTTCACTTTGTTCTTTCAACTTTTAAATGCTACATTTACGATGTAAAACTAATCTTAAAACAAATTGACATGAAGAAAATTACTCTTTTATTGGCCTGTCTAATGGTAGCAGGCGTGTCGTTTGCACAAACAAACGTGGACATGGCTAACGCTATCCAAATCGGTGCGCTTCCATACACTGATGTTGATGCCAACGTTCCAAATGGTACTCAAGAAGAAGGTCAAGTAGGATGTAACTTCAACGTTCCTTCGCTTGATTACAAATTTGAAGTAGTAACTGGAGGTACGGTAACTGCAACACTTTCTAACCCTGTTGGTGTTTCTGATCCAGTATTCTATTTCGCTACTACTCTTGACGAAACTGATCCAACTGGATTGACTGTAACTGATAACCTAGGTGGTATTGGAGCTGGATGCTTTGATAACGATGCTGGTCTTGACGGTACAAGAACTGCTATCTTCAACGATGGAGATATCGTGTTCATGCTAGTTGCTAACGAGGCTATCTCTAACATCGATGTTTCAGGAGATGCTGTACTTGCCACACTATCTACTGCAGACAACAACCTAGAAGGTGTATCTGTTTATCCTAACCCTGTAAAAGACGTGCTTAACGTTACTGTTCCTGTAGGAGCTGAAGTAACTAGCGCTAAGCTTTTCGACGTATTGGGTAGAGACACTGGAGTTGTAATGGTAAATGGAGCCATCAACACTTCTGGTCTTTCTAACGGGATCTATATGTTTACTTTAGAAACTACTGAAGGAAACTACACAACTAAGATCGTTAAGCAATAAGACCTAGTCTATTGCAAAAGAAACCCTGCCAAACGGCAGGGTTTTTTTATGTCTTTATTTTCTAACGGTGTAAGGAACCAAGTTTTGGTAATTCCCATTGTATTTCATGATCTCTCTCACTATGGAAGAAGAGATGTGGGTTACCTCTGGAGAAGCCATTAAGAAAACGGTTTCTACATCGCCGGCCATAACGCGGTTGGTCTGAGCTATGGGTTGCTCGTAATTGAAGTCCTTAGTGCTTCTTAAACCTCTTAAGATGAATTGTGCCTCAACACTTTTACAAAAGTCTACGGTAAGGGTATTGTAAGTGGCAATGCTGATTCGACTTTCTTCTGCAAAGGTCTCTTCTAAAAAGCGTTTGCGCTCTTCTAAGCCAAAGGTGTACTGTTTGGCTGAATTAACTCCAATGGCCAATACGATTTCGTCAAAGAGTTGCAAACCGCGTTCTATGATGTCGCAATGTCCTAAAGTGATCGGATCAAAAGAGCCTGGAAATACTGCCTTTTTCTTCATGTTTACTAAGATACTATTTCTGCGGCAATACGTTGTGTACCAATTGTGCAAAGAGCTCTGCTAGCGGTATGCCTGCCGTTGCTGCTTGCTTAGGGATGATACTGGCTTCAGACAAGCCCGGATTGGTGTTGACCTCTAAGAAATAAGGTTCGCCATCTTGAAGAATAAAATCACATCGCACCAAACCACTCATTTCTAAAAGTCCGTAGATTCTAGCGGTCTCTGCCTGAGCTTTAGCCGTTTCTTCCTCGCTTATTCGCGCTGGGGTTATCTCTTGGGATTTCCCCAAATATTTCGCTTCATAATCAAAGAAGTCATTCTCACTAACTATCTCTGTGGGCAATAATACTTGAACATCTCCATTCTTGTCGTAGGCACCTACGCTAACCTCTGTTCCTACCAAGGCAGTTTCTATTAAGATCTGATGATCTTCTTCGAAAGCCTTGTCTATTGCAGGTTGTAATTCTTCCATCTGATAGACCTTAGTCACGCCGTAGCTGCTTCCGGCACGGTTCGGCTTCACAAAACAAGGAAAACCAACGGTCTTGACAATCTCTTCTAAGGCTACCGGAGTTTGTTTGTTAAGGTAATACGATTGGGCACATTTGACTCCAAACTGCTTCAATACAGCCAAACAATCACGCTTGTTAAAGCTCAGTGCGGCTTGATAGAAATTGCAGGAGGTCTGCGGAATACCCAACAATTCGAAATAGGCTTGCATATAGCCATCTTCTCCCGGTGTACCGTGAATTACATTAAATACAGCATCTGGCACTACTCGTTCTGAATTCACCTCAAAACTAAAATTGCCTTTGTCGACCCGGTGCTTTTTATTTTTGCCATCCAGATAATACCACTGATTGGGTTCAATATGCACGGCAAAAACCTCAAAACCTGCATCTTGCAAGTGTTTTACCACGGTGGCTCCACTTTCCATAGAAATTGATTGTTCGCTGGAAAAGCCTCCCATAATTACGGCAACTTTAATGGGCGTCATAAGATTGTGCAGATTTTAGCGTTTGTTGTTTAAGTTTCAGCTGTGGCTGAACCAAATCGTTGAGCAGTTGTAATATCTTCTCAAATATATGTATTTTCGTCTTTTAAATTAACTATTCGTTTTAATGAGTTTCGTTAGATTCTTACTGACCAAAACATTCTTAAAACAACTTGGCTTGGCCCTTTTGGTTGCCGTTGGATTTGTCTTTGTATTGCTGTTCTATCTGCGGATGAGTACCAATCACAATCAACAGATACAGGTGCCCGATCTGGCCAAAATGACCTTAGATGAGGCAAACCTTGCACTCACAGAATTGGACTTGCGTTGGGAGGTCTTAGATACTACCAATTACAATCCAGATTATCCAAAACAGTCTGTTATTGAACAACTGCCAAAGGCAGGAAGTATGGTCAAGGAGAAACGAACCATTTATCTTACCGTAAACCGATCGGACTACCGTTCGCTTCCTGTACCCAATGTAGTTGGACGAACCAGACGACAGGCCGAACCTACCTTGGTTTCTATGGGCTTTAAGATCGGAAAGGTAACCTACAGACCTTATATCGCTAAGGATGAGGTCTTGCAATTACGTCATAAAGGTGAACTCATTGAACCAGGGGCGATGTTGCAAAAGACTGCAGTTATAGATCTCGTTTTGGGCGATGGTAAAGGTAACCTGCGCATGGGACGCGAAGCTGATTCCGGTATTGATTCTGATTCCGATTCCGATGGATAAAGAGGCCTTGGAACAAGAGGAAAACGACGATCTTTACGAACACCATCGATTTGTAGCGGAAAAAGGTCAGCAGCCACTTCGCGTGGATAAATTCCTGATGAACTATATTGAAAAGGCCACTCGCAATAAGATCCAAAAGGCTGCTACAGCGGGTAATATATACGTTAACGACGTTCCCGTAAAATCGAATTACAAGGTAAAACCACACGATGTTGTGACGGTGATGTTCGCCCATCCGCCGTATGAGTTTCTGTTGGTTCCAGAAGACATTCCGCTCGACATAGTTTATGAAGACGATGCCGTATTGGTGGTCAACAAACCTGCAGGAATGGTGGTGCATCCAGGGCACGGAAATTACAGTGGAACTTTGATCAATGCCCTGACCTATCACTTTGAGAATTTACCTAACAATAGTAGCGGTAGACCTGGCCTAGTGCATCGCATTGACAAAGATACCAGTGGTTTATTGGTGGTTGCTAAAACCGAAGAGGCCATGACTCATCTGGCTTCACAGTTCTTCAATAAGACCACAGAGAGAACCTATACCGCTTTGGTTTGGGGCAATATGGAAGAAGATCAAGGCACTGTAGAAGGTCATATCGGCAGACATCCTAAAAATAGACTTCAAAACACGGTCTTCTTAGGCGAAGAAGCCGACCTGAAAGGAAAGCCAGCGGTAACTCATTACCAAGTTCAGGAGCGTTTGGGCTATGTTACTTTGGTTTCCTGCACTTTAGAGACAGGTCGTACCCATCAGATCCGTGTACACATGAAACACATTGGTCACACCCTTTTCAATGACGAACGTTACGGTGGCGAAAAGATCTTAAAAGGAACCACTTTTACCAAGTACAAACAATTTGTGGAGAACTGTTTTAAAGTGCTACCGAGGCAAGCTTTGCATGCGGCAACGTTAGGCTTTGAGCATCCGGTTAGCGGTGAATTCATGCGTTTTCAAGCAGCTTTGCCAGAGGATATGGAAAAGTGTATTGCCAAATGGCGCGACTACGCCAAGCATATGCAGTAGTATTGGTTTAGTCAATAGTGGCATTTACACACTTTAGTTTTGCCCCTTGTTCTCGCTAGGAGAGTTCCGTATTTTTGTAAAGATCTAAAAAAGAAAGCCCTGTGAAAATTGTAATATCACCAGCCAAATCGCTCGATCTAGAAACTGCTTTACCGACTAACAAGCACACACAACCTGCTTTTCAGGCAGAGGCAGAGCGCCTCAACAAATTGCTAAAAAAGAAATCCGCCAAAGGACTTTCAAAACTGATGCACATTTCGGATGCTTTGGCGAGCTTGAATTACGAGCGTAATCAGGAGTGGTCATTGCCGTTTGATACCGATAACGCCAGGCCAGCCATGTTCACTTTTGCCGGAGACGTATATCGCGGTCTTGATGCTTTTACTATGGATGAGTCGGCCATTGACTTTGCACAGGACCACTTGCGAATCCTTTCTGGCCTCTACGGACTTTTAAAACCCTTAGATCTAATGCAAGCCTATCGTTTGGAGATGGGTACTAAAATGCCGGTGGGAGTTAAAAAGAACCTTTACGAATTCTGGAAGGACAAGATCACTAAACAGCTCAACGAAGAATTGACCTCAGATGACATTCTGGTCAACTTGGCGAGCAATGAGTACTTTAAAGCCATAGATGCCAAGAAACTCAAGGCTCAGGTGATAACCCCGGTGTTTAAAGAGTTCAAGAACGGTCAATACAAAACCATTGGAACCTTTGCCAAACCTGCTCGTGGAATGATGAGTCGTCACTTGATAGACACTCAAGGAACCACTATAGAAGATATAAAAGCTTTCAATAAAGAAGGTTACGGTTTCTCTGAGGAGCTTTCTACCGAGACAGAATTGGTGTTTACTCGATAACTAAAAAGAATTACTTAGTTTAGGGCGTGCCTTACTACATTCTTATTCTTTTGATCCAAGGTGTTTGTCTTTATCATATCTGGAAAACAGGTAGACCCTACTATTGGATTTTCGTCATAATATTTTTGCCACTCATAGGTGGTATTTTCTACATTTTGACACAAATGGTTCAGAAGAATGAGGTGGATAAGCTTCAACGTGACCTCACGGCCGTTATCAATCCAACCAAAAAGATCACTGACCTTAGAGCACAGCTGGACTTTGCCGATACCTTTCAAAATCGAGTTAATTTGGCCGATGCCTTACTCGAACAAGGTAATTATTCCGAAGCTGTTGGCCACTACAGGGATGCCCTTAGTGGAAATTTCTCTAACGACGTGCACGTGAAAATGCAATTAATTCGAGCCTACCAGGCCCAGGGAGAGACCGATTGGATCATTCAAGAGGCAGAAAGTATCAAAGAGCATCCAGAATTTTTAAAGTCACCAGTAGTACTTTATTATGCATTAGCCTTAGACGCTAAAGGAGACTCCGAAGCAGCGCAACCCTATTTTGAGAGTATTGATAAACGTTATTCGAATTATGCAGAGCGCGTTCAGTTGGCGCGGCATTATATCGATAAGGCAGAAGAGGAAAAGGCTCTTGCCATACTTGATGAAGTACTCGCAGAGGCCGCTACTATGGGTAAAGACAGCAGGAGACAGCATCGTATTGCTATCGGAGAAGCTCAAAAACTTCGACAATCCATTTAATGTTTCTACACAAACACCCGTATCCTCCCTATTTTCCCAAAGGTGCCACCAAAATGATAGTGGGCACCTTACCGCCACCGCGATTCAGTACAGGTGATTTAAAACCTGGTGATGTCAACTTCTGTTATGGTAGTATAGACGGGCAGCTTTGGCCTATCTTGGACAGGCTCTTTGGACTCGGGCTTAAATTTGAAACAACTGCGGCCGCAATCGAGCAACGGCAGACATTTCTAAAAGAGCGAGGTATAGCGATTTGCGATATAGTTCACGCTGCCAAACGCGAGAAAATAGACGCTTCAGATCTGGGAATGCAACAAGTGCAACTGCGACCACTTTTGGATTATCTGGAGCAATATTCAGCCATAGATACTTTGCTTTTTACGGGTGGTAACAGCAAGAATGGTCCTGAATATTTTTTTAGAAGACTCGTAAAACCCAGTGGTATCAAACTTGAAATCATTAGCGACGAGGTTCCAAGAATACACCAGTTTCAATGGGCTGGCAGAACTATTCGCACGGTGTCCTTAACAGCGCCTTCTGGGGCGGCTAATCGTGCTGTGGGCAGTTTGGATCTGTACAAACAACGCAAGGCTCAAGATCCTACATACAATACGCTAGATTTTAGGATAGATCAGTACAGACCTTTCTTTTAAGCAGCAAGTGTTTCTGTTTTCTCACTTATTTCTTCTTGATTTTAAATTAATTAGGCTTAAATTTAAAGGACGCATTACGATCTGTTTAGATCGCGCTCATTAATTGCTACCGATGAAGAACTTCGCCCTTACCATATTTGCAGTTTGTTTATCCTTTCATATGTCTGTGTTCGCACAAATAGAGCACGAACTTTCCTTTACCATCAAAAACTTTGGGGTGAATGTAGACGGTTCCTTCGGCGCATCCAAAGTGATGGGAACCCTAGATCTGAACAATCCGCAGCAAACAAAATTAGAAGCAACTGTAGATGTGAAGACCATAGATACAGGTAATTCAACCAGAGATGAGCACCTTAAAGAAGCGGAGTATTTCGATGCCGTAAACTTTCCCGAGATCAGATTTCGTTCTATCGCTTTGGCCGTTGTGGGCCTAAATAATTATCAGTTGTCCGGTATTCTAACTATCAAAGGCAGCTCCCAGGAGGTAGCCATACCGCTTGAATTGGAGACAGACGGCTCACAGTACTTAAAAGGGGAATTGTCTATAAATCGTTTAGACTTTGGAGTTGGTGGCAGAAGCCTTATCCTGTCTAAGACAGTAGTGATCAGTCTTCGATTAGAAGTTCCGAAATCGTGAGGACAACCCAAGCTGATGTACTTATAATTGGTGGGGGCTTGGCTGGCCTTTGCGCTGGAATAGATCTGGCCCAGGCAGGGTATGAGGTCTTGCTGTTTGAACCTAAAGCCTATCCAAGACACAAGGTTTGTGGAGAATACATCTCCAATGAAGTACTGCCGTATTTGAAATCATTGGGTTTTGACCCATTTGATCATGGGGCTGTTGCGATCTCCAATTTTTTATGGACCCATACGGATGGTAGATCTATTAGCGCCCGTTTGCCTTTAGGTGGATTTGGACTCAGTAGGTATACTGTGGAGTTGGAACTGTTTAACTTGGCCAAGGAAGCCGGAGTTGTTTTTATTACTGAGGCTGTAGTAGCAATCCAATCCGAACCCGATGGGGTTACTGCTAAGACCAGTAACGGGAAGTTGTTTCACGGACGAACTGGTATAGGGGCTTATGGTAAACGGTCTGTCTTGGATAAAAAGCTAGCCCGCGAGTTTATCGACGAGAAGGCCAATTTCATGGCTGCCAAGTGGCATGCCCGAGGGAGCTTCGATGCTACTTTGGTGGCCTTACACAATTTTAAAGGTGGTTACTGCGGAGTTTCGCGGGTGGAAGATGGCCTGATCAATTTCTGTTTTATTGCGACTTATGATGTTTTTAAAAAGCATAAAAACCTCAAAGAATTTATAAATCTGGAGCTTGCTTCAAATCCTGCTTTAAAGGAGTTGTTAGACCAAACCGATATGCAGTTTGAGCAACCGATCAGCATTGCGCAGATCTCATTTAAAGATAAACCTCCGGTAGAAGGGCATTAGCTCATGTGTGGAGACACAGCCGGTCTTATTCATCCATTAAGCGGTAATGGTATGAGTATGGCCATTCGTAGCGCTAGCCTCGCTGCATCAGAATTAAAGGCCTTTTTAAAAGGTAAAATTAACCGCGGAACAATGTTGGTTAATTATGAGAACCACTGGAAATCTGAATTCAACAAACGTTTGCGTATTGGGCGTATAGCCGCTCGAGTCTTTGCAAATCCAAAAGCGAGTAGCCTTAGTTTACAATTTTTAAAACTGATACCTGGACTATTGCCGTTTTTTATCAGGCAAACGCACGGAAAACTAAAACCAAAACACCTCCACAATGAAGCATAGATCACACGCAGCCGAGTGGATGGACGATTTAGAGATGGAAGGAGAACAACTCCGATCCACCTTAAAGACCTTGGCCAAGATCAATGCACGTCTTGGAGGCGATGCCGTGAGTTTGAAAGGTGTAAAGAAATTGATCAAGAACAGCACCTCTAAAACGGGACTGCATTTAATTGATCTGGGATGTGGTGAAGGCAGTCAACTGCGCCATTTGGCCAATTATAGTAGGAGGCATGAACTCAATTGGCAATTCACTGGGGTTGATGCCAACACGGCCTGTATAGCCTTTGCTCAAGAACGTTCTGTAGACTATCCTGAAATTACCTATCTTAAAGCTGATGTTTTTGAGTGGAATATGCCCAAATGTGACATCGTCTTGGCAACCTTGTTCATGCACCACTTCGACGATGAACAAATAATGCGTATGATCGAGAAAGCAAATGCTGAGGTTACTTTGGGTTGGGTAGTCAATGATCTGCATCGCAGCCCTATAGCTTATGGCTTGTTTTGGGCCTTGGGCTTATTTATCCGTAACGAAATGATCATGCACGACGGTTTGCTGTCTATAAAAAAAGGTTTTAAAAAAGAAGAATTAGAACATATGTCGAACTCCTTAAAGATGCAAAGTACCATTAGTTGGAACTGGGCGTATCGCTATTTGTGGTTATTGAGAAAATGAGTGTAAAGATTACAGCAGTTGCGAAAGCGCTACCCGAGTTTTCTCGAACCACTGACGAAATATTACCCTATGTTTCAGGGTGGTTAGGAGATCAGGATGATCGTTTTAGGCGTAAGGTTTTAAAGATCTTCGAGGGTGCCGGAGTATCGCAGCGTTATTCGATCATGGATGCTCCAGAGGTTTTTCGGCAAACTTCTTTTGAAGACAAGAATAGGCTGTTTGTAAAGGCAGCCATAGATCTAGGCAAAGAATCTCTTGAAAAAGCCTTGGAAAAGGCTCAATGGAAGCCCGAGGAACTCGATATGCTCATCACCGTGAGCTGCACCGGGATCATGATCCCAAGTTTAGATGCCTATTTGATCAATGAATTGGGCTTACGCCAAGATGTATTGCGTTTACCGGTCACAGAAATGGGCTGCGCAGCTGGGGTATCCGGAACCATTTATGCATATAATTTCCTTAAGGCAAATCCGAATAAGAAAGCAGCCGTTATTGCGGTGGAATCTCCTACAGCTACCTTTCAACACAGCGATTATTCCATGGCCAATATGGTTAGTGCTGCCATTTTCGGTGACGGTGCTGCCTGTGTTTTGCTCTCTTCTGCTGCGGAGGCGAATGGACCTGAAATACTCGGAGAAGGCATGTATCACTTTTACAATGCGACGCATCTAATGGGCTTTGATCTCACCAATCAGGGCTTGCAGATGATCCTCGATCCGGAGGTGCCCAATATGATCGGTTCTCATTTTGGCGATATTATACACCCCTTTTTAGAACAACACGGCAGCAGTATTGAAGCTGTGGAGCATTTGATCTTTCATCCGGGCGGACGTAAGATCGTGCAGACCGTAGACGAGCTCTTTGGCTCGCTCGGAAAATCAATTGCAGATACGCGAGCAGTGCTCGATCTGTACGGCAATATGTCCAGTGCAACGGTACTTTATGTATTGGAGCGATTTATGGAAAAAGATAATCCCGCAGGAACACAAGGCCTCATGCTAAGCTTTGGCCCTGGTTTTTCTGCACAACGCGTTTTATTACAATGGTAGGTCAAAGAAAATGGGCGCTCGTCCTTGGTGGATCTCGTGGTCTTGGTTTGGCTACGGCCAAAGAATTGGCGCGACTGGGCTATAGTTTGTTGTTGGTGCATCGCGATCCTAGAGCCTCTTTAGCTGAATTTGAAGAGGAAGTAGCCCGTTTAAGGTCCGAAGCAATTGCAGTCCACACTTTTAACAAAGATGCCACGCGAGCAGAAAGCATTGCCGATCTAGTAAGCAGTTTTAAGGATATACTTAAGCAAGACGAGTCCGTAGCAGTAATGATCCATGCTATTGCTAAAGGTCATGTAAAACCAATAACAACATCTGCTGCGTTATCGGGAGTTGATATGGCGATAACCTTAGAAGCCATGGCAAGTAGTTTACTGCTTTGGACCCAACAGTTACACAGTGCAGGGCTCTTTGCAACGGATACCCGAATTATTAGCTATACCAGCGAGGGCAGTCATAAAGCTTGGAAACATTATGCCGCTGTGGGCGCTGCTAAAGCAGCTTTAGAAGCCATTACCAGAAGTATTGCCTTAGAATTTGCACCTTTTGGCATTCGAGCAAATTGTATTCAGGCTGGAGTAGTGGATACCGAATCCCTGCGCCGAATTCCCAATGTAGAACAGATCTTGAAGTTCGCAACTGCCAGAAGTCCTTTTAAACGTTTAACCACTCCAGAAGATGTAGCCCGCGTGGCAGGCCTTTTGTGTCGCCCTGAGGCTGCTTGGATCAACGGAGCTGTAATTCCTGTCGATGGGGGAGCGCATATCCAATAGTCGTGTAGTTATATCTGGCATGGGGGTGGTGGCTCCCAACGGGATTGGTTTATCCGATTTTGAAAAGGCCTTGCGCAATGGTATATCGGGTATTGAGTTTATACCGCGTTTGGCGGCGCTTAATTTTGGTTGTCAAGTAGGAGGGATTCCACCTATAACTCAAGAGCATATCGATGCTTGTTTTAGTCCGCTGCAACTTAGAAATTTTAACAGCGACGGTATCATTTACGGCATGATAGCAGCGCATGAGGCTTGGCGAAATGCTGGCCTTGAGCCCGAATCCGAATCTTTAGACCCCGATACAGGAGTCATTTTTGGTACCGGTACTTCGGGCATTGAAAAACTTAACGAATCCATAAAACTTGTCGACGCTCAGAAAGTTAGGCGCCTGGGGAGTAATGTGGTCATTCAAACCATGGCCAGCGGTGTAAGCGCATTTATTGCAGGTCATATTGCCGCAGGCAATCAGGTGAGCACAAATTCGTCTGCTTGTACCACAGGAACCGAAGCCCTGCTAATGGGTTACAGGCATATAAAGGCGGGTTACGCCAAACGCATGTTGGTGGGCGCTACTTGTGAGCATGGTCCTTATCTCTGGGGAGGTTTTGATGCGATGCGAGTCACTAATTATCGGCATAACGACAAGCCAGAACAGGCTTCAAGACCTTTAAGCGAGACTGCTGGAGGCTTAGTCCCTGGCGCAGGAGCAGGAGCCTTTGTCCTGGAAAGTTTGGAGGCCGCCTTAGAACGCGGAGCGCCTATAATTGCAGAAGTGCTCGGCGGGCAGATCAATTCTGGAGGGCAGCGCGGCGGAGGCACGCTTACCGCTCCAAATCCGGAGGCGGTTAAAAGCTGCATTAAAGATAGTTTGGTCATGTCTGGCATTGAGGGAGCGCAAATAGATCTGATCAATGGGCATTTAACAGCAACAGTTAAAGACCCGGATGAGGTGGCCGCTTGGGCTGCTGCTCTTGGACGAGATAAGTCCAACTTTCCGTATTTACAAGCGACCAAGAGTCTGGTAGGCCATTGCTTGTCAGGTTCCGGAGCCGTGGAGCTTGTGGCCACAACTTTACAACTTCAGAGAGGTTTTGTGCATCCTTCGATCAATTCAGAGGACCTGCATCCGCAGATAGCAAAATGGGTTCCTCGCGAAAAGATTCCGCAGCAAGCCATCGATGTACAATTAGACAGAGCTATCAAGGCTAGTTTTGGTTTTGGCGATGTAAATGCTTGTGTCGTATTGCGTCGCTATAATTCGTAACTTCAAGGCATACTATCACCGCAAATGTTTTTCCTCAATGAATGATGCTCAATTCTTCGATCGGCTAAAAGAGATCATAAGTCCTTATTTACAGAATCAAGAAGCCTTTAAAACACTAACTGCAGAGACGCGATTTATAGAAGACCTGCAGATCAACTCCGCCAATTTGGTCGATGTTGTCTTAGATGTTGAAGATGCCTTTGACATAGAGATCGATAACGACTCTATGGAAAAGATGCTGACCGTTGAAAGTTCTTTGGCGGTAATCAAAGAAAAACTGGGAGCATGATCGGAAACGATGTTGTAGATCTTACTATCAGCGAATTTAAGTCAGAGCAGCGTTTTTGGCGTTATGCAAATAAGATGTGCTCTGCCAGTGAGCAAGCTCAATTTGGCGTTTTTGAAGCGCGAGACATTTCTATTTGGCGGTTTTGGAGCTTAAAGGAAGCAGCTTTTAAAGCAGCTGTACGTTTGGGTTATGCTGAGGATTTTAGCCCCTCCAGGACTCAAGTCGTACTTTTAGACAATACCCAGTCGAAGATCTCCTTAGGCGATCTTGAGTTTTTAGGAATCTCTGAGTTAAGTGGTGATTGTTTGTATGCTGAGGTCCGACACTGCTCCGCAGCATTAAAAAAAGTAAGTAGAAGATCCGCAGATAATCCAAGAGCAATCGAATATAAAGGGTGCTTGCCTTATGTATCAATGGGGAGAGATACACTTTATCCTGCAAGTCTCAGTCACCACGGCAAGTATTACCGTTTAATTTATTGGTCCGCATGAAAGATTTTAAAGCCTTTGTGATGCAAAAATTACAGGTCGATAAGCGACTCTTGGCAGTTTATGTGGTACTTTATTTTGCGTGGGGGATGGGAATGGATTGGTTTGGTGCCACAGTCCAGATAGCGACCTTTACCTATTGGTGGCAGGTGATCACAGTTTATTTGCTCTATATGATCCCGATTTCACTAATCTTACGAGGTCTGCCTTTCCATATGCAATACGCTTACGGGCTTATTGCTATGGGGCTTTTGGAATTTGGGGGTTATGCGCTAGAAACTTCAATTGCTTTTCCGAACAATATCTTAGACCAGTTCTTCGGAGAGCGAAACTTTGCTCTTGCTATGGCCTTGTTCTTTGCACTTTATTTCCCTTTGGGGAATTGGGCCGTTAGTAAGATCTACAGTTTAATATGGCCTAATCAGGGCGGATCGCCTTCATAAAATCTGCGATCCCTGCAATTCCTTTTTCACGAAGCATTTTAATAAAAGCCGACCCGATGATGGCTCCTTTAGCCTTGCGTGTTGCGGCCTTGAACGTATCGGCACTGCTAATACCAAATCCGACTATACACTCACTTTTAAGTTCCATAGCGGCTATACGATCAAAATAGGCAGTGGTCTGCTGGGAGAAACCACTTTGCGCTCCTGTAGTGCTGGCAGTGCTCACCATATAGATAAAACTATTGGAGGCTGCATCGATCTGACGAATACGCGCTTCTGAGGTCTGTGGCGTAATTAAGAAGACCATGTCCAAATTGTATTTGTCAAAGAGTGCCTTGTATTCCAATTCGTATTCGCGCAGCGGCAGATCTGGAATGATAAGCCCATCTATGCCGAGTTCATTGCAGCGTTTGCAAAATTCTTCCATCCCATACTGCATCATCGGGTTGAAATACCCCATAATGATCAAGGGAATAGCAACCTGTTCACGGATGCCTTCCAATTGTTCAAACAATTTGGCGGTAGTCATACCGTTTCGCAAGGCGTCTGTAGAGCTTTCTTGTATAGTAGGGCCGTCTGCTAGTGGGTCGCTAAAAGGTAGGCCGATCTCGATCATATCGGCTCCAGATTCTTCCAGATTCTTGATGATGTTCACGGTGTCTTCCAATTTTGGAAAGCCTGCTGTAAAGTATATGGAAAGTAATTTTTTGTCTTGCTGTAAGGCCTGTTGAATTCTATTCATCGCTGAGGCTTAGAGTTTAAAGTATTCGATATAAGTATTGAGGTCTTTGTCGCCACGCCCGGAAAGATTTACCACCACAACATCATCTGCCTTGAATTTGCGCTCTTCAAAAATGGCAAAGGCGTGCGAGGTTTCAATAGCTGGAATTATTCCTTCCAATTGACTTAAAAGAAGACCAGCTTCCATAGCCGCTTTATCGGTAATAGAAATGAATTCGGCGCGCCCGCTTGCGTACAGGTGTGCATGCATAGGCCCTATTCCTGGATAGTCCAAACCGGCAGAGATAGAGTATGGCTCTGTGATCTGGCCGTCATCGGTTTGCATGAGCAATGTCTTACTCCCGTGTATAATACCCGATTTCCCCAACTGCGAAGTTGCGGCACTCTCGCCAGTATTCACACCTTTTCCTGCAGCCTCTACTGCAATGAGTCCAACTTCTGGGGTGTTGAGGTATTCGTAATAGGCTCCAGCAGCATTAGAACCACCACCTACACAGGCCACCACATAATCTGGGTTTTCACGCCCTTCTTTTTCGTGGAGTTGTGTTTTTATCTCCTGAGAGATCACGGCCTGAAAGCGGGCCACCATATCCGGATACGGATGCGGCCCAACAACGCTACCAATAATATAGTGCGTGTCTACCGGATTGTTGATCCAATCGCGGATGGCTTCATTGGTCGCATCTTTAAGCGTTTTTGAACCTGATTCGGCCGGAACAACCTTGGCGCCCAACATTTTCATTCGCGCTACGTTGGGAGCTTGACGTTTAATGTCTATTGCACCCATATAAACGATACACTCCATACCCATGAGTGCACATACAGTAGCTGTGGCCACCCCGTGTTGACCCGCTCCGGTTTCTGCTATGATGCGTTTTTTGCCCAAGCGTTTGGCCATTAAGATCTGCCCAATGGTGTTGTTTACTTTATGGGCTCCGGTATGACAAAGATCCTCGCGTTTTAAGTAGACTTTACAGCCGTAATGTTCTGAGAATCTCTTGGCATAGTAAAGTGGAGTAGGTCTGCCCACATAGTCTTTAAGCAAGGCGTGAAACTCTTCTTGAAAAGCAGGGTCCGAGGCTATTTGAATATAATTTTGACGCAATTCCTCCACATTTGGATAGAGCATCTCTGGGATAAAAGCGCCACCAAAATCTCCGTAATAACCGTGCTGGTCTACATTATAGTTCATAATTCATCAAGGTCTTTAATTCATCAATTTTTTTTAATCCGGGTTCTGATTCGAACTTGCTGTTCACATCGATCGCCATAATAGGTAGCGAAGATTGCAGCAGTTCTTTTACCGCTGGGAGTTCTTCCAACCCAATACCGCCACTAATTACAATGGGTAGCTCACTTCGGTAAGCGTTGAGTAGTTTCCAATCAAAGGTCTTGCCGTTGCCACCTGGAGCAGCTCCGCGGGTATCGAACAAGAAGGCATCGACTAGCTCTTCAAACGGTTTCAGCTTTTTAAAATCAAATTTTTCTCCAACGGAAAAGACTTTCCAAAAGTCAATGTCGGTATGAACCAGCTCGCGTAAAAGGCTTATGTATTGTTGGTCTTCTTTGCCGTGTAATTGGACCACATTCAGCTCATGAGCTTCAATTTGTTGCAGTACATACCCTTTTGGGGCATCTACAAAAACCCCAACTTTTTTAATTCCCTCAGGAACTGCAACAGGGTCTGCTTTCATATACCTTGGAGACTTCTCGTAAAAGATAAAACCGATATAATCTGGCTTTAAGTCCGTAAGTGCTGCTATATTTTTCGCCTCGCGCATGCCGCATACTTTAATCTTCATTGCGCTGATTTTTTAAAGCGTTTACAAATGCAGCAGCTGCTTCACCAGGGTTTTCTGAACGCATGAAATGTTCTCCCATCAAAAAGCCTTTAAAACCTGCTTGGCCCAGCATGGCAACTGTATTAGGGTCGCTCAGTCCACTTTCAGAGATCGGAGTGAACTCTTGCGGTATCTGCTGCAGCAGGTCCAAACTGGTTTGCACATTTACCGTAAAGGTCTTCAAGTTCCTATTATTGACTCCTATTAGATCTACTTCTGGGATGAGGTTGGCTTGCAACTCGGCCTCATTATGAACCTCTAACAAGACTTCCATCCCAAGGGATTTGGTCTTTTTGGCTAACATCTGCAATCGGGCGGGTTCTAAACAAGCCGCTATTAATAATATAACATCTGCACCGTGGGCTTTGGCCTCTGTTATTTGATACGGATCTATCACAAATTCTTTTCTGAGCAAAGGCATGTTCGCGCTTGCTCTTGCTTGGCTTAGATCTTCTAAAGAACCTCCAAAGAAAGGTCCGTTGGTAAGGACAGACATTCCGCTGATCCCTGCAGCTTGATACCCTGAAGCAACCTCGCTTACCTGGGCCTTAAAGTTTATCGAAGGCTTACTGGGTGAGCGTCGTTTGAACTCCGCAATTATACCTGTGGAGCTTTCGTTCAACGCATTTTTAAGAGAAATGCAAGGTCTGTTGAAAAGTGGAGCCGACTCCCAATAACTCTCTGGAAAGCTTTGTTTTCTGCGGATGAGATCTTGAGCTTGCTGCGCTACTATGCGTTCTAAGATATCCATACTATGCGTTGGTTAGAGCAACTAATTGATTCAAATGTTTCTCGGCCATACCGCTTTTTAGCGTTTCTAAGGCTTTTTCAAAACCTTGCTTTGGCGTACAGCCCTTTACGGTAGCAATAGCCATACCTGCATTGGCAGCCACTACGTGGTTCTGCGCATCGGTGCCTTGTCCAGATAAGACAGTCTTAAAAATGCTAGCAGCCTCTTCTACCGTATCGCCTCCAAAGATATCCTCCGCAGTAATACTATTAACACCAAAATCTTCTGGGGTTAATTGCTGCTCAAAACGGTTGCTGATAACTCGCGTAGCTCCAGTCAAGGATATTTCATCATAACCGTCTAATGCATGTAAAATGGTGTAATTCTTTGCTGATTGCTGATACAGATAACCGTAAACACGAGCCAATTCTAAATTGAAAACTCCAACGAGTTGGTTCTTCGGAAAGGCGGGATTCACCATAGGTCCCAACATATTGAAAAAGGTCTTTACGCCTAAAGCCTTGCGAATGCCACCAACATTTTTCATAGCTGGGTGAAAAAGCGGTGCGTGCAAGACGCAAATATTAGCTTCGTCCAGGCAGCGTTTTAAGATGTCGGTATCATTGGTAAATTTTACCCCCATATGTTCCATCACGTTACTGCTGCCGCTAACAGATGAAACTCCGTAATTCCCGTGTTTAGTAACCTGCACTCCAGAGGCAGCGGTCACAAAGGAAGCCAGGGTAGAGATATTAAAGGTGTTCTTGCCGTCGCCACCTGTACCGCAAAGGTCAATGGTGTTGTAATCTTCTACGGGAACCGCAATGCAGAGTTCCAAGAGCGCATCGCGGAAACCTTGAAGCTCATCTACAGTAATGCTGCGCATCATGTAGACAGTTAAAAAAGCGGCGATCTGTGCTTCGTTATATTGTCCGGCAGAGATATTGATCAAAATATCGCGGGCTTCTTCTTTACTCAATATTTCCTGATTGATCAGGCGATTCAAAACAGCCTTCATCTATTCTTTATTGTTTTGGTTTAACCAGTTTTTGATCATGCTTTTCCCATGCGGAGTCAGTACAGATTCAGGATGAAATTGTACCCCTCTTAAGTCGTATTTTTTATGCCTTAGGGCCATGATCTGCCCAGACTCATCTACCGCGGTGATCTCTAGATCTTGTGGGAAATCTTCGCGAGCAACAACCCAAGAATGATAGCGACCTACTTGAAAATTCTTAGGTAGGCCTGCAAAGAGTGGTTCGTCATCTACTAAACGCTCTACGTGCGTCCCAACGCCGTGGAATACTTGATCCAAATTGATCAGCGATCCACCAAAAACCTCACCGATGGCCTGTTGTCCTAAACAAACACCAAGCATGGATTTGGTAGAAGCATAGCGTTCTACTACAGCTTTGAGTAGCCCGGCTTCCTCTGGTATTCCAGGCCCAGGAGACAAAACTATTTTATCAAAGTCGGCTACATCTTCCAGCTCGAACTGGTCGTTCCTCCATACGGTGACATCGTCTACAAACTCGCGGATATAGTGTACCAAATTGTACACAAAGCTGTCGTAATTGTCGATCACTAATATCTTCATCTTATAAATTTTCTGCGAGTTCGAGGGCCTTGTTCAAAGCCCCTAATTTGTTGTATACTTCTTGTAATTCTTTCTCCGGATCGCTGTCGGTCACAATTCCAGCCCCTGCCTGATAATGCAATTGGTGGTTCTTGCTCACAAAGGATCTAATAATGATGGCGTGGTTAAAGTTGCCTTTAAAGTCCATAAAGCCAATAGCGCCTCCGTAGAAACTGCGATTTATGTTCTCGTACTTTTCTAAAAGCTGCATGGCCATATGTTTGGGCGCACCGCTTAAGGTTCCCGCGGGGAAGGTATCGGCGACGATCTGCATGGTAGGGGTTTCGGGGTTTTTAGTTCCCACTACTTTACTCACCAAGTGGATCACATGCGAAAAGAACTGTACCTCTTTGTAGGTGGCTACTTGAATGTCTGTTCCATGTCGGCTTAGGTCGTTACGGGCCAGGTCTACGAGCATCACATGTTCACTGTTCTCTTTTTCATCGGCGGCCAACTCTAAAGCCAGTGCTGCATCTTGCTCATCGTTACCAGTTCGTCTAAAAGTCCCTGCAATTGGGTGGATCTCTGTCATACCGTCTTTGACCACCAATTGCGCCTCAGGAGAACTTCCAAAGATCTTGAAGTTACCGTAGTCAAAGTAGAAGAGGTAAGGAGAAGGGTTAACACTGCGCAAGGCTCTGTATACGTTAAACTCATCGCCGGTAAAGCTTTGTGAGTAGCGTTTAGACGGAACTATCTGAAATACATCGCCGCGATTGCAGTGCTTTTTACACTGTTCTACCAAGGCCATGAATTCTTCGTCGGTTGTGTTGGTAGTAACCGATCCACTTTTTTGAAAGGGGTATTTTTTATTCGTAGTGCTGCGGATGAGCTGTTCCAAGGCGTCCAGATTGTCTGGCCCATCATAACAATGAGCGAACAAATAAGCCTGGTTATTAAAGTGATTTATGGCAATGATATTCTGGTAGACAGCATAGTATATATCTGGAATTTCAAGATCGCCTTCTTTTTTGCTGATCTGAATATCTTCAAAATACTGCACGGCATCATAAGCGATAAAACCAAACAACCCATGATTTATGAATTTGTAGTCCTCACTGTCCACCTCAAATTGCGCCGCAAAGTCCGCAATAGCTGCCGGAACATCGACATTTGAGGTAATGGTCTCTTGAGTCGCGCTGCCATCAGGGTAATTGCAGTGGATCTCATTATTAGCGACCTTGATGCTGGCAATTGGGTTGCAACAGATATAGCTAAAACTGTTGTCGTTAGCATGATAGTCGCTACTTTCCAAAAGCAAGCTGTTTGGGAACCTATCCCGCAACTGCAAATAGATAGAAACCGGCGTTAGCGTATCGGCCAGAAGCTGTTTGCTGTGTGTTTTTAAAGTAAATCTCTGCATGTCTTTAATAAAAAAAGACCTGTCGTGAGCGACAAGTCTTTGGTATGTTTAACGTATACAATCAGACGATCAGCCTCACGAGCTTGTGCTTTGAGCTGACCACCACCAAGTATTTACGTTTATTTGCTTCATTTGAGTTTCAAAGATAAATAGTCTGATTATAAATTCAAACCATCAGCATAAAAAAATCCCACCTTTAACAGGCGGGATTCTTCTCTTGGGAATGGATCCTATTAAAAGGATAGATTTACAGTCAAGTCAAAATCATCATAGATGGTCTTGTCTCCTAGATTGTCGAAGAAGCTTCCTGAACCGTAACGCACATCGAACTTAGAACGGTCAATAGTAACATTAGCTGTCATATTGGTTCCATCTTTAGTAATGTCGAAGGTGATCGGGTTGGTCTTTCCTTTAATGGTAAGATCTGCGTTCACCGTGTAGGTGTTTCCGTTTCTAGCAGCGTTCTTAACAGTTAAGGTCGCTGTAGGGAAGGCTTCAACACCAAAAAAGTCGTCAGACTTCAAGTGTCCTTCTAGTTTTTCTTTTCCTTTTCCTGCCTGAAGGTCGGTTACATTGATACTGGTCATATCGATAACGAATTCTCCACCTACCATGGATTCTCCGTCCATCATGAAGTAACCGCTCTTAAGGTTGATAGTACCTTCGTGCTGTCCAGTAACTTTTTTACCTACCCAGGTAATAGTACTGTCTTTTACCATAAGCTTTTCAACAGTAGAAGTGTTGAATGCGCTAAAGGCGATGGCTAGCAACAACAAAGCTGCTGTTTTTACGTGATTTCTCATTAGAGTTGTTTTTAAAATTTATGAATGTATGTTATTTAAATAGGTATTCAATTGCTCCAGTTCACTCAGATCTAATTGATTGAGCATCTGCTGATTGTTCGATTCTACAATAGGGTCTAAAACACCTAAAAGTTCAAGCCCTTGTTCTGTGATAAATAGTTCCACCTTTCTTCTGTTGGCGGCGCATATTTGTCTTTTGACCAGCCCTTTTTTAAGCAGCTTGTCTATTAGGCGTGTGGTATTGCTGTTAGGATCTACCATGCGCTCCGTTACTGTAGACAGATTGGCTGGATTGCCTCCCTGACCGCGTAATATCCGCAGTACATTATATTGTTGAATACTCAGCTCATAGCCTTTCAGAATACGATTTACCGATTCTTCAATGACCCGCGCACGATACATTAGGTTGATCACCGTTTTGGTGTGCAACTGCATCGGCTTGGTGGCTTTGATAATAGATTCAATCTCCATAATTGTCCTAACAACTATTGTATATACAAATGTATAATGAAAAATCGAATTCAAAACCTTTTTAACACAATTTTAATTGGGGGGTTAGTGTTAAAAGATTTAATCTACTGTTAAATGATTTTTGGTTGCTGCCGATATTGAATATTTTTAATGGCATTAAATTCAGCAGCTTGAAACAGTCCTATTATATATATGTCTTATTGCTTTTAGCATTTCCCTTGTTTTTAGGGGCATGCAAAGAGGAAAAATCCGCAGCAAAACAAACCACAGAAGCTACCGAGACCACTTCCGAAGTAAAGGCAAGCACCGGGGCGGCTAAAGTGCCCGTTTACAAATTCGATGAATTTGAACCTTTATTGAATAAAGACGACGGCAAAATATACGTAGTGAATTTTTGGGCCACTTGGTGTAAACCCTGTATTAAGGAGCTGCCATATTTTGAAACATTAGCCACCAAGTACGCCGACCAAAATGTAGAAGTACTGTTGGTTAGCATAGACTTCCCGAAGCTTTTAGAAAAACAAGTAATACCATTTATAGAAAAGAACCAGATCAAGTCTCCGGTAGTCCTGCTAGACGATACCGGCGCTAACGAATGGATACCCAAAGTGGACGAAAGTTGGTCCGGAGCCATTCCGGCCACTGTGATCTATAAAGGAGACGAGCGCAAATTCTACGAGCAATCGTTCACCTTAGAAGAACTAGAACAAGAACTCAATACCTTTCTTTAAAATGCAAAAATTTAAGAACATCGCAGTTGTTGCTGTTTATGCCTTGGTGGCAACCATTGGGCTCAGCAGTTTCACCAATACAGCCTCAGATGGCTACACTATTGGCGATAAAGTAAAAGACGTTCGCCTTAAGAACGTAGACGGAAAAATGGTTTCTATGGCAGACTATAAGGACGCCAAGGGATTCATAGTGATCTTTACCTGTAATACCTGCCCATATGCAGTTGCCAGCGAGGACAGGATCATTGCGCTAGACAAGCAGTTCAAAGGGAAAGGTTATCCGGTAATTGCCATAAACCCGAACGATCCTGCTGTACAACCAGACGATACTTACGAACTCATGCAGCAAAAGGCGAAGCAGAAGAATTTCACCTTCCCGTATCTCTATGATGAGAGCAGTACGGTCTATGCCCAGTTTGGCGCCAAAAAGACGCCACATGTTTACCTGCTACAAAAAGAAGGTGGCGATATGGTGGTCAAATACATTGGCGCTATAGATGATAGTGTTCGCGATGCGGCCGGAGTGACCAAAACCTATTTGGCAGACGCAGTTAATGCGCTGTTGGCTGGCAAAGAAGTGCCAGTTAAGGAAACACGCGCTATTGGATGTTCTGTAAAAGTATAAACTGTATTACATATTTAAGAAAAGCCGACTCCTTAGAGGTCGGCTTTTTTGTTTAGTCTTTCGGTTACTGCGGAGTGGAAATATTGCAATGGTCCACGGTTTTGCAAAAGCGGTTACGAATCTGGTAAGATGTCCTTGTTTGGGCATGCTTAGGAGCTTTTTTGTAAAAATTCTGGTGTGAATTTTGATGGTTATACTTAACTTTGAACATACTAAAAGCTCTTAAACAAAGTTTATTAGACTATGATCGACCTTACAAGCGACGCCTGGCAAGACCAGATAGCGCAAGACCCTGAAGCCGTTATTATCGATGTGCGTACTGCGGAGGAGATAGAAGAAGGATACATTCCGTCTGCTTTGCATATGGACATTTATCAACCACAAGCTTTTATGGAAGCGGTGAGTGCTTTGGACCCTAACAAAAATTATTATGTCTATTGCCGTTCGGGCGGCCGCAGTGCTCAGGCCTGTGCCGTTTTAGAATCCGTAGGGATTGCTACCACTTATAATCTATTGGGTGGTTTTACCGAGTGGGATGGAGACGTGACCAAGTAAAAATTTAGAACAAATGAAACGCGCTTATTTATTTTTAACCCTTGTTTTGGCCATTGGAATTTTTCAGTCCTGTACCGAGACCAAAGCCGGCGAGATCCAGCAGATCACTGTTGAGCAAATGAGCGAAGCTCTAAAAGATAGCAGTATCCAGTTGGTAGATGTTCGCACCGGGCAGGAATTCCTAGAAGGTCATTTAAAGAACTCGCACAACATCTGTGTGACCGACGACGACTTTGCAGAAAAGGCTGCAACACTAGACAAAGACAAGCCTGTTTATGTGTATTGTAAAAAGGGTGGGCGCTCTGCTAGAGCCGCGGAGATCTTAAAAGAAATGGGCTTTAAAAAAATCTATGATCTAGAAGGAGGTATTGTGCTCTGGGAAGAATCGGGTCAGGAAACCGAAAAGGAACAATCCTAAAAAAGACGATTCTAAAGATCTTAAAGCCGCTTCATTTTGAAGCGGCTTTTTTTATCTTGCGCTCCATGCAGAGAGAAGCGCAATTCTATACGCTGTTCAATTCCAAAGGAACCAAAGTTACCCTTAGCAACGCTGGGGCCGCTATCACTGATATTCAGTTTCTTGATAAGCACGGCATACTGCAACACTTGGTTGCGGGTTTTGATAGGGTAGAAGATTATCTATCTGCAAAGACCAAGGCTTGGAATCTGTGTCTCGGGGCCAGTGTGGGTCGCGTGGCCAACAGGATCTCCGGCGGAGGGTTTCATCTAGATGGTCAATTTTACGCCCTGCCTCAGAACAATGGCATGCATTTGCACAGCGAAAGCTGTGGCTTTCAGCATCAGATCTGGACGGTAAAAGAGCAGACTAACAACAAGCTGATATTCGCCTTAGAACAAGAGGCCGGAAGTTGCGGATATCCGGGAAATATTCACGTTAGCGCTACTTATACCCTCAATGAGGAAAACCAATTGTCACTAGTCTATGAGGCCACTACAGATGCAACAACGGTTTTGAATCTGTGCAATCACGCCTATTTCAATTTGGCGGGTAGCGGTAGTGTTTTAGATCATCGATTGTATATTCCTACACAGAAATTCTTGGAAACCGATAAGCAGGTGGTGCCCACAGGAAAGCTGTTAGACACTAAAACACACAACAAGGACTTTTCGGTGGAAGCTCGGGTAGGAGATAGAATTGGGGAGGGCTTGGATCTGGCTTATGCTTTAGAAAAAGAGCACCAACCCTTGCGACTCTTTGCACCAGAAACTGGAATTGAAATACAGGTGGTGAGCAATCAGCTGGCCGTACAAGTCTATACTCCGCCTAACTTTGAGGGTTTGGGCTTAAGAGGTGATAACAATGCAGATTTCCCAGCCATTTGCCTCGAAATGCAAGGCTATCCGGATGCGCCAAACCGCCCGGAATTCCCATCAATAGTGGTACAACCAAATGAGGTGTATCGCTCCGCGACCACCTATAGTTTTTCGGTAATTAAGTAAGAGAAGAGTTTAGAAACGCTCCTGGATCTCGATCATGAGTCCAAGAATAAAGCACACTACGATTGTTCCAATTACGATGCCGCCTACGCCCATTTTTTTAGTTTTTTGAGTTGGTCAAAGATAGGCATTATGTCTCTTTTTTCAATGTCCTTTTTCCCATTGCCGCAACTGGTGAATTTTAGATGTCCGGTGGACATCTAAAATGAAGCATCGCAAAAAGGTCTAGCGACGCTCGCTCATCCTTGAAAACTACGCTGCCCTCAGCCACAGATGTTCGGAGTTCGTCCTCGGCTGCGCCTCGATACTATTCCTCACATCTCGTGCCAGCCGCTGCCAGCTTGTTTTGCTACGGACTCGCGAGGAGTCGCGTTTTTCACCGCTTCGCGGCGATTAGGTGTTAAAAACATTCCCAGACTTTATCCATAAATTCATGAATCTGGACTAAAATTTTATAACTTAGAGGAACATATACTCCCCATTTTCATTTCGGTTTAGGCCGGGTTGAGGGTGGGGTTATTTAGTTTCAAATTGACTTCAAATAGACTGTTTACAATTAATGTAGAGATTCTGATTAATTCAGAGCTAAGAGAATATCCTGCTGAAATTCATATTATAGATAGTGAGGTGGAAATTGTAGTTTATGAAACTGCTAAAACCGGTTTACTTAACGAATTCGCCAATTGGATATTTTCCAAAAGAGATTATAGACTATTTAAGGATCATGTTAAACTGACATTAAATGGAGATAATCCTGTACTCAAAAAAATAGATTACTCGAGATCCGAAATTTTGGGGATGACAACCGGTTTTAATTTGGGTACACAAAGGTCGCACGCAGTGTCAATTAAACTCAGTGAAATTGCTGTTCATTTATCACAGGAAGATGAAGACTTAGAGAATTCAAAGATATATTTGAATAATCAAGGATTTGAATTGGTTAAGGATTTTTATAGTCCTTTAAATAAGTTGGTTAACGATAATCTCGTATACAATAGGAGAGTAAACCAAGATTCATTTTATAATCTAGGTCAATCTCGTTTTCGTCCTGAATTTGAGTTTAATTACACTGATAGTATTCATGAGAGTATCACAGAGATCAATAAAGTCCCAATTATTACCTTTCATCATAAGAATGACTTGGATGAAATAGAATTAACGAATTATTTGAACATCGCTTGCAAAGCAACCTCTTTTTATCTTGGTATAAACGTAGATTACGACTATGCATGTATAAATTTAAAAGGGAAGCAAATATTTATTTTTAAAACTCCAAGCCCTCATATTGTTAAGCGCATTAGTAGTTTAAATCACTTGTTGTCCGTAAGAGGGACAGATGGATTTTTAAACCTCAATTGGGCGCAAGGTTACTTGAAAAATAGAAAGAAGTTGGACAAAATGATATCAAGTTTCATTCAAGCCAGAAATCTTGATCATAATTCTAAGTTTCTAGTCTTATATAATATTCTCGAGATAGCTTCCGCGGGAATAAAACGTAATTCTGAGGAGTTCAATTTAATTGTCAGTGTTAGAGAAAAAACTAGAATATATAAAAATGCTTTCCAATTATTAAAAGAGACAATCGTCCAGGATGAACATAAAATGTTTCGAAATAAATGGGAGTACGTGCAGAAAAAGCTCGTCTATAAACCAATGAAAAACAACATGCGACAATTCCTTATTGAAAGCGATCTGCCAGTAGAAAAATTTCCTGTAGAGGTCAATGATTTGTTAGAAATGCGGAATAAGATAACCCATGGAAGTGTTTCTAGTATAAATTCTCAGAAACTTATAAAGGCTAATCAACTTCTTTATACAATTTCGTCATTGTTAATATTAAATCTATTAGAGATTAAAGATTGGAAGTTTCCTGAAAGTCTATTGAAACAAAACGGAGTTTAGACTTTTTATTGAGAGTACCTCACTCCTAACCAATGTTGCCATCTCGATACAATTTTTGCTATGCAAAAATCACTCGATGACCGTATTCGAATTAAAAGGACGTGGAGCCGGGGATTGACTCAAACACTCTGTGTTTTCGTCGGGCCCCTGTTTCTGCGGTACTGCAATTACAACTGCCAATTTCTTCGAAATTGAGACTAAAACTTTACTCACTCAAAAGCGCAAGCGTTTTTGGACTCGCTTAGTTTTCGCCATATTGCAGTTGTAAGTGATCCTGGAGCCGGGGACTGCCGAGCGTTTAAAAAACATCCGGTGGATGTTTTTAGCGAGGCATAGGCCTGTCGCGCAGGAAGTAATACTCACAATTTATAAATCTCTCAATACTTCTACTCAAAAAGAACAGGTCTTCGGGGTTCGAATCCCGAAGGCGTAACGCAAAAAGGCTACCTCTCGGTAGCCTTTTGAAGTGGAGCCGGAGGGATTCGAACCCTCGTCCAAACAGGCAATTCAAATGCTTTCTACATATTTAGTCTTTAATTGATTGTCGGCCTGGCCCCGGTCAAAGACTACCAAGAACAGGCTTAGCTTCAATTTGAGTTTCGCCGCCTTATCAAAGCCCTAAAGCGGCTAGGTTTACTTTTACGAACGCTCTATATCGAATGCCGTAAACCAAGGCTTTCGAGAGCGTTCCTGCTTGTCTACCTTGTAGACCGAGGCATTATCCTACTATAATTCAGATTATGCAGCTAGGGCGTAGTTATTCTCGCCGTTTAAAAAGTGTGAATCATGAGATTAACGAGCTGTGGTTCAACGCTCGATATGCTTACATTTCAATTGGTCCCGCTGTCAAAACCAGTCGGCCCCTTGAGTTTTCAAAGATCGCTATTCCCAAAGTGTGCCGCTAGCACTACTTCGGGGCGCAAAGATACACGAAATACTGTATCTTTGCTCGCCTTACTAATTGAACAAAAAGTATTCCAAATGCCAGTTAAATTCGCCATAATCAAAGAACGCAAGTCTCCACCAGACAAAAGAGTGGTTTTTTCACCTGAAAAGTGTCAGGAAGTCATGCAAAGCTTTCCGGAGGCGGAGTTAGTGGTAGAATCTAGTGAAATCCGCATTTTTAAGGATGAGGCCTACGCCAAAGCTGGTGTGGCTGTGCTTGACGATGTTTCTGATGCAGATGTGATGTTGGGGGTCAAGGAGGTTCCTGTTGAGGCACTTATTCCCAATAAGAAGTACTTTTTCTTTTCGCACACCATTAAAAAGCAGCCCTATAACAGAAAGCTGCTCAAAGCTATTTTAGACAAAAAAATAGAGCTGTACGACCACGAGACCATTGTTAAGAAAAGTGGAGCTCGCCTAATTGGTTTTGGACGCTATGCCGGTTTAGTAGGAGCCTATAATGGTTTCCGCTTGTTGGGAATTCGCGACGGCTTGTTCGATTTGCCTAAGGTGGAGCACTTGGCGGACTTAAAAGAGGTCAAAGCAGAATTAGATAAGATCAGCCTGCCAAATATCCGAATCATACTAAGCGGAACAGGCAAGGTTGCCAAAGGCGCCAAAGAGATCTTAGACCATTTGCAGATCCGTGAGGTCGCCGATGCCGACTATTTGTCTAAGTCTTACGACGAGCCTGTATATTGCACGATCGACGTCACCGAATACAACAAACGCACCGATGGCGCGCCTATGGATAAATACGCCTTTTACGCCGACCCGACGGGCTACGAAAGCGACTTGATGAAGTACGCCAAGGTGAGTGATATGTTCATTACAGGACATTTCTACGGCGACGGAGCCCCGTTTTTGTTTACTCGAGAAGATGTACGTCATCCAGATTTCAATATCAATTTAGTGGCCGATGTATCTTGCGATATAGACGGGCCAATTGCTTCAACGATCCGGCCGTCAACCATAGCTGACCCTTTTTACGGTTATGATCCTGAGGCAGAATCCGAAGTAGATTTTAAGGCTCCTGGATCCATTGCTGTAATGGCCGTAGATAATTTACCTTGTGAGTTACCCAAGGACGCTTCAGAAGGATTTGGAGATATGTTTATGGAACACGTGATTCCTGCCTTCTTCAATGGAGACAAGAAAGGCATTCTAGAACGCGCCCGAATGACAACCTCAGAAGGTACCCTTACCGAACGCTTTGCCTACTTACAAGATTACGTAGACGGGAAGGAGTAATTAGCGCTCCGTATTTATCAATCTGTAGATCAAAATTGCCGCTCTGGCAGTCAGTGCCTCTATAGTGTTGAGATTTACGGTCTCTTCTGGAGTATGTGCTCTGGAGCCCATAGTGCCTAGGCCGTCCAGACAGTCTACATACTGCGCTACAAAGGAAACATCTGCAGCTCCGCGTCGGCCAGGATCCCAGGCTTCAACACCGCCTTGTCCCATATCTAAACTCACTTGGTTAAGTACTTCCAACAAGGCCTTATTGCCTTCAGATGGAGGCATGGCCGGATATGAGTCTATAAAGCTGATCTCTGCAGAGGTCATGGGTAAATTATTGGCAACGATCTCACGCATTTTAGCGCGGGCCTCATCTTTTTGTTGTTCGGTTATAAAACGCAAGCCGCCTTTTACCACGGCAGTTTGTGCAACCACATTGGATTTACCGTAAGCTTCTCCTTTGGAGTTGGCTTCGTCATATTCCACAAAAGTTCCACCTAAAATATGACCTGGGTTAAAGGTGAGGTATTCCGGCCCCTTAACTTCATTGTAGAATTCATTCAAGATACGTGACATTTCAAAGATCGCTCCGGCACCTATCCCTTCTCTGAATACACCAGAGGAGTGGGCGCGTTTTCCGCTGGTGGTCACCTTCCAGCCAGAGGCACCTCTACGGGCAATGGTCGCATTGTTGAACCCGGTAGCGGTTTCGAATCCCAAGGCTATGTCACTGCGTTTGGCCGCATTTATAAGTTCTGCTCGACTTATACTCAAGGGTTTTCCTGTGGATTCTTCGTCTCCCGTAAAGGCCGCAATGATCTGGGCATCGTCTAACAGACCATTGTCTTGCAATGCTTTTAGTGCATATAAGATCACCACATTTCCGCCTTTCATGTCGTTTCCACCAGGGGCATGAGCAATGCTATCATTGACCATTTTAAACTCTTGAAAAGGACTGTCGGCCTCAAAAACCGTATCCAAATGCCCTATAAGTAAAAGGCGTTTCCCGCTATCGCCTTTTGTTTCTGCAAAAAGGTGTCCGGCACGGTTCATCTCGGCAGGCATGTCTATCCACGTGGTTTCAAATCCGATGTCTTTAAAGCCCTTGGCCATAAAATCGCCTACAGCTTTTACGCCTTCTAGGTTCAAGGTTCCTGAATTAATATTAACTACTGCTTTCAGAAAATCCAGCTGTTCGGCATTGTTGGCCGCCACGGCAGCAATGATCTTTTTTTCAACTTCGGATAGCTCTTGACCATTGCCAAGAAATGGAAGCGCCAGCATTAACAGAAAGCAGTAGTATTTTTTCATTTTGTTGTGGTTTTTAGTTGCCGTAAAGTTCTTTAGAAGCCTCTTCGTATTTGTCGCCTGCGGTCCAAGTAGGAGTTACAGGATCGTTCCCTATGAGGCGTCCTGCCAAGACATAAGACTTGAAGAACTTTTCCATATACTCATAGTCAATGTTATCGGCCTCATCTCCAGGTCTGTGGTAGTATTTGGTCACATCGCCGTTAAAGGCAGTGAATCCTAAACTAAAGGTAGGAGCAGGAATACCAACACGGGCAAAGTTCACATTGTCAGAACGGTCAAACAAGCCTTGTTCTGGAGCTGGGTCATCTACAGCGGTCAAACCAAATTGCTTGCAGGCATTTTTAATATGATCTGCTGCAGTAGTTCTTGGCAAACCAATTATCGTAGCCAAGGAAGTATCATTGTAACCGGCGTTGTCACTGTTAAAACAGTAGACCATCTTATTCAATGGCAATATGGGATTCTCCACATAATAACGACTTCCTAGAAGACCCATTTCTTCTCCGGTAAATAGAATGAACAAGGCCGATCTTTTGGTAGGATATTTGGCGAGGTTCTCTGCCATACTCAATACAGTGGTCACCCCAACAGCATTGTCTCTAGCTCCGTTGTAAATAGTATCTCCTGTTGCATCTGGAGTACCAATGCCCACGTGGTCATAGTGCCCGGAATAAATGATGAATTCTTCTTTCAACTTCGGATCCGAGCCTTCTACCCAACCTACAACATTGTAGCTGTCTAATTTTTCCGCGGCCTTTTTTGCCATAGTAAAACTTCCTTCCGGATTCTTTTGCCACAGTCCTGCAGCGATAGTTCCTCCTGTATCTTTTACCCACAGAAAGGGTATGCTGTCTTCTTCGTCCTCAGAGCTGGCAAGTCCAACTCTTGGTTCGTTGAATTGATGATCTATAAAGCCCCAGATCTGGTCGTTGGTGTCTATAAATTCTATAACGCCAATAGCACCGTTCTTTTGCGCTAAGGCAGTTTTATCACCTATTAGACCAAAGGCTTGCTGAGCGCCGCCACCTTCTTCGTTTCCGGCTTTAACAATCACCACTTTTCCTTTAACGTCAACATCTTGGTAGTCGGCTTCTAGTCCAAAGCCCATATAAACCATTGTTCCGCTGAAGTCTACATTACCTTGGCTCATGGCCACAGCATTTTCCATTTTTTGCCCATTGACGGTCAATTCCATTGTTGCTGGTGGGAAATTCTTCTGCATCGGCATGGCCTGGAAGTAACTTCCTGTTGTCGGATCTGGTTTAACTCCGTAGCTGCGAAGTTGCGTTGCGAGATAGGTCGCGGCAATTTTAAGTTCGGGAGTTCCTGTTTGACGCCCTTTTAATAAATCGTCCGCTAAAAAATAAATATGTCCTTCTATGTTGGAACGACTCACGGTCTCTTCTACCATTTGTACGTCAGATTGCGCCAAAGTCGCAAATCCGCAGAAAAGGAAAGCAATAAAGAATAGTGTTTTTTGCATGATGAATGTTTTGATTTAGTCCCCTAAAAATAGTCAATTCATTGGGGATAGAAAGCTTGCTATGGGTATATAAGAAGGAATTATAATTTCTTTAAGCATATTTTGTTTAATAAATAGTAATTTTGTTTAAACAAAAAGTAAAACATGAAGACCTATTTAGTGATCGGTGGAACAAGTGGTATCGGCGCGGCATTAGTAAAAATGCTGAGCGATCAAGGCCACAAGGTCATAGCGACTTATAATTCCACTACACCGCAAGAACTAGACAATGTATCGTTTCATCAGTTAGATGTAACCGACGAGAATGCAACTATGCCGGAACTCCCAGATGCCATTGCCGGCTTGGCTTATTGCCCAGGGGCGATTAATCTACTGCCTTTCAAGCGACTTAAGAAAGAGAATATCCAAGCAGATTTTGATTTGCAGGTTGGTGGAGCTGTTCGCGCTATACAACACGCTTTAGAGCCGTTAAAGAATGGCAAGGGTTCTGTGGTCATGTTTTCAACGGTTGCCGTGCAGTCTGGTTTTAATTTTCATACGCAAGTCGCCATGTCCAAGGGTGCTATAGAGGGACTCACACGTGCCTTAGCTGCAGAACTTGCGCCAACGGTGCGTGTCAATGCAATTGCGCCTTCAATTACCGATACACCATTGGCTTCGCGATTATTGAGTTCTGACGATAAGAAAGAAGCCAACGCCAAAAGGCATCCGCTTCAGAAGATCGGTGCTCCAGAAGATATAGCCAATGCTGCCTCTTTTTTACTAAACGACTCTTCTAGCTGGATCACCGGACAGGTGCTACAAGTAGACGGGGGAATCTCAACCTTAAAAGTGTAATTATGTTTGGATTGTTCAAAAAGAAATCGGAATTGGAAAAGCTTAGCGAAGCTTATGCCAAAGCCATGGCAGAGGCACAGCGTTTGTCTACCTCTAACAGAAAAGCCAGCGACGAAATGTACGCCAAGGCAGAAGAGATCAACAAGAAAATTGACGTCATTCAAAACGCCAACTAATGGGATTCTATCAGTTTAAACGCAGTCAGAAAATACCAGCCACCATAGATGAGGTGTGGGATTTTATTTCGTCTCCGGCCAATTTAAAAGAGATCACACCAGATTATATGGGGTTCGATATCACCTCAGAAGACCTGCCGGAAAAGATGTATCCGGGAATGATAATCAGCTATATCGTAAAACCCCTGCTGGGTATTCCTACAACTTGGGTCACAGAGATCACCAAGGTGACCGACAAAGCCTATTTTATAGACGAGCAACGTGTGGGGCCATACAAGCTGTGGCATCATCAACATTTCATTGAGCCGATAGAAGGCGGTGTTATGATGCGCGATATTGTTTCGTATCAGCCTCCTTTTGGAATTTTGGGATCTATTATGAACAGCTTGGTCATTCGCAAGAAGCTCAAAGAGATCTTTGATTATCGCGTTCAGGCTGTAAATAAACGCTTCGGAGAATTCAAATGAAGTTAGACGAAAGAGCCATAGACCGCATTATTGAAATGGCTTGGGAAGATCGCACTCCCTTTGAAGCCATAGAAGCTCAGTTTGGATTGCCTGAGAAAGAGGTGATCAAACTCATGAGACGCGAGCTGAAACGCTCTAGTTTTAATTTGTGGCGCAAGCGCGTTAACAGCGGAGTTAGCCAAAAGCACCTTAAGAAACGAAACCCAGAAATAGACCGATTCAAATGCAGCCGTCAACGACAAATAACCGGAAACAAGATCAGCAAGCGCTAGACTTTCCAACCGATTTTGATGCGATTCAGAAACGGGTCGAGGCCATTCGCCCTAAGCGATATGCTAAGACGCGTAACTTTATCAATGGGGATGTAACCTATTTGTCGCCCTATATTTCGCGTGGCGTTATTTCTACCAAGTATGTGTTGGACTTTCTCAAAGCAGAAGGCTACAAGAAATATGAGGTCGAAAAATTTGTGCAGGAATTGGCCTGGCGAGACTATTGGCAGACCTTGTGGAAAGATCAAGGAGAGAACATCAACCAAGATTTTAAACGTCCGCAACCCGATGTAAAACATCACAATATGGTCGCTGCAGTTGACCAAGCCGAAACAGGTATTGACGCCATAGATAGCGCCATTGAGCAATTGTACACTAATGGATATATGCACAACCACATCCGTATGTATACCGCAGCCATTACGTGTAATCAAGGCGGAGCGCACTGGAAGCAACCGGCCCGTTGGATGTATTATCACTTACTCGACGGCGATTGGGCGAGCAATGCTTTGAGTTGGCAATGGGTTGCTGGTAGCAATGCTGGCAAAAAGTATATTGCCAATCAAGACAACATCAATAAATACACCTTTAGTAAACAGAAAGGTACTTTTCTGGACGTGACCTATGAGGAACTTGCAGCACTGGAACAACCCAGTGAACTTGCAGCCAGTAGCGACTGGAATCTCGAAACGCCTTTACCCAAACCAGCGGAGCTTCAAATTGATGAGTCCTTGCCAACAGCGGTCTATAACTACTACAATTTGGATCCGCAGTGGTTGGATGATCAGGATATGAACCGCATTATGCTTTGGGAGCCAGAAGTTTTTGAGCAGTACCCGATAGGCCAAAAAGCTGTGGATTTTGCGATGGCTTTAGGTGAGAATATCCCCAATTTGCAGCACTTTGTTGGCAGTTTTAATGCCCTTGAAGCAAACTTAGGCGTTTCAAAGATTCATTATAAGGAGCATCCTTTAAATACTGATTATCGCGGAACCGAGCATCCTCGTGATTGGATGACTAGCGTACAAGGAACCCACCGCTCTTTCTTTGCTTTTTGGAAAAAAGCGGAAAAGGAGTTGCGCTTTTGAGTCGCCCTGAAATTAATATCGTTTGGTTAAAACGCGATCTGCGTTCACAGGATCACGAGCCACTTGCAGCGGCCGAGGCTGCTGGAATACCCTATCTGATCCTTTATTTGTTTGAGCCTACCTTGCTCGCTCATCCGCAGTGTAGTCTAAGACACAATCAATTCATTTTTGAATCGCTTCAAGATTTAAAAAAGACTTTGGGAGTCCAAGGGCGGACCTTGGGCATTTGCTACGCAGATGCCGTGGTGGTCTTTAGCGAGATCTTACACAAATACAGAGTAAAACGACTCTTTAGTTATAGGGAAAGTGGAGTACAACTGAGTTGGGATCGCGATAAAGAAGTTGCTCAACTTTGCCTTCAGAATAACATTGAATGGCTGGAATTTCAGCGGGAAGGAGTGCTTCGCGGCATTCAAAACCGCGATGGTTGGGACAAAGCGTGGTTTGTCAAGATGCATTCGCCATTGATCAACAACAGTTTTGATCCGGATTTAACTCTGGATTGGAAACACAAATTTCAAATACCTGAGACTTTAAAACAAGCCTGGAGTGCGTATCCGGCGGCTTATCAAGCACCTGGAGAGACCATGGGGTGGAAGTACTTAAAGAGCTTTTGTGAAGAGCGAGGGCGCAATTATATGCGGCAGATCTCAAAACCTTTGGGCAGTAGGTATAGCTGCGGAAGGGTCTCTCCTTATTTAGCTTGGGGTTGTCTTTCGGTGAAGCAGGTCTATCAGTATGTAAAGAATCACCCCAACGCGGCAAATAATAAGAGGGCTTTTAATGGTTTTTTGACTCGGGTCAAGTGGCGTTCACATTTTATACAGAAGTTCGAGGTAGAGTGTGAGTACGAGACCTTGTGTATCAATCGGGGTTACGAACACATGGATTGGCAGCGTAATGAAGCCTTTATCAAAGCTTGGAAGAGCGGCCAGACCGGTTATCCTATGGTCGATGCGAACATGCGTTGTTTACATGCCACTGGTTGGATAAACTTTAGAATGCGTGCCATGCTGGTTTCCTTTTTTTGTCATCATTTAGGACAAGATTGGCGCGATGGGGTCTATCATTTGGCCCAGTTGTTCTTAGACTACGAGCCGGGGATCCACTATCCGCAGTTTCAAATGCAAGCTGGAACCACAGGTGTAAATACTGTTCGTATGTATAATCCGGTAAAGCAAGGTTTGGATCACGATCCGGATGGTGAATTTATTAAGCAATGGGTGCCGGAATTACGAGAGGTTCCCACTACCCACATTCACCAACCTTGGACCTTGACCCCCATGGAACAACAATTCATGAATTTTGAGTTGGGCGTGGATTATCCGCTGCCTCTTGTAGATCTAGAAAGTTCCGGTAAAGCAGCACGCCAGCGTATTTACGGTCATAGAAAGCATCCGCAGGTACAAAAAGAAAAACAACGAATTTTAAAAACACATACCCGACGCATCAAATGAAAACAAAGTACACGCATAGTGATATTGCCCAAATGGATCGCATTAAGCGCCTGCATTTGATCAATTCAATTACCGGTGTTAAACCGGCTAATTTGATCGGTACAGTTAGTCAGGACGGTCATGAGAATTTGGCCATTTTTAGTTCTGTGGTCCATTTGGGGAGCAACCCGCCTTTTATAGGTTTTGTGCTTCGGCCTCATTTTGAGTTTAGACGCGATACTTACAACAATATGGAGCACAACGGTTATTATACCATTAATCATGTGCCTGCCTCGCATACCAAACAAGCCCATTACACCTCTGCCAAATTCGACGAAGGAGTGAGTGAATTTGAGCGCTGCGGATTCACGCCAGAATACTTAAACGATTTTCCCGCACCTTTTGTCAAGGAGTCTCCGGTTAAGATCGGTCTTAAAAAGGTCAATGAGATCCCAATTCCACAGAATGGTACCTTATTCGTAATTGGTCAGATAGAATTGATAGAAGTCCCAAATTGGGTAGATGAGGTGAACGGAAAGTTGAATCTCGAAAAACTCGAGATAGCCGGTATTTCAGGTTTGAATACTTATTACCGAATGCAAGAAGTTGGCGATTACCCTTATGCCCGAGTGGAAGAAGTTCCACCATTTGATAAATCTGTATAAATGAAAAAACCGCTACCGACCAAAATTTGTGCAACTTGTTGCCGACCTTTCACTTGGAGAAAAAAGTGGGAGCGTGACTGGGAGCAGGTCAAGTATTGCAGTAAACGCTGTAGCGGAAATAAAAACAAGAACTCATGAGCACGGTTAGCCTAATTTTTCCGCATCAACTCTTTAAAGATCACCCAGCCCTATCGACGGATACGGATGTGGTCTTGGTGGAGTCGCCGCTGCTTTTTACCTATCAGAAATTTCACAAGCAGAAGTTGGTCTATCACAGGGCTACACTTAAGACCTATGCCTCCTATTTGGATACAGAAGGCTATAATTGCACTTATGTGGAGTTTCACGAAGATCACGCGCCCTTGAAAAAGCTGGTCGCATGGCTAAAGGATAATGACTACACAAAAATTTTAGTAGTAGATCCGGTTGATTTCTATCTAGACAAATGGCTGCATGAGGCCTGTGAGGCGGAAGAATTGGAGCTCAAAGTATTGGAAAGTCCAATGTTTTTGAACACTCGTGAGGAGCTTTCTGATTTTTTCAGAGCCGATAAGAAGAAGTTTCATCAGACCACTTTTTACAAGAATGAGCGCAAGGCGAGGGATATATTGATCACGGGATCCGATGACCCGGAGGGTGGCAAGTGGACTTATGACACGGAGAACCGAAAGAAATATCCCAAAGGGAAAACGCCACCTAATATTCAGTTTCCCGACACTACCTCGGCCTACAAAGAGGCGCTGAATTATGTAGAAGATCACTTTGAGGATAATTACGGCCAGACCACCGATTCCCCTTTATACGCCTTGGATTTCGAGTCGGCAAAGGATTGGTTCGAACAGTTCTTAGAGCAACGATTTGCCGGCTTTGGTCCGTATGAAGACGCTATAGTCAAAGAGGAGATCTATTTGCATCATTCTGTTTTGACCCCGATGCTGAATGTGGGCTTATTGACGCCACAGTACGTTTTGGACAGGAGCCTGGAATATGCCCAAGAGAACGATATCAAGATCCAGAGTTTAGAAGGTTTTGTAAGACAGATCATGGGCTGGCGAGAGTTCATCCGAGGTATGTATATGGCCAAGGGTGTTCCTATGCGCACTACTAATTATTGGGGATTTGACCGAAAGATTCCAAAATCTTTCTATACCGGCGAGACCGGAATTCCTCCAATTGATGATACCATAAAAAAGGTGCTTAAGACAGGGTATTGCCACCATATTGAACGCCTTATGGTTCTAGGGAATTTCATGCTTTTGTGCGAATTTGACCCTAAGGAGGTTTACAAATGGTTCATGGAGTTGTTTATTGATGCCTACGATTGGGTCATGGTGCCTAATGTGTATGGCATGAGTCAATTCGCCGACGGCGGATTCTTTGCCACTAAGCCTTATATAAGCAGTAGCAATTATATTCTTAAAATGAGCAATTACTCCAAAGGCGACTGGCAAGAGATCTGGGATGCGCTATTTTGGCATTTTATGGACAAGCAAAGAGAATTCTTTAGTTCAAACCCGCGTTTGGCTATGTTGCTAGGGACCTTTGATAAGTGGGACGCAGAAAAGCGCAGTGGCCTGATATCTAGGGCTCAGGAGTATTTTGAGACGCTTACTTGATCCGATTACCTGTTAATCGCCATTCTACAAGGACTACACTCAACAAGCCAAGAAAATAAGCCAATAGATCGCTCCAGCTAAATGTAGTTCCGAATACCAAGCGTGCCCATCTATATTCCTGTAAGCCAATGGTTGTGAGAAATTCTGTGGTCTGAAGCAGTTCAATACTCAGGGCCACTATCCCCACAAATAAAACTCGCTTAAGAACCGCACCAGGCCATAAGGCTTGGGTGGTACAATAGAGCAGGACAACAACTAAAAAGTCACCGAACCAATGCCTTATAAACCCCTTTTTGCAGTAAATGGCAATTGCCGCCTCGGCCACAAAGATCAAAGCGGCTATCCCAAGATAACGTAACCTAATTTTCATGAGCTTCAGATTTGGTTCTTAAAAGACTGAAAAAGTAATAATGGATTCCTAGAAAAAGGGTAAAAATAATAGTGATCCCCCAAGTTTTTAAGTATTCAAAAGGCCTGCTTAGGCGCAGAAATATGTCTTCCAGTAGCGGTAGGGGTTGGGTGAGTATATCCCAACTGTTCCAACGCAATTCTCTACCTAGGTAAACCCCAAATCCGCAGAGTAAAAACAAGACCGATAGACTCAGGCGCTTCGGTAGCTTCGGAAAGAAGCGGGTTAGGGTTTCCAACATTAGATCGATCGCATAAAAGCCCAATACCACACCGTTAATGGCAAAGCATAAAACCAAAATCACGTCTAGTAATACGGTGCGCTCTGTAGCGAGGACGAGGTGTTTAAGATCTGTAATTATGTAAAAAGAATTGGGGAGAAATAAGAGCCATAATCCACTTAAAAGAAGCACAAATATCTTGGGTGTTTTTGTCGTATTTAGCTTAGTGGCTGTTTGCGAGATGAAAAAGGGTAGTGCCGCTAAAAATAGGTTCCAGACTAAAAAAGCATAGAAAATAGTGTGTGTAAGCACAAAGCGTAACATTAACAAGGCTATCCCCAAAAGGGTCAAGGTGCACGATAATGCGTGCACCTTGTAATTAGAATTAGCTCTCATTACTCCAATCTATTTTACGGGTCACAAACATGATGATCGCTAGGATAAGGAAGAGTCCAACACTACCAACCAAAAGCGCATAGCTTTCTAGTTGAATGATCGTGAAAATAAAACCGTATAGTGCAGACATTGAACCTAAGATCAGCAAACCGAACTTTACACTTTTAAGTACTGCTTTTGCAAATAGACTCACTAATCCAACTGTAGCCGTTCCAGAAATTAAATAAGCCATATTGAAATTTTGATGCTCGGAAATAGAAACAAGTAGTGTATAAAAGAGAACTAAGGCCAATCCAATAAGTAAATATTGAAAAGGGTGAATATAGACCATGCTAACTATTTGAATTAGTAGAAATACCAAGAGTGTTAAGCCGATAACTAGAAAACCATACTTGGACGATCGCTCACTTTTGGTGTAATGATCTACTGGAATCACAAGCTTCACTCCAAAAGCGGCTTCAGATAGATCGGGTAAGCTGTTTAAAAACTGCTGTTCAAATTTTCTGCTGAGTTGCGGAATGGTCCAATCGGCTTTAAAGCCATTCGCGGAAATTTCCTTGGTCTCGTCATTGGGTAAGAAATGTCCATTAAAGCTCGGAGAATCCCAGTTGGAAATAACCGCAGCTTTGGTGTCTTTCCCTAAGGGGACAAATTGAAGTGATTCACTACCGTTGATCTTAAAGCTAAAGTTAAATTCGATAGCGGCCTCGGTCAATCGTTGTAAATCCTTTATAGGTTGCGATTCAATACTGTGCATAAGTGACGAAGAGTGAATCGGACTAACTGCAAGGACCTGATCATCTAATTGGATTTCCAGATTGCTTTTGATGCCTTTTAAGTTTGAGGTTTTAAGCAGTAGGGTGGCTTTGTCCCAAAGAACATCCTCCGCAGAAATATCAAAAAGGGAGAAATCTATATCTGCGAATTTACCAGATGTTGTTATCTCGGAAGAGTACACTGCAGTTTCGTAAATGCTTCGCTGCAGGGGTTTAGTTGTAACCTGAGCCTTATAATCTAATGTAGCTGGGAGAAAGAATACCTTCTTTACTACCGTTCTAGTTACGGTAGAGGTCTCCTTAGTGGCTTGATCGTAAACTTGTTCGGTGACGTATGTTTTGTACGGAATTTGTAGGATTGGCCCTGAGAAAACTACGGCCTCACCCCATTTATTATTGATCTCTGCCACGACCTCTTGCTGCCTAAAGGAGCGTTCGTAAATAAGGCTTTGAACAAATGAGAGTGGAAGCAAGAGTGCTATGATAAGAAGCCCGACCACTAGCATTCGGGCAGTAATGGAGGTCTTTAACCAATTTGAGAATTTTCCTTTTTGTGACATGATTTATGATTTAAAAGTACTTTGAAATACAAAGTGTAAAATGAAAAAAATTTAGTTCTTATTCTTTTTGATCAGTTTTTCTAGAGCGTTTATATGTGCACTAAAGGCTTTCTTACCGATTCTAGTTGCCTTATAGCGGGTATTGGGCTTTCTGCCAATGAATGTCTTTTCAACAACGATATATTCCGCTTTCTCTAAAGCTTTGATATGACTGGCTAAATTTCCATCAGTTACATCGAGCAACTCTTTTAGGCGATTAAAAGATACCTCTTCATTCACCGCCAGAATGGACATTATGCCCAAGCGTATTCGATGATCAAATAGTTTATTTATGTTGTCTAAAAGTCCCATTTATTTATGGCCTTGAAGATACATCATACTCCCGTAAACAATGTGTAAGATTCCAAAACCAAGCACCCAAAACCAGAATCCAAATCCTGGCATCGCGGCACAGATAAGCCCTAAAATCAATTGGGCGTATCCTAGATATCTGATATTACCTACGGTGTACTTCGAAGCGTTTACCAGGGCCAGTCCGTAAAAGATGAGCATCAATGCTGCCGTGAGACCGTAATGTTGACTTTGCAATTTTATGATGATATAGATTCCTCCGGTAACCATGGGTATTAGGAAATTGATCAAAAGTCTTTGCGTGGTTGCATCCCAAAGTTGTTCTCCATTTTTCTTAGCTTTTCGCATAGAAAGAATCAAGGCTGTGCCAACGGAGAGTAGGGCGACACTCCCCAGTAAGATCAACATCAACTTGAAATTCCAGCTGCTTAAGTTGATATAGTTTTCATGGGTAGGGTTAACAAAGACAAGAGAAAGTCCAGCACCTATAAGTGCGTAGATCCCAGCCATGATACCCGAAAGACCGCTCAGTGAAATGAATCGAGTTGATCTATTCATCAGAGATTTGATCTCCGAGAGCTCGTTTAAGTAGTCTTGGTCACTCATATTGAAAGTACTTTGAAATACAAAGTTAATAATTAATTTCAATTATCTATTAAAGAAATCATAAAGTCATTCTTGCACCTATTACGGCTAGACCATAACTCAAAATAGGAAAAACCCTGTTTTAAAAAAGGGGAATTTCCTATTGTCGGGACCACGCTATTTAGAGACCTTTACTACATAGATTTTTTCAATTGGGGAGTTGATAAAATCAGGATTCTATTGAAAGGGTGAAGCGTTAAGCTCCGCCCTTTTTTTATTCCTACAAAAGCTTGAAATCAATCGCAGGACTTAGATTGTAATAAAGCGTTAATTGTTTGGCATTTTTCTTTAAGCCGTAAATATCTATGCGATATTGCCCATCCGCAGTAAGTTTTATTCGATCTACTTGTACTAATTTGGTGTTGCCATCCACAGTGTAAAAAAGCGTACGGCCTTTAGGTAAGCTTGCAAAAGTAATGCTCACCTTTCTGTTGTTCTTTTGCAGGACTCCATCCTCCGAAGCACTTAAGATCAAACGATCACTGAAGTAACTTGGGTAATAAATTGGATTTTCAAAAAAGGCTTGCTCACTCAAGGGCAGCGGTAAAAGTTGCCAGTTCGGGTCTGCGGGCAAGTGGGTGCTTATGAGTTGCTGCGGATCGGTCCCAAAATAGTAATCGTTACGCTGCGCTTTCCATCGTTCGGACAAAACGTCGGTATATCCGGCAGCCCAAGTTAGATCGAACAATTGCCAGCGCCCTTCTAAGTAAACAGCATTCCAAGTATGATTTTTAAACGCAGTACCGCCGCCAATAACAGCCACTGTGCTTTTGGTATACCCATTAATGGAAACGGCTTTTACGCCAACCAAGTCACAGAGGCGCATAAACAAATTGCTATACCCATAGCAGAGGGTATGTTTGTTTTGTAAGATGTCGTTTAAGCGCTGGTCTAAAGCGGCGATCTCTTTTTCTTTCTTTTCGGCTTCAGTCCGATATCTAATCCAAATGTGTTTTGGTTTTTGCTGATACAGGTAATTGTAGTCATACCTAATATTCGCTGTGATCCAACTGTATATGGCCTCAACGCGTTCGGCATCTGTCTTAAAATCATAAGCAATGCGATGGGCCAACTGCTGTACCGAAGTAAATTCAGAAGGGTAAGAGGCCATAACCTGCTGTACATGAGCCGTCTGTTGCCCATAAGTTATCAGGCTAAAAAATAGAAAGCCTATTAGTAATCGCATTCGTATCTTTATTGGTACTAAAAGTTACGAAATATATTGAACCCAGCAGAAGCCTATATTTTAGACCAAACAGAGCCTTTTAAAAGCATTCTCTTGCATTTGGAAGCAACCATTCGACGAATGGCTCCTGAGGCAGTTCTTAAGTATAAATATCGGATCCCGTTCTTTTATATAGATGATAAACCCTTTTGTTATCTCAACGTCACCAAGGGCTATGTGGATCTTGGTTTTTGGCATGCGGCGCATTTAAGTGTTCACCTAGAACATTTGGAGACCAAGGGCAGAAAGGTCATGAAGTCATTGCGCTACAACTCGCTTGAAGCGGTAGATCAACAGATCTTAGAAGAGGTGATTGCCGACGCGCTAAGCGTCCGTGATCGCGGTTTTTACAGCTGATTGATGGTTTTGCGGATGGCGGTTAGATCCGACAATAATTTTTCCAGTAAGGCAAGATCGAGCATGTTCGCACCATCACTTTTAGCATTGGCCGGGTCAAAATGTGTTTCTATAAAAAGTCCGTCTACTCCTGCTGCAATTCCTGCTCTTGCGATAGTGGCTATCATTTCCGGGCGTCCGCCAGTTACTCCACTGCTCTGATTGGGTTGCTGCAAGCTGTGAGTCACATCTAAGACCGTAGTGGCAAAATTCTTCATGGTTGGGATCCCTCTAAAGTCTACAACCATATCTTGATACCCGAACATGGTGCCGCGATCGGTAACCATAACTTTGTCGTTTCCACTTTCAAGTACTTTGGTCACCGCGTGCTGCATACTCTCAGGGCTCATGAATTGTCCCTTTTTCAAGTTGACCACCTTGCCCGTTTTGGCAGCAGCCACAACCAGATCAGTTTGGCGAACCAAAAAGGCAGGAATCTGAAGCACGTCTACATATGCTGCAGCCTTTGCCGCATCTTCTACCTCGTGAATATCGGTAACGGTTGGCAGATCGAATGCAGTTCCAACCTTATTGAGAATTTCTAAGGCTTTGATATCTCCAATACCCGTGAAGCTGTCCAAACGGCTGCGGTTCGCCTTTTTAAAGCTCCCTTTAAAGATGTAAGGAATCTTCAGGCGTGAGGTGATGGCTTTGACCTTTTCTGCTATAAGCATGGCCATTTCTTCCCCCTCAATGGCACAAGGGCCGGCCATTAGGAAAAAGTTATTGCTGTCGGTGTTTTTGAGCTTTGGAATACTGCTAAGGTTCATCAACTTGAATTTATTGGGCAAAGATAATTAATTGCCGCCTTGTGTATTTCAATCGAGCAGGATTCTTTTTACAAGCTGCTGCCCATCCGCAGTAGTTATTTTTAAGAAGTAAACACCAGCGTTAAGCTCCGAGAGATCTATGCTGCTTGCAGCGGCTAGTGACTTTATTTCTTGCCCGAGAATATTGTAGACCCTCAGCTGAGCTAGAGGTACTTCGGATCGAACATGTACCACACCATCACTGGGGTTGGGATATACCTCAATCTTATAACTATCAAATTCAGGATTATTTAAAACTCCGAGGTTCTTGTACCAAGCTACCTTGGAGTCTACCTTGGAAACAGAGAACAGATCGATATACTCGTCTGAATCTATAAAGCCGCTATTTAAACTAACTATTTCATTTATCGCTGTGGAGACGATTCGGGCGTCGGCAAAAACAGCTTCTCCCTCAATATTCTCATACCAACGGATATCGTTGGCTACGAGCAACCCACAAACCAGATCGAGATCGTTGTCGTTGTCGATATCGGCCAATTGCAGGTCTATGATATATTCCCCGGGTGGATTGTCTATTTCTATAGGGTTCGAAAAACCACCTGTAGCTTCTAAGCCTCTCATCCAATAAATGCGAAAGCCTGTTTCTGGCTGAATGACACTGTATACCAGATCTGGAATATCATCGCCATTGATATCACTATGTGAGATGTTCGAAAGGACAATCTGATAGGAGGCTTCCAAGAATAGATCGTGCTGATAGATGAAATTATAGGCTCCGAAGTTACCCATACCATCGGTGTTCTCGTACCAAAGAAAGGCTCCTGGAGCTAAAACGGGACTTACTCCGGTAATGATGTCTAGATCGCCATCGCCGTCAAGGTCCGCAGGGATCACATCGGTTAGTTCATTCCAGCTGTCTTCTATAAAATTGGGTGTAAAACTGCCGTCGCCTTCGTTTTTTAACCAAAAGAATTTCACCACATTAAACCCTCCTTCTACAAAGACCATCGTTGTAAATATATCTGGCAGATCGTCGCCATTTACATCGGCAACAGATAGGGTATAGCCATAATGATCGGCAAAGATCACTTGTTCAGGGCCAAAATTACCAAGTCCGTCTAGGTTCTCTAACCAAGCGATCTTGTCTATTGTATTGGTCAGGAAAACTATGTCCAGATCGGTGTCATTGTCCATATCTGCGAGCTCAAAGAATTCTACATTTCCAATAGCGGCAGTGATAAGTATGGCCTCAGAAAAATTTCCGTCGCCATCTAGCTGTTTATGCCAAATTAGTTCGTTGCCAAAGTTCGAATTGGTCACAAGGTCTAAATTGCCATCCCCATCGATATCACCTGCTCGTGCACTTCTACTATTCGCTACTGAGGCATCTATAATCTGTTGCTCCCCGAACTGCGCAAAACCGAGGGTCTGAAAACATAGTAATAAACAAAGTAAGCTGTTGATTTTCACCACTAATGTATTTGAATTGGTGGGGACTAAATAAATATACTAAAATAACCTTAGCTAACCCCATCTAAATCAATTATTAAACCCTACTTTTGCACCGCCTTAAACAAAGGAACCATGAACATCAAGAACATCGCCATTATTGCGCACGTAGACCACGGTAAGACCACCTTGGTAGACAAGATCATGTATCACTGTGAGTTGTTTCGCGAGAACCAACAGACCGGAGAGCTTATTCTAGACAATAACGATCTGGAACGCGAGCGCGGGATCACCATTACTTCTAAGAACGTAGCGGTAAATTACAAAGGGACCAAGATCAACATCATCGATACTCCAGGTCACGCCGATTTTGGTGGAGAAGTGGAGCGCGTATTGAATATGGCAGACGGTGTACTTTTGTTAGTGGATGCCTTTGAAGGTCCAATGCCACAAACTCGTTTTGTACTGCAAAAGGCCATCTCCCTTGGGTTGAAACCTTGTGTGGTGATCAATAAAGTGGACAAAGAGAACTGTACACCTGACTTGGTACACGAAGCTGTCTTTGACCTAATGTTCGAATTGGGAGCAGAAGAGTGGCAGCTGGACTTCCCAACTGTTTATGGTTCGGCCAAGCAGAATTGGATGAGCGAGGATTGGCAGCAGCCAACCGACTCCATTGAGCCGCTTTTAGAAATGGTTATGGAGCACATTCCATCGCCAAAAGTGGAGGAGGGTAGCCTACAAATGTTGGTGACCAGTTTGGACTATTCATCTTTTACCGGACGTATCGCCATCGGACGCGTACAACGCGGAAACATTAAAGAAGGAATGCAGGTGTCTCTGATCAAAAGAGACGGCACTCAGATAAAATCTAAGATCAAAGAAGTACACACTTTCGAAGGTCTTGGGCGTAAAAAAGTAAGTGAAGTTCACGCTGGTGATATTTGTGCGCTAGTTGGATTGGAAGGATTCGAGATCGGCGATACTGTTGCCGATGTGGAAGCTCCAGAAGCTTTGGCTACCATTGCTATAGACGAGCCAACCATGAGCATGCTTTTTACCATCAACGATTCTCCTTTCTTCGGAAAGGACGGCAAGTTCGTGACCTCGCGTCACATCAAAGAGCGCTTGGAGCGTGAATTGGAAAAGAACTTGGCCTTGCGTGTTCAGCCAACAGACAGCGCCGATAAATTCATGGTCTTTGGCCGTGGGGTGTTACACCTTTCTGTACTTATCGAGACCATGCGTCGAGAAGGTTATGAATTGCAGATAGGGCAACCACAGGTTATTGTAAAGACCATAGACGGAGTGCAATGCGAACCTTTTGAGGAATTGACCATCGACTTGCCAGAAACGGTAAGTGGGAAGGCTGTGGAATTGGTTACCATGCGTAAAGGTGATATAACTTCTATGGAGGCCAAAGGAGATCGTATGATCTGTACCTTCTTGATTCCCTCTCGTGGGATCATCGGTCTTAGAAATCAATTACTCACCGCAACTGCAGGTGAGGCAATTATGACCCACCGTTTCTTGGAATACCAACCGCTAAAAGGAGGAATTCCAGAGCGCATCAACGGAAGTATGGTCTCTATGGAGAACGGAACAGCTATTCCTTATTCTATTGATAAACTCCAGGAACGCGGAAAATTCTTTATCGATCCGGGAGAGCAGATCTACGAAGGGCAGGTAATTGGAGAGAATTCTCGTGGTGATGATATGACCGTTAACGTAACCAAGACCAAGAAATTGACTAACGTACGTTCTGCAGGAGCTGACGATAAGGCGCGGATTGTGCCTGCAATCAAGTTCTCTCTAGAAGAAGCATTGGAATACATCCAAAAGGACGAATACGTTGAGGTGACTCCAAACCATTTGAGACTTCGCAAGATTTTGCTCAAGGAAGTGGATCGTAAACGCGCGAAAAACAATTCCTAGATTCTGGCGTTTAAGTTGCAGTAGGTATTAGGTCAGGGCCATCAATTTTTTTACCTTCACGCTAAATTCTGCAGCAATTTGAGTACGTATCGCGTAGCCGCATATGGTCCACAGTGGGCCGAAGCTTGGAACCAGCTTATAAGCGAGGCCAAGAACGCCACCTTTTTGTTCCATCGAGATTTTATGGAATATCATGCCGATCGATTTAAAGATGCGTCTCAGTGCATTTTTAAAGGCGATACGCTTGTAGCCGTTTTTCCGGCGAATATTAAAGATGAAAAATGGATCTCTCACGGCGGACTTTCATACGGAGGTTTGGTAGTACGGTCAGAGGTGAAGTTTGCAGCCTATGCAGAGATGCTACTTACCCTTTTAGAAGCTGCGGATGGGCAAGGCATTAAGGAAGTCATCATCAAAGCCATGCCAGACATATACTGCAGTCAACCGTCGCAAGAGTTAGACTATTTGAGTTTTATTGCCGGGGCAAAGATCTTAAAGGTAGAATCTGCCAGCACTATTGCTTTAAACAATGCATTACCTATTCAATCCAATCGTTTAGAGGGTGTAAAAAAGGCGCAAAAGAGTGGCTTGCATATAGCAAAGTCCAATGATTTTGAGGCCTTTTGGAATAGCATTCTTATTCCAAATCTAGAGGCGCGTCACGAAGCTAAACCTGTACATACTGCGGCAGAAATTGCAGTCCTACAGGCTACTTTTCCAGATCAAATTCACTTGTATTTGGTTTTTGACAAAGAGCGTATTGTTGGAGGAGCGGTCCTATTTGAAACCCTTACCACTGCCCATGTGCAGTATATTGCTGCAGGAGCTGATAGACAACAACTGGGTACGCTCGACTATTTGTTCGAGCAGTTGATAAAAGAAGAATTCAGGGCCAAGGATTATTTTGACTTTGGAATCTCTACAGTGGATGGAGGCTTGGAACTCAACAGCGGCCTGCTCTATTGGAAGGAGTGTTTTGGTGCACGTACCACAGCGAATAAGACCTACGGATTCGATCCGAAGCAAACAAACAAAATCCGAGCTTTGATATGATACCCTTTTTAGACCTCAAGCGGGTAAATAGTAAGTATGAAGCAGTCTTTCAAAGCAAGTTCAAGGCTTTTCTCGATAGCGGTTATTATGTGTTGGGGAATGAGGTAAAGTCTTTTGAAACGGCATTTGCTAGCTATTGTGGTACCGATCACTGTATTGGCGTTGGCAACGGATTGGATGCGCTTCGTTTGATCTTAGAAGGGTATAAACAGCTTGGAAGACTAAAAGAGAACGATGAGGTTCTCATTGCATCGAACACTTACATCGCCACAGTGCTTGCGGTCTTACAAGCCGGACTAAAACCGGTTTTGGTCGAAACCAACCCCAAGGATTACAATTTTGATATCGAAGCTTTAAAGGCGGCGATCACGCCGGCGGCTAAGGTAATAATGCCAGTGCATCTCTACGGACAATTGAGCCCCGTGAGAGCGCTTAAAGAAATTGCCGAGCAGCACGGGCTTTTGATCATCGAAGATGCAGCCCAAGCTCACGGAGCCCAAATCACATCAGGCCAGCGTGCTGGTAACTTAGGCGATGCAGCTGGATTTAGTTTTTATCCGACAAAGAATTTAGGCGCCTTAGGTGACGGCGGAGCAGTTACTACTAATGATGTTCAATTGGCTGCTATTATTCGCAGCTTAGCTAATTACGGAACTACCAGTAAATATGTCAATGCGCTTAAAGGCTTCAACTCGCGTTTGGACGAGCTGCAAGCTGCGTTCTTACTAGAAAAGTTAAAGGATCTCGATGCCATTAATGGGACAAGACAGCAAATGGCGAAATTCTACTTGGAGCATATTAAAAATGATAAAATTAGTCTTCCGGATTACACAGGTGGAAAAGATCACGTATTTCATTTGTTTGTAGTTCGGGTCAAAGACCGCGACAGCTTTGTGACGCATTTAGGAAAAAAGGGAATAGGCACTTTGATACATTATCCGATCCCGCCACATAAACAAGAGGCACTGGCAGAGTACAAGGCTTTGCGTTTTCCTGTATGTGAGCAGATTCACAAAGAAGTAATCAGTTTGCCCTTGTTTCCCGGGCTAACTGACGACGAACTCATTACCATTGTAAATACCATCAATAGCTATTAATTGAAAATTCCCGAATTCATAAGAAAGAACGCCCTACTTAAGATGACCTCACTCAACGCGGGGGTGATCGTAGTGCGTTTGGTTATTTCGCTTTTTGTACAGCGAATCATTGCTCAGCTTTTAGGACCTGGAGGTGTGGCGGCAATAGGACAGTTGCGCAACGTAATGTCCATGCTCATGTCTATTACAACCCTAGGGGTCTTTAATGGAGTGGTCAAATATGTTGCCGAGCACAAGAATAACAAGTCAGAGCTCAGCAAGGTGTACTCCACGGTATTCAGTTTTGCCTTTTTGGGAAGTTCTATAGCAGCTATAGGGCTTTACTTTTGGGCGGATCATTGGAGCGAAAAAATGTTCTCCAGTTCTGAGTTTGGCTTTGTTTTTAAGTTGCTGGCCTTGATTGTTCCGGCGGTAGCTATGCAAAGGGTCTTTAATGGTATAGTTAACGGACTTTCAGCTTATAAGAAGTTCGTGAAGATCGAGCTGTTTGCGTATTTGTTGGCAACGGCCATTACCATTTACTGCTTATACACTTACAAATTAGATGGCATTCTTATCGCTATTGCGATCACTCCGGTCATACAATTACTCACGCTAGTCTATTTGTTCCACAAGATCTTGCGAGAGCATATTAAGCTGTCTCAGCTTAAATTCAGCTTTCCGTATTGGAAGGAATTACTCGCCTTTACATTGATGAGTTTCGTTTCGACGATCTTGCTAAACTATATCGAGATCGATATCCGATTGATGATCGAGAACAATATCACAGAGGCCGATGCAGGTTACTGGACAGCGATGACCAACATTTCTAAGAATTATATGGTCTTTGCCAATGCGATCTTTACCCTGTATATCATTCCAAAGTTCGCTACTATTACAACACGCAAAGAATTCACCAAAGAAGTACTCCATATTTATAAAACCTTGCTGCCGCTTTTTGGTGCTGGAATGTTATTGGTCTTTATTTTTAGAGACTATGTTATTAAGTTGGTCTATCCGGAATTTTACGGGATGGAACCTCTTTTCAAATGGCAGCTTATAGGTGACTTTATAAGGTTCGCTGCGTTGATCTTGGCCTATCAATTCTTAGCCAAAAGGCGTGTTATTCCGTTCGTTGTCACCGAATTGTTGTCTTTAGGATTGTTCTACGCTTTTTCTAAGTGGTTTATTGACGACTATGGCGCAGAAGGAGTGGTCTTTGCGCATATGCTGCGCTATGGGGTTTATTTTGTCGCGGTGTTGATCATTGCCTTCACCTACTTCAAACCGCCTAAAGGAGAACCTCAAGAGGTCCAGACAGAAGTGTAACGGCCTGCGATTTTTATATGATCGTGTTCTTGCTCTACAAACTGACGAGCAGCTTTGGCTATACTTTTAATTTCCTGCGGATTCTCCAGTAGTCGTAGCAATTCGTTTTTTAAATATTCCACCTGTGGCAGGGCATTGATAACGATCTGCCTGTCTTTTAGCTGGTAGTGTTTTAAGAATTCTTCGGAGGCGCCAGTAAACACAACTTTCCCCTTAGCCATGGCTTCTAGCGCATTATAACCCTGATCATAACTATACACCTGATCCAATACTATATGCGCTTTGTCGTAGGCCTTGATGTACTCAGCATATGGCAAGCTTTCTGCAGTGATGAATTCAAAGCGGTCGGCATGGGTCTTTGCTAATTCGTCCAAGGCCTTCTCAAAATAGTCGTTGCCTTTTTTGTAATAATTCTCTCGATTGATCCCGTGAAAGATCACCAGTTTGTCGTCTATCTTAGGTTCCATAAAGGCAAGCTTCTCTAAATTTATTGGGTTTGGGATCAGACCTTTGTATTTCGGTACTCCAACAAGCGGTAAATGATAGTCTAGGTCCGAAGCGATATACCCATCCGCAGTATCTAAAACAAAGCGATGCAGGGCCTCAAACTCCGGTCTTAAATACTTAAGCATGGCATAAGCCTGTTTGGCGTTTATCTTACCGGCTTCATAGGGCGTTAATACGCTATATCTCAACTTTCCGGAATTGGCATAGGCAACGCTAGGGTGATCGGTACCGCAAGAGAGCACAAAGAGTTTCTGATTGTTCTCTTTGAGCCAACTGATTAGTTTGCGCTCCTGCTTGGGTTGCATGCCCAGTGGGCTTTCGTTTATGAGTTGAACTACATCAAATCCGCTCAACTGGGCTTTGTGTTTCATGAGGTCGCTGTACAACAAACGAGAGCTCAGATCAAAGCCCAAAAGCTTGTGGATAGCCACGCGGAACTTCTTGGACAGTCCTGTTTGAAATCTTTTTTTGAGCAGTAGATCAGCAGGGAATTTTTTAAACCCGTCGCCTGAAGCAATAAGAGTCACTTCATGGCCTTTGGCCTTAAGTCCTTCTTTTAAGGAGTTGTGCAAACCGCTGTATTCCCCAAGCAGGAGTATCTTCATAAATGCCCTATATTTACGCGAGGTATCTCAAAGGTAGTATAATTTTATGGGGGTCGAAACTCCAGAGCGGAAACAGAAGGTTTGTCTGGTCACCATCTCACTAGCAGGAGGTGGGGCAGAACGATCCACAGCAGTACTTTCACAGATGCTCACTTCAAAAGGATACTATGTAACTACTGCCGTTGTGGTCAACGCAGTTGACTACGAATACTCCGGATCCTTATACGCCATCGGGTCAGGCAAAAAGTCCTTTGGTTTTATAAGCTCTTTCATGCGATTGAGGCGTTTTCGCAGTTTCTTAAAGCGAGAGCAGTTCGATCTTATCATAGACAACAGATCTCGCCCAGAAAACTTTAAAGAACGCATTTACAGCGGATATCTATACAAAGGGTTTAAGCTGCTCTATGTGGTGCGGAGTTTTAGATTGGCAACTTATTTCCCGGCCAGCAAGCCGCTCGCTCATAAGATGATAGATCGCGCCTTGGGTGTTGTAGGTGTCTCTAAAGCTATTGCAAAGGCCGTAAAGGAGCAGTATAGCACCGCGAAGGTCTATCAAGTATATAATCCTGTTCCTTTAGCAAGTATTCAGGCTCAGGCCGGAACTAAGATGATGGCCGGCGACTATATCATGGCTATGGGCAGGTTGTACGACGATGTAAAGAACTACTCCTTGCTTCTGGAGGCCTACGCAGCTTCTAAGCTCCCAGCTAACAAAATTCAATTGTTTCTTATGGGCGATGGCCCAGATAAGGTCAAATTACAAGACAAAGCACATGTTTTGGAACTGGATAAAATGGTACAGTTCCTACCGTTCAACCCGAATCCATATCCCTTCTTGCAAGGGGCTAAATGTTCTGTTTTGACCAGCCATTACGAAGGGTTTCCGCGAGCGGTCATAGAGTCCTTGGCAGTTGGCACCCCTGTTGTTTCTGTAGATTGTCAAAGCGGCCCTGCAGAGATCATTCAACCCGGAGAGAACGGTCTGTTGGTTCCCAATTACAATGTTGCCGCTTTAGCAGAAGCTTTAAATAATATTATATTTGACCAAGAGCTCCTAGCCAAGTGTCGCCAAAATGCAAAGACCTCTGTGGCGCATTTAGATGTCGATGTCATTGCCGATCACTGGGATAAGCTCATCCAAGAATTGCTATGAAAGTAACAGATTGCATCAAAATTAATATTCCTAAGATCTCCGATCCTGATGGGCGCGGGAACCTCTCTGTTCTAGAAAAGGACATCTTACCTTTTGCTATCAAACGCGTGTACTACCTTTATGATGTGCCCAGTGGTTCTACTCGCGGCGGACACGCCCATAAAGAACTGCAGCAATTCCTGATCGCCCTTAGCGGAAGCTTTGATGTTGTTGTAGACGACGGCAATACCAGGCGTACCATTTCCTTGAATAGACCCGATGAAGGTGTCTTGATCCCAACAAGAATCTGGCGAGAATTGGAGAATTTCTCCTCTGGAGCCGTTTGTCTTTCTTTGGTTTCTGATGTTTATAAGGAGTCCGACTACATTCGTGACTACAGCGAGTTCAAATCATTTGTAGGCGCTTAAACCAAGGCCTAGTCGAGCTAAGATCCCTTTTATTTTAAAGAGCATACGCAGCGATGCGGTTCCGCGAGCCAGTAAAAAGCGCTGTTTACTGTTTAGATTTTTTAGATCTACTTCGGAGCTTAATTGTGCTGCCTCTTGAGCGTCGCCTTGCAATCGCGATTCTAAAGCCAAGGCGTAGCGATTGAGGTCCAAGTAGCGTTTTGCTGTAGGATTTTTAGCCTCCAAGTCCTTGAATTTTTCGAATTTCAATTTGTGCTGCTGTGCTACTGACTTTTGAGACAAACCTTTACTATCGCGAACCACGCATACCGTGTGCTTAGGGTCAAAGACCACTTGGGTCTCATGGGCAAGTCGAACCCAAAGATCAGTATCTTCGGTTCGGGTAAGACGCTCGTCAAAACCTCCGCAGCGATCCAATAAGGAACGCTTAATTACTACTGTGGAACTATTAATAAGGGAGTCGATCAAACTGGCCTCAAAAAAATCGACCAGACTTGGCTTTTTCGGTGTTGGAATAGAAAAAACGCGGCTTCTTTTTTTATTGCCTACCTGCAAATAACTGTTGGAGGCAAACAACTCCTTTTCTGGAAATGCCTGGATATTCTTTGCGTGGGTTTGCAAATGGTCAGCATACCACAGATCGTCAGCATCTAATAAGGCAATATAGTCGTTCTTGGCTTCAGCTATTCCCCGATTTCTTGCTGCGGCAGCACCTTGATTCTCTTGTGAGACCAAACGCACTCTAGTATCATTGGTATAGTCCTTAATGATCGTTTCGCTGTTATCGGTTGAGCCATCATTCACCAAGATCAGCTCAAAACCTACATAAGATTGCGCCAATACACTTTCAATGGTCTTGCCAATAAAAGCCTCTTTGTTGTAAACCGGAATTACTATCGAAAAGGCAATCACTTTTTCAGTTTTATTAAGTGATTCATCCTGTAAATATCAAAGAGTATTAGGCTCGGTCTTTTGCCTTTTAAATTCCTTTCAATGCTTTTACTAAAGCCGTTGGAAATTGCTAAGAAGAGGCTAGTCAGTCCGAATTTATTCAATTTGTTATACAAGCGCTGAATAGGTCTAAGGTTCGGTGCTATTAAACCCTTGGCCTCGAGCTGGACTGTGGTTTGAATTCCTTCTAGGGATTTTTGCAAGAACTGCTCCGAAGATTCCAAGCCCAAATGGATCACAGGATTGTCTGTGTGCTTAATGCGGGCCTTATGGTTCTTTAGATTGTTACTAAAAAGGTTGTCCATGCCGTAACCGTTAGCGGTAACTGTGTTGCAACTTTCAAACATGCTCTTGGTAATGCACAGGTTTTGTGAGATGATGAAGTGCGGATTTTTAGTTCTTTCTGATGCCGATCTGGCCTCCCGCTTCTTGCCGTATACATAACGCAACAGCTGCGCTTGTGGCGGAGGAGCATCTGCATAGCTAACACCTCCGAAGACCAGGTCAAGCTCATCAGAAATGTCGCTGAGCATTTGGTTTAAGAAATCGCCTCGCGCAGGAATTACGTCTGCATCCAAAAACAACAACCACTGGGTCGGTGCCATTTGTGCAAGCTTGGCTCTGGTAGCAGTTCGGCCTAAATTTTCAGTATTGCTGAGGTAGTTAAAACCGAGTTGCTCACTTATATTTTTGTTTTGTGCTTCTAGGGTTTTATCTGTAGAAGCATCATCACAGACCCAAACGCTGACTGCTAGCTGATCCTTTTGGATCTGCCTGTGCAACTCTTGCAGCAGCGCTGTCAGGTCGGCATTATAGGTTGGAATTAAAATTGAAAGCATGCGCAACTGGTCTTCAAGGGTAAAAATACATTTTTAGCATCGATATGCCTTAAAAGCTAATTTTGTTTTACTTTTCTTTGCAGAAATCCGAAGCATGACACGTACCAAAATTGCCGATCTGATCGTAGAACGCTTAACTGAGGCTAAATCCGAAGCCGCAGCACAATTCCAAGCGAGCAGCACTGCTATTGGACATTTTGTGGTCGATGAGTTGCTGCCCGAAGCTCTTGCATTGCAGATACACGAGGCATTTCCAGACAATCGTGACATGACCCTTAAAAAGAGTATCCGCGAATACAAGCACATTGCGGCTCAAATGGACCAGTACAATCCCATCTTAGAAGAGGCCATTTATGCCTTTCAAGACCCGAGGGTAGTGGCTTTAGTGCATGAAATTACAGGAATTACAGGTTTGGAACCCGACGAGAATTTGTACGCTGGAGGAATATCAGCCATGGCTCAAGGCAATTTTCTTAATCCGCATCTCGATAATTCACACGACAAGGATCGGAACAAATGGCGGGTGTTGAACCTCTTGTTTTATGTAACTCCAGATTGGAAAGACCAGTACGGAGGGCATTTGGAACTCTGGCCCGAGGGAGTTAAGAAACCGCAGATCACTTTACACAGCAGATTCAATCGGTTGGCAGTGATGGCAACGCATCAGAAGTCTTGGCACAGCGTGAGTCCGGTGGCTCACCAGGGAACGCGACAATGTGTATCGAACTACTACTTTTCTGATACGGCCTTAACACCAGAAGATCGCTTTCACGTGACTTCTTTTAGAGGTCGACCGGACCAAAAACTTCGAGACCTGGTCCTTCAATTAGATGCCAAAGCGCGTATGGCCCTGCGTAAAGTGTTTAAAAAAGGTGTGCGAGAAAATCCACATGTTTACAAGAAAGACCAATCCTAAATCTTAGTAGCTTAAATCCGCGGCACAACTTTTGTATCTTTAGTGAGCAACAAAATTGTTCATTATGCGAATTACAAAATTAATGCTCGTGGTCGCCATGCTGGCTAGCACAGTAAGCTTAGCTCAAGACGATTTGTATCTGAGTCCTACTGCTACTAAAACAGTAGATAATTCCTTGATCATTACTCCAGAAGGTAAAGTGGGGATCGGAAAAGCGGATCCTGCAGATGCTTTGGAGGTCAATGGTCGCATACATGCCAAGTCGGTAAAAGTGGATCTTGAAGGTTGGGCAGATTTTGTTTTTGCTGCGGATTACGATCTTCCGAGTCTCACTGCCATAGAGGCTCATATTAAAAAGTATGGGCATCTGCAGGGAATTCCATCGGAGGCAGAGGCCTTGGCTGCCGGAATAGATCTAGGTGAAATGAACACTTTGCTTTTGCAAAAGGTCGAAGAACTCACGCTGCATCTTATAGCAAAAGATAAAGAGGTCAAGGCATTAGAAGCGCGTTTGGCCAGATTAGAACAAGCTCTTTTAAACAAGCAATAATATGCGGCCAATAGTGCTTTTACTGTTTTGTTTTTGGAGTGTACTGGTTTTTGGGCAAGAGGCCAGCTGGTCCTATATTCGGCTAAAGCCTGAGGTTCCTATGCTCTTGGATAAGTTGGCTGAAGAAGAGGCCCGCACGGGTAACACTGCTTTGGATTCCAAACTCAATGCGGTGCCGAATTCGATCCTAAGAAAGGCATTTCTCTATTCAAAGAATCCTGTATTAAGCCGAACCTATTTATTGATCAGTGCGTCCGAAACTTTGGCTGCGGACTTGATGGAAGCTTTTCCGGAGATCTTTGAATTCTATGAAAACCTTAGACCAGAAGATGCCAAGGTGTTCTACCCGAACGACTACGGTAGCACCAACCCCTTAGGTACAACCACCACCGAAGGTTTTACCCTTGACTATTTAGACTACTTGGACGCGCCCAAGGCTTGGTATTATACTACCGGATCCAGAGACATCATTATTGGTATCTCAGACGGAAGTCTAGACACTACCAGAGTAGATTTTAAAGGCAAGAGCAAACAGCTAAGAAATTCTTCCTTGTCTAAAGGGCATGGCTATAGCATATCGGCTAATGCAGCAGCACAGGGAAACAATGGTTATGGGATCCCAGGGATCTGTTACGATTGTAGCATATACGGCACCAGCTATGGCCATTTTAAGACCTTGGAGCAACTGGTGGAACTGTCTTATGCGGGAGCTCATGTTATCAACTGCAGTTGGGGTTCGCCTATCTATTACGAGACCGCGCAACAGGCCATTTACGAGATATATAACAACGGAAGCATAGTAGTTGCGGCGGCACACAACAAGGATTGGAAAGTCACCAAAGGACAGAAGCCGTATTATCCGGCCTCTTACGATAAGGTGATCTCGGTAAGCGCTGTAATGCATCGTTATGACGACCCAGCGGACAATATTCTAATCGATGTCAAGGGAAACTACTATTCTGCCAATATCAAGAATATCGTGGGTCGTACCATGGGCTATCCCAATAATGACCTGACCGCTCAGCCTTTTGTTTGGCCGGTTTCTACGGCCAATCTGAACAAAGAGGTCGATATTCTAGCACCCAGTGTGGGGCTTTTCAGTTATTCCAAGTTCATTCTTAACGATACCATCAGTTACAGTATATCCGAGACGACTTCTGGAGCCACGCCTTTGGTTTCCGGGACTATTGGCTTAATGCTTTCGCTAAATCTCTGTCTGAGTTTTGAGGAAGTGGAGTCTATTCTCAAGGCAACCTCTACCAATATCGATGATCTTGAACCCAACAAGCGTTTTAAGGGTTACTACGGATCCGGGGCTTTGAATACCGGACGCGCCGTAACGCTTACGCATCATTTAATGAATCCGCAGGAGGTAGCGGAGCTGGTCAATCAGCGCTTTGATCGTTGGGATTTTGAATTTCGCTCTTTGGCCAAGAATACCGTGCTGCGCAATCAGGTATTTACAGGAACCGCTACACTAGACCTAAAAGCCAAGCAAGGTATTGAGCTACAAGATGGGGTTTTATTGGCTCCGGATGTAGGAGGTAGTATCCTTTTAGAGATGGATCCTGAGCTGGATTTTAGCTGCCCGGAGAAACTCCCCGAGAATCGGGAGATCATTATGCCAGATAAGGCGAAGGAGCCTAAGCGATCTTTCGGAAATAGAGGGAATTAGCTTTATTGAGGCCGATGGATCTTACGGATCTTGAACGGCTTTTGCTGCTGGGACTCAAAATAGGTACGCATTTGCAAGTCGATGATGATCCCGGAGGTGTAGAACTGAATTCCCATCAGCACAAATAAGACACCCACAAAAACCAAAGGACGATCACCAATCTCATTGCCTATTAGTTTTTCGTAGAGCAAATATCCATTGATCAATACCCCGAGCGTAAAAAAGAGCAAGCCGAGATTCCCGAACAAGTACATGGGTTTTTGCAAGTAGTTGCGCTGAAAAAGGATCAAGATCAAATCATTCACCACTTTTACAGTTCTCCCTAAGCCGTACTTGGATTTGCCAAACTTGCGCGGCCTATGGTTTACGGCAACCTCTGTGATTCGGGCTCCGTTTAGATAGGTCAACAGGCTAATAAAGCGGTGCATTTCTCCGTAAAGATTCAGCTCTTTTGCTGTTTCTGATTTAAAGACCTTTAGCGCGCAGCCTTGGTCTTTGACATTGAATTTTGTCGCCTTCCTAATTATGAAGTTGGCTATTTTAGAAGGGATCTTCTTTAAGAACGAATCCTTGCGGTTTTTGCGAAAGCCAGTAATAAGGTCCCAATCTTCGGCTTCCATTTTAGCCAGTAAAGCCGGAATATCCGCAGGGTCGTTCTGCATATCGCCGTCCAAAGTGACTATATAATCACCACTTGCATATTCTATACCTGCAGCCAAGGCCATAGACTGGCCGTAATTCTTTTTCAGTTCTAAGAGATGAACCCGCTCGTGCCCCAGTTGCAATACTTCTTGTCGAGTTGCATCGGTAGAGCAGTCGTCAATATAGATGATTTCGTAAGATATGTCTGCTAAAGCCTCGCTGATCTGGGCCGTTAAGGGTGCCACATTCTCTTCCTCGTTATACAAGGGGATGACCAGCGACAATTTCAAAGCGTCAGACATTGGGTTGGGTTTGGGCTGCAATATAGTATAAAACTAGAAGTTGGGCGGCTGGTAAACTCTAAAGTAAGGTGTTCGTTCAACCAATTGCCAACGTTCTTTTATCAAACCGGAAAGCCTTGCAGATTCTTCGTAATTGTTGGGGTGATCTTCAAAAGGTTCCAAAAAGACCGTCACCTTTTTATCTACAAGCATTTGATAATGCTTTTCTATCTCCCCAGCCAAGTGATGATCAAAAACCCAATCCACGCCTATAGGGTTTTTGGTATTGGTCACATAGTGTGCCAAGGTCATGCTGGGAATTACCGTAAAATTAGTGTAATCCGCACTTAAGGTTTTGAGTTCTTGATACTGCTGATAGGTTTCGGCATCGCTTTTTATGCCAGATAAGCGAGGAAATACTTCGCCCATATTGTAGGTGAGCTGACTGCGATTAGAATCGTTGTAAACGCTCTGATATCCTATAGAAAAGCAGGTCACAAAGCCTAGCAAAACCGCAAAAGCCCAGCCTTTGCTTAATTTGATTTTAGGGGCTTTGATAAGCAGCACATAGGCAGCAATGACCATGGCCACAGCAAAGTGTACCGGAGTCTTAAAGCCATTGCTTATAGACGCACACCAGCTCAGGCCTAAAAGCAACAGCAGCAGGCTGTATTTTTTGTCTTTAGTCCACATCAGCAGTCCAAAAAGAACCGCTAATAAGAACCACACTTGATACAGCCAAGCCTTAACGGTGTGATACGAATCCGGGTTTAAATAAAGGTAGATCAAATAAGCAGCGATTGCCAAGTGAAATACCACATAGCTTATATCCGCAGGGATCTTTTTTCTAAAATAATACAAGAAGCCGCTCAATGGGATCAACCATAAAGCTTGACTTTTAAAAGCTAGCGCGTAATTCTTAAATCCGGCATTAAAAAGGGAACTACCGCTGGTAAAACTGAAGGTTTGGGCGTAGAATGCTTCCCAAGCGCCTTTACCGTATAGTAGCCCTGCAAAACACAAAGCGTAAAAAAGTCCGAAGCCGATCAAGATCAGCAATTTTTTAAATTCTTTCTGCAAGACCAAATAGCCAGCGATCATTACCGGAAAGAAATAAAATGATTGTTTGCTGAGCACGCTTAAGGCGATAAAGAACGCCGCAAGAGCAATGGTATACCAAGGCCGATATTTTAAGAGTAGAAATAAGCCGATTACGCCAAAGAACACGCCGTCTATGGTGTTCCACGGCATGGGTGGGTAGTTGTGTATGGTCACTACTGCAGCCAGAGTGGCCAGAAAGTATCGCTCCTCTGCTTTTAACTGTAGCCAAAGATCCGACACGAGTCTTACAGCCAAATAGGAAAAACTAAAAACTTGCACAAAGTAAAAGCCGCGATTGAGCACATAAGCGTAATCTTCTGTCAAATAGAGAAAAAGCGAATGAAAGTAAGGCGGTAGCGCAGGCTTGATATAGTAGAAATCCAAATGCGGAAAGTAGCCGTTGTACATCGACCAAGAAATACCAAAAATGGAGCCCATGTCGCCGTTCTCAAGACCATAAGGAGTGTAAAAAAGCAAATAGCCTACAAGGCAAGTCCAAAAAGCGAGTTTAAAAGGATTCTTGAACCAAGAAATTAGTTGCTCTTGGGCAATTGTGGTCATGCTATACGGTCTTTTGTACCACCTCAAAGATCTGTTGCTCGTCACACTTGAGGGTTTTAGAAGGGTATTTCAAGATCAAGGCGTAATCGTGGGTGGCCATTAAGATGGTATTCCCGTTCTTGTTGATCTCTTGCAATACTTCCATGACCTCTACAGAGGTTTGCGGGTCTAGGTTTCCGGTAGGTTCGTCTGCCAAAATGATCTCTGGCTCGTTGAGCAAGGCGCGCGCTATGGCGATGCGTTGTTGTTCTCCGCCAGACAGCTCATAGGGATACTTGAAAGCCTTGGTTTCCATGCCTACTTTAGAGAGCACTGCTTCTATGCGCTGATCCATTTTAGGTTTCTCTTTCCAACCTGTCGCCTTAAGGACAAACAGTAAATTCTCCTTGACCGTTCTGTCATTTAGCAGTTTAAAGTCTTGAAAAACCACGCCCAATTTTCGGCGTAAGAACGGAATGTCCTTTTCCTTTAAAGTGCTTAGGTCGTAGTCTGCTACAAAACCTTCTCCTTGTTTTAGCGGCAGGTCTCCGTAAAGGGTTTTCATAAAACTACTTTTCCCGGAGCCTGTCTTTCCAATTAGGTAAACAAATTCTCCCTTGTTCACAGTAAGATCCACATCTTTTAGAATGAGATTCTGATTCTGAAAAATGGCAGCTTTAGAAAGTTTTACAACGGCTTCTGACATAAAAGGGTTCGGGTTTTAGCGTCTGTTACGAAAATACTCTTTTTGTGCTAAGGTCTTTGCCAGGCGACTTAGTTTTTTGTAACAAAGTCACCAACAAGGCGTTTGTTAGTAAACAACGCTCGAATTGCAATAATGTTTATAACCCCTTTATAATTTAGCGCGAATCGGGACGTTATTAGGATAAGTATCACGCTATCTTTATCGGCGTTTTAACCCAAAATCATGAACAGATACCTCACCGTATTTTTCCTATTCTTTATGCTGAGTTTAGGTAGCTTTGCTCAGCAATCTGCAGTCTATACCAGTGACGATGTCACCTTTAAAAAAGCCGTAGCACTCTATAATGCAGGCCAGTATTTGGCTGCTCAGCCATTATTTCAACGTATTGGTCGCGAGGCCGAAGACGAAGGCCTTAAAGGCGAGTGCGCCTATTTTGCAGCCAACTGCGCGGTACGTCTCAACCAGCAAGGCGCAGATGCTATGATGGAGGCCTTTGTGGCCGATTACCCAACCAGTGTCCGCAGAAATTCTGCCTATATAGATGTGGCCGAATATTATTTTGAGAACGGCAAATATTCTTATGCGCGCAAGTGGTATGACAAGGTAGACGACAGTCGTCTTAACCGCGCCGATCTGGAACGTTTCTATTTCAACAACGGATACGCCTATTTTAAAAGCAAGAACTGGGAGGAGGCCAAGACCTATCTCAACCGTGTAGCCGACTCTAAGAACTACGGTTCTCAGGCCAAATATTACTTAGGCTTCATCGCCTATGAGAATGATTCCTATGAGGAGGCCAACGATTATTTTGACCAAGTAGGGGACAACCCGGCCTATAACGAAGAGCTGTCTTACTATCAGGCCGATATGAACTTCAAGCTCGGGAATTTTCAAAAGGCCATAGACCTCGGTTTGGAGCAGTACGACTCCGCAGCACCAAGAGAACGCTCCGAGCTTGCCAAGATCATTGGAGAGAGTTATTTCAACCTTGAAAAATATGCAGCGGCCATTCCGTATCTAAAGGAATTCAAAGGCCGCAGAGGCAAATGGAACAATACCGATTATTACCAATTGGGCTATGCGTATTACAAACAAGGACAATATGCCGAGGCAATTGCAGAGTTCAATAAGATAGTGGACGGGCGTAACTCGGTTGCGCAAAACGCTTTTTACCATTTGGCAGAATCTTACCTCAAATTAGACAAGAAACAAGAGGCTTTAAATGCGTTTAAAAATGCTTCGGAGATGGATTTTTCTGCGGAGATAAGACAGGATGCTTGGCTCAACTACGCCAAGCTGAGTTACGAGATCGGGAATCCCTACACCAGTGTGCCACAGGTATTGGCCAGTTATATGGACACCTATCCGGAGTCTGAAGCCAATGCAGAATTGCAAGCCTTACTTATTGACTCTTATATCACTTCTAAGAACTACGAGGAAGCCTTGAATTTATTGGAGCGCGAAAATGACGCAGCCAGTAAGGCGGCTTATCAGAAAGTGGCTTTTTATCGCGCCGTGGAACTGATCTTGGACAGTGAATACGCAAGCGCCGAAGAATATTTAGATAAATCTTTGATCCACAAATTAGACCCGAGCTTTACCGCTAGGGCCACCTATTGGAAGGCGCAATGTGATTACGAACTCAGCAATTATGCAGAAGCGCTTGTTGGTTATAGACAATTTGCACAACTCGGCGGAAGTTCCAATATTCCCGAATGGCAGGATTTTAAATATCACAAAGCCTATGTGCATTTCAAACTCAAAGAGTACAACGAGGCCATTACTGATTTTACGAGTTTTTCTGTGACTTCTTCAAACCTCGACCTAAAGAATGATGCCCTTTTGCGGTTGGGAGATAGTTATTTTGTGACCAGCAAATACTGGCCGGCTATGGAACACTACAATATGGCTATTGAAGGCGGGGTTCCCTCGACAGACTATGCCGAGTTTCAAAAGGCAATATCCTACGGTTTTGTAGATAGAAATCCGCAGAAAATAGAAGGCTTAAAGAACTTTGCTAGTAAATATCCACGCTCTGCCTACAAAGACGATGCACTTTACGAATTGGGGAATACCTATGTGAGCATAGACAATATTCCGGAGGCCATGCGCACTTACGATCAGTTGGTACAGGAGGTTCCGCAAAGCAGTTATGTTCCACGTGCCCTGCTTAAAAAAGCGCTCTTACTGGATAACGACAACAGATCCGATGAAGCCTTGAGTATCTTTAGAGATGTTGTGGCCAATTATCCCGGAACCCCGGAAGCTTTGCAAGCGGTTTCTTCTGCCAAGTTGATCTATATTGATCAGGGACGTGTAGACGAATACGGAGCCTGGGTTTCTTCTTTGGATTTTGTTGAGGTAGCCGATTCTGAACTAGACGATGCTACATATAAGGCTGCCGAGCAGTCTTTCTTGGCAAATAACAAACGCCAAGCGATTAGCAGATTTAAAAAGTATGTTGAAGACTTCCCCAGCGGACGCCACGCCTTGCAAGCAAATTTTTATTTAGGGCAGTTGTATTATGGGGAACAGGCCTATGCAGAGACCATTCCTCATTATACTTATGTGGTGGAGCAGCCGCGGAGTGAATATACCGAACAGGCGCTTTCGAGGCTATCTCAGGTATATTTGGAGCAGCAAGACTACGCTCAGGCGATAGGACTTTTAGAAGAGTTGGAACAAGTGGCGGATTTTCCGGAGAACATCATCTTTGCCCAGTCCAATATTATGAAGTCCAGTTATGAACTAAAGCGCTACGAGCAGGCTGTGACCTATGCCGATAAAGTTTTGGCCAACCCCAAGATAGATACCAAGGTAAAAAGTGATGCTCAGATCATCATTGCTCGCGCTGCATGGCAGACCGGCGATATGGCCAAGGCAAAAGCAGCCTACAACGAAGTGAACAAAATCGCTTCTGGTGCCTTGAAAGCAGAATCCTTGTACTATAAAGCCTACTTCCAAAATACAGACGGGGAGTATGCTGATTCTAATGCCACAGTACAAATCCTGGCAAAAGATTACTCCGGCTATAAAGAGCTCGGCGCTAAAGGCTTGGTGGTCATGGCCAAGAATTTCTTTGCCTTAGATGACGCTTACCAGGCAACCTACATACTGGAAAGTGTAATTAGCAATTTTGCTGACTTTCCGGAAGTTGTTACCGAGGCAGAACAGGAGTTAGCAACCATCAAAGCCGCTCAGGCCAAAACGAACGCTTCGGTAGAGACCGGAGGTAGCAATTAATTCATCATCAATCTTATTCGAATGACTTTATATAACAGACTGATTGCGCTCAGCATGCTATTATTGCTAGGGAGTTTTTCTTCCTTTGCACAAGACGATGAAGACCAAACATTAGATACGGAAGTGGTCAATGTGGTGCGGCCCTATACGCCGAGTTTGTCAGATGCATTTAAGATAAAACAAACCCCAGAGATCAACGATTCTATAACCAGTCAAAAGCAAGACGTAACCTACGGGATCTATTCTGTACCAGTAGCTTCTACTTTTACGCCAGCCAAAGGAACTGCCGTTGGCGTAGAAAAAGCAGAACGCGCGCCGCTTTATGATAATTATGCGACCTTAGGCTTGGGTAGTTACACGACTGCTTTGGCAGAGTTCTATTCGAGTTGGCAACTGAGCCGTACTGATAACTTTGGCCTTTTCTTGCAGCACAATTCGGCACAGGGAGATATAGAAGATATTCCCTTAGATGCCAGTTTTCTGGATACCGATCTGGCTTTGTCCTATACCTCTTTTCAACGCGATCTGGGGTACGACATTAATTTAGATGTTACGCATCAGCTCTACAATTGGTACGGAGTCAATCCAACTGTATCACTCCCGCAAGAGCTAATTGAAAGTATTGACCCAACACAAACCTATTTCAGTGCTTTTTTAAGCGGTGGATTGACCTTAGAAGATTCTTATTTCAAGTCCGGCCGTGGGAGCATTGGTTTCTTGTCAGATAAATTTGGTTCTAACGAGATCCGCGCGACTCTGAATCCACAAATAGAATTACCCATCACAGACTATCGCTTTCTGGTTGATGTAGACCTGGACTTTGTTTCGGGCAGTTTTGAACGCAGTTATTTTGACGATATGCCAATAGATTATGGGTTCCTTAACCTTGGTCTAAGCCCAGCTCTAGAGATCTTAACTGACGATCTAACACTATACCTCGGAGCTGCCGTGTATATGGGACAGGATATTGAAAACAGTGATACGGATCTGTTCGTGTATCCGCGGGTTAGAGCTTCTTATCGTTTGTTGGACGATACCGTTATTGCCTACGGAGGAATAGAGGGAGATCTGAATCAGAACTCCTACTACGACTTAAAAGAAGAGAATCCATTTGTGTCTCCTACCTTGACCATAGCCCCAACAGATCAGGTTTACGATGCCTACTTAGGTCTTAAGGGAAAGTTTGGTGGGAACCTGAGTTATAACTTCCGCGGAGGTTACTCCAATGAGAACAATAAACCATTATTCCTGGCTAATCCGTACAAAGGTGCAGGCCAAGGATTTGAAGGTTATGAATTTGGCAACTCCTTCCAAGTGGTCTATGACAATGTACAGACCTTGAATTTCTTTGGAGAGCTGAAGATTGCTTTAACCGAGCAAGCCACTTTTGGTGTTAGTGGAAACTACTACGGTTATGATGGAGAGCTTACCGGCAGCAACCCTTGGAATTTACCAGAGTTTACCGCTGCTGCTACTGTAGATGTTCAATTCTCAGAAAAATTATTTGCTGGAGCCAGCCTGTTCTTTGTAGGCGAGCGCCAAGACGTTTTTTCTGACACCTTCACCACAACCTTACCAGTGGTAGTTACCTTAGACAATTATTTCGATGCCAACCTCTACGCGACCTATCGCATCAATGAGCGGGTTTCTATCTTTGCGCGTGGGAATAACTTAGTGGGAACCAACTACCAGAAGTGGTTTAACTTTCCGGTGCAAGGGTTGCAGCTCTTAGCAGGAGCTACCTATAAATTCAATTGGTAGTACTGCGGAGGTGACCCGGTGAACTTGCGGTAGATTTCGCGTCTATTGTTGTATTTTTATAAAAAAAATCCAACCATGCGAATTTTATCCTTGCTGCTACTTTGCAGCTTGTTCTCTTGTAAGACTGCAACAGAAAAGATCCCTGCGGAGCTTATCGTTACCAATGCCAATATCTACACGGTAGATGCTCAGTTCAGAACCGCCAATGCTTTTGCTGTAGGTGAAGGAGGGGTGATTTTAGGAGTCGGTTCGGACTATGAGATCACAGCTGAATACGAAAGTGAAAATGTCTATAATGCACAAGGAAAAACCATAGTTCCGGGTCTTATAGATGCACATGCGCACTTACTCAATTTAGGAGTTGGTATGCAAGAAGTAGACTTGGTTGGCACCAAAAGTGCCGAGGATGTCATTGCAAGGGTGAAGGCCTTTCAAGCGCAAAACCAAAGCGAGTTCATTAGCGGTCGTGGCTGGGATCAGAACGACTGGGAGGTCAAAGAGTTTCCAACCAAAGAGCAATTAGATGCAGCCTTTCCAGATACTCCGGTGGCCTTGCGCAGAATAGACGGTCACGCCTTATGGGTAAATTCCAAAGCATTAGCAATGGCTGGAGTAACGGCTAGCACTAAATTGCCAGGTGGTGAGGTCATCTTAAAAAACGGAGCTCCAAGCGGAATCCTAGTTGATGCACCTATGCGATTAGTAGATGCCGTACGCCCTGCAAAAGATGTTGCCTATTACGTAAAAGCCCTGACCGATGCAGAATCGAATTGTCTTTCCTACGGGCTAACTACAGTAAACGATGCTGGTCTAGACAGAGCCGCAATCGAACTTATTGATTCCCTGCAGCAAGCCGGTACTTTGAAACTGCGCTTGTACGCCATGGTATCTAATGCTCCAGAAAATCTGGATCACTTTTTAAATAAAGGAATTCTCAAGACCGATAGACTCAATGTACGTTCTGTAAAAGTTTATGGCGACGGAGCCCTGGGTTCTAGAGGAGCTGCCTTACGTGCACCCTACAGCGACCAAGATGGACATTACGGGGCCATGATCACCACAGAAGAAGATCTTCTGGCTTTGGCCAAGCGCATTAATGCGGCAGGATATCAAATGAACACCCACGCTATTGGCGACTCTGCAAACATTGCTGTTTTGCGCGCTTATTCAGAAGTGCTAAAAGATCAAACAGATGCCCGTTGGAAGGTAGAGCACGCCCAAGTGATCAGTGTGGCAGACTTCGATTATTTTTCTAAGAATATTATCCCTTCAGTACAACCCACCCACGCTACCAGTGATATGTATTGGGCAGAAGATCGCGTTGGTCCAGACCGCATTAAAGGAGCCTATTCTTTTAAGACCTTATTGGACAAGGCAGGCTTGGTTGCTCTAGGAACCGATTTTCCGGTGGAGCAAGTGAATCCTATGCTGACCTTTTACGCCGCTGTAGCGCGCCAAGATCTGGAAGGATATCCAGAAGGTGGGTTCTTGCCTGAGCAAAAACTCAGCAGAGAAGAAGCGCTTAAAGGAATGACCATTTGGGCCGCTTATTCGAACTTTGAAGAAGAAGAAAAGGGCAGTATAGAAGTAGGTAAATTGGCCGATTTTACGGTGCTATCCGCAGATATTATGACAATAGCCGAATCAGATATACCGAATGTTACTGCTGTTCGTACCTATATAAACGGGGAGCTCGTTTACGAGCAAAAATAAAATGACCTAGAGTCCGCCGTTGGCCTGTAGATCTGCAATACAAAGCGGATCTAAAGGAGTAATGGCGTTGTAGTTCTTCATCTTAAAGATTCCTCCTTGAATTTCCGTTTGGAAGAACATCAGGCAGTCTTCAACTACGCAGTGATGGGTATTGATAGGATCTTCGTGATCTGAAGCCAAGGGAGTTCCCAGATCTACCAGACCAAGTAAATGACCAAACTCGTGATTAAGGGTAGTGCTTTCTAAAGCGACACGTCCTGGCTCTCCAGTTTCGTCACTGAACTCGCGAATGGTCTCTTCGTAGATCACCAAGGAAGTATTTCTGTAAGCTGTACCCAGGGTTTTACTGAACTGGGTATCGTTTATATTGGCTCCATCAGTAAAGAAAATAAATACCCCTAGGGTAGTGCCCTGGTTGTATACCGTACGAACTTGATCTTCTATCTCGGCTATCTCCGCAGTACTAAAAGGCTGCATGCCAATAGGCGCAATGGATCTTTGGGTAAAAGTGATTCCTCCAGGTTTATTGAGTCGTTCTTCTAGAAAGATGCGCAAATTATCTATGGTTTCGGCACGTGGATTGAAATTCTCTACAAAGACCAGCTCCACATTAATGGCGTCAAAATTGGTGTTTCCCAAAAGATCGGCAGCCGAATCTCCAACACTCAAAAGGTTGGCGGCGTTGGGATTGGGTTCTTCGGTATCATCGCCTCCCGAGGAATCGTCACTTTTACAGGATGAAAGGACAAAAAAGGTCAACAGGAGTAAATAGGGGAGGTATCTTAATTTATTCATCGATTTAATATTTTTCTTTGTACGGTCAATTAATCAAATAAAAAATATTTGCATCGATCAACCGCTTTGCTTTCGCACAAAAAATTTAATTTAAACTAAACTCATTTTAGCAATTAAATTTGTTTGTGCTCATTTCATAGCGTGATTGTGTACTTTGCACAAAATTAAAGCATTTTTTTATTCTTATGAGAGCTCTCTTTCTATTAACGCTACTTTCACTGTTTTGTTTTTCTGCGGATGCCCAAACAGATGCTGCACAACAACAGACCATCAATTATCTTAAAATAAACGGGACGCAAACCCAGTACGAAGCGGCTTTTGACCAAATGGTCGGACTGATAAAGAATCAATTCGAAGGTTCTGGGGTGCCTGCATCGCAGTGGGAAAAATTAGAGGCTAAAAAATCCGAAGCTGTATCGGGTATAGTGAATATGCTAGCTTCTGTATACCGTAGTTATTTCGAAGAAACCGATATTCAGAACCTATATACACATTACAGCAGTTCCCCAGAGCAGCAGCGAGCCAATCAGAATACGTTTATCAATTCTGCTACCGGACAGAAGTTGGTAGCAGTGCAACAAAGTCTTATTCAGAATATTTCTGCCGCATCAGAATCTTGGAGTCGCGATCTGTATATGGATACCATCAATGAGTTGAAGGCACTAGGTTATGCTCCTAAACAGCAGTAAGTCTGGCGAGATAATCGAAGTTCTCCCCTTCTTCGATAAGTTCAAACTGTAAACCCGCCAATTGGGCCAAGATCCCAAAGGTCTCTGGGTCCAGGTACAACCAATAATAAGGTTCGGATTGTTGCCCTTTGTAATGCAACACACATTCCAGCTCCCCGTAATATTTTAAATATTCGGGCACGTCCAAGTTTCCAGCCTCATCGTAGTCATACATATATTGCAGGTCACTGGAGTCTATGAGGATTTGTCCCTGCGGAGCCAAGAGCGATCTGAGATGTTCCAAGGCTTTTTTAGTCTGATCCAAGCGCCCAAAAAGCCCAGTGCCGTTCATCAGAAGTAGTAAGGTGTCAAACTTTTCATGTTCAAGCTCGTAGATAGATTCGCAGCGCGTTTGCATTACACCGCGAGCTTTAGTTACTTCAATATTATCGGTGCTAAGATCTAAAGCGGTTACGTCATGACCTTGCTTTTGGAGGTATAGGCTATGCGAGCCAGCTCCGCAGCCAACATCCAAAATTTTACCACGAGCTAGTTCCAAAGCCTTTTGTTCAATAAAAGGCATGTCGTCATAGTCACGGAACAAATGTTTTAGTGGCAAGACATCCTTTTCGCTAATGGAGGTTTCGTTCCAGAGGTCTTCTGTATCTTTACCCGCAAAGTGGTCTTTTATGGCCTGGCCCATGAGATCGGTAACACGCATCCGCAGAAACTATGAATAAGCAGCTCGAACAGCTGGCAGAAAAAGCCAAAGTTAACCATAAAGCGAACAAGAAGTTCTTCGCCAAGCTCAAAAAGCGTCCGCCAAAGCATCTGGATGCCCTGATGGTAGAACTGCACGAGGACGAGTTTACACGAACAGATTGTCTGGAGTGCGCCAACTGCTGCAAGACCACAGGTCCTTTGTTTACCGATAAGGACATTGATAGACTTGCCAAGCTCTTTAAAATGAAACAGCAGCAGTTCATTGAAACCTATTTGCGGATCGATGAAGAAAACGACTATGTTCTGCAGACGGTGCCTTGTCCTTTTCTAGGTGCCGATAATTACTGTTCGGTCTACGATCATCGCCCTAAGGCTTGTCGTGAATTTCCGCATACGGACCGCAAGAAGTTTCAGCAGATCTCCAACCTGACCTTAAAGAATGTAGCCATCTGCCCAGCGGCTTATAATATTGTGGAGGAAATGAAAAAGCGCTTGCCTAATTATTCGTCGTAAAGCAGGTATTTAGCGCGGGTCTTTTTAAATTCTTCTATTTCGGCTTGCCAGCTCGCTCGGATCTCTTCGGCGCTTAAGCCTTGCTCTATTTGCTGTTGCAGCAGGGGAGTGCCGGCGTGAGTGGTGAAATTCGCTGTATTGAAGAACTTATCTTTTTTGGTGTGATCGCGATAGGCTTGTACTATCCATTGCAGATCCACCTGACTCAAATAAGGTTGCTGCCCTAAGAACAAACCATTGCATTCGGTGTCTTGGTGTTTTGGATATTTAGATCCGAAGTTGGGTTTTGGGGTATACTGATAGGTGTATTTTTCTGCTGGTAAATAAGGCGAGCCCAATAGTTGAAACTGATAGTCAGTACCACGGCCAGCGTTGAGGTTGGTTCCCTCTAAAAGGCCTAAACTCGGGTAAAGGTTAACTGCCGTTGCGTTAGGCAAATTTGGTGATGGCCTAACCGGCAACATATACTTAGAACGGTGGTTGTATGCTGTGTTTTTAATTACTGTTAAATCTGCTTTGATCCCATTTTTTAACCAACCTTCGCCATTGACCATTAAGGCGTATTCGCCAATGGTCATTCCATAAACAAGCGGAACCGTGTGCATACCTAGAAAGCTTGTATGCTCTTTAAGCATAGTAGGGCCGTCAACATAATGTCCGTTGGGATTGGGTCGATCCAAAACAATTATCGGAATGCCCGCTTCTGCAGCGGCTTCCATGACCAAACTCATGGTTGAGATGTAGGTGTAGAAACGTACGCCTACGTCCTGTATGTCGAAGACTATTATATCTACATCTGTTAGTTGCTCCGGAGTTGGTTTTCTGTGTTTGCCATGTAATGACAACAAGGCTAAGCCTGTTTTTGTGTCTAGGCCATCTTTAACGGCCTCGCCTGCATCAGCGCGACCTCTAAAGCCGTGCTCTGGAGCGAATACTTTTACAATATCAACGCCTCTGGCAAGTAAGCTGTCTACAAGATGTGTATAGCTGTTTTTTGTGGCCGATATTATACTGGTCTGATTGGCAACAACCGCTACACGCTTGCCTTGTAGTAATGGAAAATATTCTTCTGTTTGATTTGCTGCAGGAACCGGTGTGATTTGTGCTTTCGGATTTTGATCTGGAAGACTTTCATCAGCTTCTTGCGATTTGGATCCGCAGGAACACATAACAATCAGAAGGAATAAAAACGTATTTTTGAGACTTAGAACAGTCATAGATCTGGAGTGAATTTCGAATATTTTATAGCCCGCCGCATTGCGCGTTCCAAGGATCATAAAAGTAGCGTATCGGGTCCAATTATAAAAATAGCCATAGCGGCTATTGCCATTGGCACCATAGTGATGCTTATTGCCATTGCTACGGGGATTGGACTGCAACGCAAGATCAAAGAAAAGGTTTCTGCTTTTCACGGCGATATCATCATCTCCAATTATGATACCAACTTTTCTTTTGATTCTCAGATCCCCATCAGCATAAACCAAGAATTCTATCCGGAGTTTAATCTGGTCCCAGGGATAAAGCATATACAGGTCACCGCTTTAAAAGGTGGGATAATCCGCACCGAAGAGACCTTTGAAGGTGTAGTTGTTAAAGGAGTAAATGCCGATTACGACTTCTCGCATTTTGAGGAGTATCTCACAGCAGGCCGATTGCCAGACTATAGCGGGAACTTAAACGCGGAGATCCTCATTTCTGAATATTTAGCCAAACGACTAAATTTAAAGTTGGGAGATAAGGTTGCGACCTATTTTGTCAATAACGATAGCGAACGCCCAACTAGAACACGGGGTTTTGATCTGGTGGGTATATACAACAGCGGGTTCCAAGAGTTTGACCAGCAATTCTTGGTGGCCGATATTCGTCACATTCAGCGCTTGAACAAATGGGAGCCAGATCAGATAGGCAGTTTTGAGCTTTTTGTGGCCGATTTTGACAAGCTCGCTGAGACCAGTGCAGCAGTTTATGAGAATATCGATTCGGAACTCAACGCCATCAGCATAAGGGAGAAATACCTCTCTATTTTTGAGTGGTTGGATCTGTTCGATTTTAATATCTACCTCATTATTGGGATCATGATCGTTATTGCCGGGATCAATATGATAACGGCCTTGTGGGTGCTTATTTTAGAACGTACCCAAATGATAGGAACTTTAAAGGCTCTAGGTAGCTCCGACTGGAGTATACAAAAGGTCTTTTTATACAATGCGGGTTATATTATTTTGCGCGGTTTGTTTTGGGGAAATCTGATAGGGCTCGGCCTCATATTTATCCAGGCGCAGTTTGGGCTGTTTGAGTATCCTGACCCAGAGGTATACTATATGAAAGAAGCTCCAGTATACCTGAACGCCTTTTATGTTTTGGCCTTGAATGCTGGGACATTAGCTCTTTGTCTTCTGATGCTATGGGGCGCTAGTTTTACGGTCTCGAGAATTGATCCTATTAAGGCGATCCGCTTTGAATAAATCCGCAGCAATTAAAGAATAGCTATCTAAGGAAAGACCGAGGGGTTTTGTACCTTTGCCAGGTCTTAAAAACACAAATGGAATACGCAGAAAATATATTAGGCACTATAGGAAATACTCCTTTGGTAAAGATCAATCACTTGGCTAAGGATCTACCTTGCTTGGTGTTGGCAAAATACGAAACATTCAACCCTGGGAATTCGGTAAAAGACCGCATGGCCCTAAAGATGGTAGAAGACGCTGAGGCCGATGGGCGCTTGCAACCAGGAGGTACCATCATTGAAGGAACTTCCGGAAATACTGGAATGGGCTTGGCCCTTGCTGCGGTGGTAAAAGGCTACAAAAGCATCTTTGTTACTACAGATAAGCAGTCCAAAGAAAAAGTAGATGTGTTAAAAGCCATGGGGGCAGAAGTGATTGTATGTCCTACAGATGTGGCTCCAGACGATCCACGGTCTTATTATTCGGTTTCTAAACGCCTAGGAGAAGAAACTCCAAACAGTTGGTATGTGAATCAGTACGACAATCCGAGTAATGCTGTAGCACATTACGAAAGTACCGGGCCGGAGATCTGGAAGCAGACAGACGGTAAGGTAACCCACTTTGTTGTTGGCGTTGGAACAGGGGGGACTATTTCTGGAGTTGGGAAATATTTGAAAGAGCAGAATCCTAATATTAAAGTTTGGGGAATTGATACCTACGGAAGCGTGTTTAAAAAATACCACGAGACCGGAATCTTTGACGAAAAGGAGATCTACCCATATGTTACCGAGGGGATAGGCGAAGACATTTTACCAGAAAACGTCGATTTTAGCATCATAGATGGCTTTACCAAAGTAACCGATAAGGATGCTGCCATCTATACCCAATTATTGGCTAAAACAGAAGGGATGTTCTTAGGAAACTCTGCAGGAGCAGCTATGAAAGGCCTGCTGCAACTCAAAGAACACTTTAATGAAGACGATGTGGTGGTGGTACTATTTCACGATCACGGCAGTCGTTATGTGGGTAAAATGTTCAACGACGATTGGATGCGAAAAATGGGTTATATCGAATAGATTTACCCTTGAAAACCTTAAAAACCCTCGATGAAAATCGGGGGTTTTCTTATCTTGCACTAAAGGCCAATAGCTATGAATTGGGTTTACGATTTAAGGCATTATCTAGAACGACGAGGGTTTTATGTGTCCTCTCGCTTGGCCGAACGCTTGGGCATGCGCGCTAAAAGTGTTCGCCTGTTTTTTATCTACGTGAGCTTTGCCACTTTGGGAGCCGGATTTGCAATTTATCTCACCTTGGCTTTTTGGCTTAAACTAAAAGACTTAATTTACACCAAACGAACTTCTGTTTTTGACCTCTAGTAGGTTTTGCAGTTGTGCCAACCGAATACTTTATGCCTAAAGTTACCCTGCTGACACGATATTTTAGATCTAAGATCAACATTGCCCTTGGCTTGTTGCTTGTGGTTTTTATTGCAGGAGTTTTCGGGTTTAAATTCTATGCGGACTACAGTTGGATAGATGCGGTCTACATGACCATTATTACTATTACCACCGTTGGATTCCAAGAGGTGGAGCCGCTAGGACCCAGCGAAAAGATATTTACCTCTGTATTGATCATATCCAGTATCTTTATTGTGGGATATGCCATTACGGTGATCTCCGAGTATTTGCTCGGTAAAAGCAATATTGGAAACCTTACCCAGAAAAGAGTGAAAAAGCAAATTGAATCTTTAAGTGGACATGTAATTGTCTGTGGTTATGGCCGAAACGGGCGTCAAGCCGTGCAAAAACTACGCGCCTATAACAAACCATTTGTTGTAGTGGAAATTGACGAAGAAATAGTTTCTAGAGCCGTTCTTGACGACGACATACTCATGGTCCTTGGAAATGCAGACGAGGATGAGGTGCTTTATCAGGCAGGTATCGATAGAGCTTCAACCTTGATCTGTGCCTTGCCGAGCGATGCAGATAATTTATTTATTGTCTTGTCTGCCCGACAGATCAATCCCAAGCTGCGAATCATTAGCCGTGCCACCGAAGAGACCAGTTATCAAAAACTCAAATTGGCCGGAGCCGACAATGTGATCATGCCAGACAAGATAGGCGGAGAGCATATGGCATCGCTAGTAGTGGTTCCAGATCTGGTCGAATTTTTAGATAATCTTACAGTTTCCGGAGAAGAGGATAGTATAAACGTAGAGCAGGTCTCTTTTGAGAACATCTGCCCAGATGGTATAGAAATGGCCATCCGCGATCTTGATCTTCGCAAACGTACAGGCTGTTCTATAATCGGATATAAATCTCCTAACGGCGAGTATGTTGTGAATCCGGAGCCAGAAATGATCCTTAAAAAAGAGTCCAAACTCATCCTTATTGGAAGGCCGCCGCAAATCGAGCGTTTAAAGGAAGTTTACAAGGTTTAACAGCCCACTTTTTAACGGCCAAAAATTTGAATTCGCAGTTTTTTTTAGCATCTTGTGAGCCTGAAAAACGCAAACTAAATCAATTACTATGTACAAAAGAGTACTTCTGTTAGCATTCGCTTTATTATCACCTTTATTTTCTTTCGCTCAAGAGGCCCAAGAAGCCGGCATCGACGAAAAGATAAACGATGCGGTTATGCCCGCTGCCGTTTGGTGGGAGAATCTTGTTCTAACCACGGTTCCCTTAGGCGAATACAATGTTTCTGTAGTAGTAATTCTATTGGTTTTAGGAGCAACTTTCTTTACAGTTTATTTCAAAGTGCCAAGCATCCGAAGATTTCCGTTGGCCATTAATACGGTGCGCGGGAAATACGACGACATTGAAGGTGCGGACGGACACGGAGTTGAAAAATCAGACGTAAATATTGTAGATGGCGATTTGCCAGATACCATTCGTGACGAAAGTCAAGAAGGAGAGGTATCTCACTTTCAGGCTTTGGCCACAGCTGTTTCTGGTACCGTAGGTTTAGGAAACATTGCTGGGGTTGCTGTAGCGATCGCCTTGGGTGGTCCTGGAGCAACTTTCTGGATGATCGTTTGTGGTCTTATTGGTATGGCTACCAAATTTGTGGAATGTACCTTGGGTGTTAAGTATCGTGATGTTGGTCCTGATGGAACCGTTTACGGTGGTCCGATGTACTATTTGTCTAAAGGACTTAAGGAGCAGAACATGGGCGGTCTTGGTAAAGTGCTTGCCGGATTGTTCGCCATTCTTTGTGTCGGAGCTTCCTTTGGAGGAGGAAACGCATTTCAGTCTAACCAGGCCACAGTGCAGCTTTCTTCGCTTATGGGATTAGAGGGCGGAGCTACCGGATTCATCATTGGAGTTATTCTTGCAGTTCTAGTAGGAATTGTAATTATTGGGGGTATCAAGCGTATCGCTAAAATTACAGAGAAGATCGTTCCATTTATGGCGGGTATCTATGTACTAGCAGCCTTGATCATCATCTTTGCCAATATCTCTTATATCGGAGATGCTTTTGGGCTGATCTTTAAAGGAGCCTTCACGCCTATGGCTGGTTTAGGTGGTTTTGTCGGAGTGCTTATTGTTGGATTCCAACGCGCGGCTTTCTCTAACGAGGCTGGAGCAGGGTCCGCAGCAATTGCTCACTCCGCAGTAAAAACAAAATATCCGGCTAGTGAGGGTGTAGTTGCCCTTTTGGAGCCATTCATTGATACGGTAGTAATTTGTACTATGACTGCCTTGGTGATCATCTTCTTTAATATCGACGGAACCAATTTGCAAAGTGTATTTGAATACGGAGCAGTAGAAGGTTCTAACGTGATCTTAAACGGAACCGGAGAGCAGCTCGGAGGAGTGGACTTGACCTCCCGCGCATTCGACTCGGTTATCCCAGGCTTCTCTTATGTATTGACAATCGCGATTGTTTTGTTCGCCTTCTCGACCATGATCTCTTGGTCTTACTACGGCCTACAGTCTTGGAAATATCTGTTCGGTAAAGGAAAAACTGCCGACCTTATCTATAAAATCATGTTCCTATTGTTCGTGGTGATTGGTGCTGCTGCCACTTTGGATGCGGTGATCAAATTCTCCGATGCGATGATCCTTGCCTTGGTGTTCCCGAACATGATAGGACTATTCTTCCTGTTCCCTAAGGTGCGCGAGGAAATGAAGAAATACCTGGCTGCCATTAAAGGACTTAAATCGTCCAACTAGACGACCAGACTAACTTTTTTACTAATACCCCTATGCAAAACGATTTGACATGGGGGTATTTTTTTTACTCAAAAAACAACTGCTATTCTACAAGCGCGACCAGCTAAGTGTTGCCTTATTCCTAATTGCATTTACAGGTCTTTTATGGCTGATTCACGGTGGTGAAAGACCAGAGCATATACCAGTTGATCTCAATGCATCCGTATCTCAGAAAGAGCGAGCCTCATTGGATTCCTTAAAGCTGGACAAGGCCAAGCCGAGACGCTATAAATTCAACCCTAATTTTCTGAGTCCGTACAATGCTTATCTGTGGGGTATTAGCGATAGTGCTTTGACTGCTTTAGAAAGTTTTCGCGCTCAAGACAAGTGGTTGCGATCTGCTGCGGATTTTCAGCGAGTCACTGGAGTCTCAGATTCCTTGCTGGCCGAAATGAAAAGCTATTTTAGATTCCCTGCATGGACGCAGCAAAGTCGGACCAACACCTTCCGGGATCGCCCTGAAAAAGTTAAGGAGCTGAACGCCGCCAGCCAAGAGGAGTTAGAGGCAGTTTACGGGATAGGTCCAGTTTTGGCAGGGCGTATTCTCCGTTTTAAGCAGCGCTATGGTCCATATTCCGACAGTTTGCAATTGCGGCTGATCTATGGACTAAAACCTGAAGTGAGAGCAGAACTACTTAAACATTTCACCATTGCCACTAAGGACACCATTAGTAAGATCGATTTCAATACAGCAGCTGCTTCTGACTTGGCAACTTTGCCTGGAATTAATTTCGAATTGGCTAAGGAGTTGGTGATATTCAGACGGTTACGAGATGGGATTTCTGCCCCAGAAGACTTGCTTATGTTAGAGGGTATTACTGCGGATTGGTTAGCGGGAATTGCCGTATATTTGCAATTCGAATAATAGCCCTATTCGCCTTTTTTTTAATAAGGAACTCAAACGTTTGAGTTCAGTAAAAACGAAAGCATTCTGCAACCTATGAATACTACTTATTTTACCGAAGAACACGATCTTTTCAGAGACAGTTTGCGCGACTTCTTGCAAAAGGAAGTGGTGCCGCATATTGAAGACTGGGAAGCCAGTGGTACCATTGATCCGGAGATCTGGACAAAAATGGGTGAGATGGGATTCTTTGGGATTGCATATCCGGAAGCCTACGGCGGTATGGGCTTAGATTTCTTCTACACGGTGATCTTTCTAGAGGAGTTACAGCGCGTGCAATCCGGTGGGTTTGCGGCTGCAATGTGGGCGCATGCCTATTTGGCAATGACCCACTTGAACGCAGAAGGCAATGAAGAACAAAAGCAACATTACTTGGCCAAGAGTATTAACGGCGAAATGATAGGTTGTCTTTGTGTGACAGAGCCCTTTGGAGGTTCTGATGTATCTGGAATGCGATCTACGGCTGTAAAGCAAGGCGATCACTATATTCTGAACGGTTCCAAGACCTTTATCACTAATGGTGTCTACAGCGACTATTTGGTGGTAGCAGCTAAAACGGATCCCTCTTTGGGCAACAAGGGTATTAGTTTATTCATTGTAGATAGAAGCATGGAGGGTGTTGCAGCGACCAAACTTGACAAATTGGGTTGGCGTGCAAGCGATACAGGAGAGATATCCTTTACCGATGTAAAAGTTCCTGTGAGCAATATGTTGGGAGAAGAGAACAAAGGATTCCAATACATCATGCAGCATTTTGCTAGTGAGCGTCTTATTATGGGGATAAATGCCCACGCGCGCTCGGAATGGGCCTTAGAGTACACCATTCAATACATGAAAGACCGCAAGGCCTTTGGGAAGTCCATTTCTGAATTCCAGGCGTTGCGTCATAAGATCGCACAGTTAGCCTCCGAAGTAGAAGTTTGCAAAACCTTTAACTATACCGTTGCAAAACGATTGGGAGACGGGGAGTATGTGGTTAAAGAGGCCAGCATGTCTAAACTGATTTCTACAAAAATTGCAGACGAAGTTGCCTATGACTGCCTGCAGATGCTAGGGGGTTACGGCTATATGGAAGAATATCCTATGGCGCGATTACTTCGCGATAGTAGGCTAGGACCTATCGGAGGAGGTACTTCTGAGATCTTACGCGAGATCATCGCAAAAATGGTCATTGACGGGAAGCAATATAAACCCGCAACTTAGAGGACATGCATTTTTGCGAAGATGCCCAATGGCATCGCAAAAATGGTGATTGACGGGAAGCAATATAAACCCGCAACTTAGAGGGCATGCATTTTTGCGAAGATGCCCAATGGCATCGCTAAAATGGTCATTGACGGGAAAGTCTACAAGCCTGCCACATAATTAGTCGATTTGTGTAACTTTGAGCATGAATGAAGCTCCCTGTAAAACAATGGGAGATTTAAACCTACATGCATGCAGCTCAATCTATTTAAAAAATTACTCTTTGCAGGTGTTTTCTTAGCCTGCGGATTCACTTACGGACAACAAGAGAAAGTACTTAACGGAAAGATCGTAGACTTCGCCACTTTTATGCCCATTGAAAGCGCCAGTGTCTATGTCAAGGATTCCTATATCGGTACCGTAAGTAATATCGACGGAAAGTTCTCTTTGGTGGTGCCGCCCAAACATGTGAACGACACCCTGGTTATCTCTTCTATTGGATTTAAGAGTTTTAAAACTGCCATTGCAGATTACGACCCTACAGAAGACATTTTCTTAGAAGAAGACATTGCCTCTTTGGATGAGGTTCTTGTGGTTGCAGACCCAAGACCCACAACCGGAAATGATATTGTGATAAGAGCCTTGGAGCGATTGCCGCGGAACTTACCAGACAGTTCTTATATTCAAAAAGGATTTTTGCGTCACAAAGAGCGTAATCAGATCGAATATAAATGGCTTATTGAGAGCGCGATCTCGCTTTACGATTCCAGCTACGCCAAAGGGGGATCAGATTATTTGAAAGTGAATGTGGACGAGAATCGCAAGAGTTATGATCTGCGAGATGTGGACAGCTTATTCACCTATTATTCTTATTTGCGCGACGCCAAAGGCATGCGCATCAAAGCCGATAACCTCAGAAGAGATACTATAGCAACCGCATCGTTGGTAGAAGCCATAAAATGGAACGACAACCGCGTTAATGGTTTGGGTAACCTTTTTAAAGGTAAACTCAATATGGTTCGCAATGCTGGCGATAGGTTTGCTATCCTAGGTGATAAGATGTTAGGGCGGCATCAGTTTAGCTTAGACACTGTTTTGGTGGACGACGGCCGCAAGGTCTATAAGATCAGAATTGAGAAGGGTTCTGATTACGTCGGACTTAATACACCTGGGATCTACAATGAAGGATTCGAACCTAAAGGTTGGATCTATATCGACTGGAAGACCTACGCTATAAAACGAATCGAATACGAACTCATCGCTGCCTCAGACGCCCAACGCAGACGCTCTAAGAGTTTGTTCGGTACTACGCTCAATCACAAGCTGGTAATTACCTACAAGGAGTTTGAAGACAAATGGTATCCGAACTATATCTATTACGAGACCCCTAAACTGGTCAATATTGGAAATCGCAGTTCGGATCAGCAAGAAAAAACAGCCGAACAGATCAAAAGAGAACGTGAAGAACAATTCTATTATACGGTTCAAGAGATCGTGTTCACAGAGATCATTCGTGACAATGAGGTGATAACCGATGCCCTGAGCCAAGATTGGACAGACGATATCTTTATTCCTAGACCTTATAACAAAGAGTTTTGGAAAAGCTACAATGTGCTGCTAGAAAGTGAGGAGGAAGAAAAACTAATTCGCGATCTGAGTACAAGAGCTTCCTTGTTCAAAGAATAATTTTCGAAAAGAAGTTGCAGATATAAAAATTAACTTTCTATCTTTGCATCCGCTAAAGAGAGGAGGTGATGACACTATGTTAATTATACCAGTTAAAGACGGAGAAAATATCGACAGAGCGCTAAAGCGTTTCAAACGTAAGTTTGACAGAACAGGAACTATGCGTGCACTACGTTCACGTCAGCAGTTTACTAAGCCTTCTGTAAAGCGCAGAGCGCAGATCCAAAAAGCACAATACATCCAACATCTTAGAGATCAGGAAGAGATCTAGGTCGTTAGGACAACAGTATAAACAATCCGCTGGAAAGTGTAACTTTACACGACCAGCGGATTTTTTTATGGCCCTAACCGAATTCATTGCGTATCTGAACCTGGAGAAGAATTATTCTCATCATACGCTAGCTGCATACTCAAGAGACCTAGAGGCCTTCAGTGCATTTATTGAGTCGGAATATGGGCAAAGTGAGTTGGCGTCGGTGAACTACGCGCAGATCCGTTCTTGGATCGTATCTCTGGTAGATCAGCAAATAAGCAATAGGTCTATCAATAGAAAAGTAGCCTCCCTAAAGGCGTATTACAAATTCCTTTTAAAGATCGGTTCCATATCTGCTTCACCCTTGGCGCAACACAAAGCCCTCAAGACTCCGAAGAAACTACAAGTGCCTTTTTCGCAAGCGGAGATAGAACAGACCTTGGTCGAGTTAGAAGCTCAAGGCGGATTTGAACCCGTTCGCGATAGATTGGTAGTAAGCCTTTTTTACGCCACCGGCATGCGTCGCGCTGAGCTGATCAATTTAAAGCTGTCTGATGTGGACTTTGGACAGGCTTCTATAAAAGTTTTAGGAAAGCGCAATAAAGAGCGGATAGTGCCACTTTTGTCTTCGTTGCTGATAGAACTCCGCAGTTATATAGATCACGAAAGAGCGGAGCTGTTAAACGGCGCAGAGACCCCCTGGTTATTTGTTACCGCTAAGGGTGCTAAAATGTACGAAAGGCTTGTTTACCGAATTATAAATTCGTATTTTAGTATGACGTCCTCAAAGGTTAAGAAAAGCCCGCATATTTTGCGGCATTCCTTTGCAACGCACTTGCTCAATGAAGGTGCGGACCTCAATGCGGTCAAAGAGCTTTTAGGTCATGCGAGTTTGGCTTCCACTCAGGTGTACACCCACAACAGTGTAGCCGAACTTAAAAAGATTCACAGCAAGGCGCATCCGAGGAACAAATCGTAGAGGGCGATCTTTTGTCTAACTTAAATTACCCGCGTATGAAAGTTAATGTGCAGACTCCAAATTTTGATGCGGACATCAAACTAATTGAATTCATTAAAAAACGTTTGTCGAAGTTAGAAACATTCTACGACCGTATTATTTTTGCCGATGTTTTTCTGAAAGTGCAAAACACCAGTCAAAAAGAGAACAAAATCGTTGAAGTTCTTTTGAGTATTCCTGGCGATGATGTTATTGTAAAAAAGGAGTGTAGGAAGTTCGAAGAGGGTGTAGATGAGTGCGCTCATTCCTTAGAACGCCAACTCAAAAAACGAAAGCAAAAACAACGTGCCCATCTTTAGGCTAATTTTTTGCAAAAAGTTTTTTAAAAAAGAAATTTATTATACATTTGCAGTCCGTTAGAAATAGCGGACTTTTTTTTGATCAAAAAGGAAGTTTAAAAGCGCCGATGTAGCTCAGCTGGCTAGAGCAGCTGATTTGTAATCAGCAGGTCGTGGGTTCGAGTCCCTCCATCGGCTCTTAAGTTCTTTAAAATCGATGTTTTAGAGCTATCGGGGAGATACTCAAGCGGCCAACGAGGACAGACTGTAAATCTGTTGGTTTTTACCTTCGCAGGTTCGAATCCTGCTCTCCCCACTTTATTTTTTAGAGGTCGGCGTCAAAAGCTCGCTTTTGTAAGCCGACGAAAAAAAATAAAGATGGTTCACCACCGAAGATCACGAGGCGTCAACCGAGTAATCCGAATGGTGAAACATAAAAGTGTTTCAGAAGGATGATACGAGGCGTCAGCCGGGTAATCCGAATGGTGAAACATGAAAGTGTTTCAGAAGGGTTATACTAGGCGTTAGCCGAGTAATCCGAAGGGTGAAACTAAAGGCGAATTTCGGTCTTCAATAAAACCTCTTTTCGCTTGTTTTATTTCTGGCAAATTTTCATTAATTTTGCAGCACTAAAATTTCGACGTACTGGATAACCAATCTTGCACAGCAAGAAAAAACGCGGGAGTAGCTCAGTTGGTAGAGCGTCAGCCTTCCAAGCTGAATGTCGCCGGTTCGAACCCGGTCTCCCGCTCAAAAGTAAAGCCGAAATCGCATCTTCTCAAGAGGGTGCGATTTTTGCTGTACTTATCGGTTTAGTAATAAATCGAGAAGTACGAAGCGGGTCTCTGACGGCCCAACCCGCAATCGCCGATGTAGCTCAGGGGTAGAGCGTTTCCTTGGTAAGGAAGAGGTCACGGGTTCAATTCCCGTCATTGGCTCTAGGTAGCTGAAAGCTGCTTCTTTGAATTAACCACCAAGCGCACGTAAGTATCTTGTGTTTTGTACGGTCTGGATTCAAAAGAGATTTAAAATTTGAACACTAATATAATTAAGATTAAAAATTAATAAACATGGCAAAGGAAACTTTCGATCGTTCCAAACCGCACTTGAACATCGGTACTATTGGACACGTTGACCACGGGAAAACTACCCTTACTGCCGCTATTACAACTGTACTAGCCAACGCAGGATTGTCTGAGTTGCGTTCTTTCGACTCTATCGATAACGCTCCAGAAGAAAAAGAAAGAGGTATTACTATTAACACCTCTCACGTAGAGTATCAGACGGCTAACCGTCACTACGCACACGTTGACTGTCCAGGTCACGCCGACTACGTTAAGAACATGGTAACTGGTGCTGCACAGATGGACGGTGCTATTCTTGTAGTTGCTGCTACAGATGGTCCTATGCCACAAACTCGCGAGCACATCCTTCTAGGACGTCAGGTTGGTATTCCTCGTATCGTTGTATTCATGAACAAAGTGGATATGGTGGACGATGAGGAGCTACTTGAGCTAGTAGAGATGGAGATCCGTGACCTATTGAGCTTCTACGAGTATGACGGTGACAATGGTCCTGTTATCGCTGGTTCTGCTCTTGGTGCACTTAACGGTGAGCAAAAGTGGGTTGACACTGTAATGGAGCTTATGGATGCTGTTGATAACTGGATCGAGCTTCCTCAGCGTGACGTTGATAAGCCATTCTTGATGCCAATCGAAGATGTATTCTCTATTACTGGTCGTGGTACTGTTGCCACTGGTCGTATCGAGACTGGAGTTGCCAACACTGGTGACGCTGTAGACATCATCGGAATGGGAGCTGAGAAATTGACTTCTACTATTACTGGTGTTGAGATGTTCCGTAAGATCCTAGATCGCGGAGAAGCTGGAGATAACGTAGGTATCCTTCTACGTGGTATTGAAAAGACTGAGATCAAAAGAGGTATGGTAATCTGTAAGCCAGGTTCTGTAACTCCTCACGCTAAATTCAAAGCCGAGGTTTATATCCTTAAGAAAGAAGAAGGTGGACGTCACACTCCATTCCACAACAACTACCGTCCTCAGTTCTACGTACGTACAACTGACGTAACAGGAAACATCAACCTTCCTGACGGTGTTGAAATGGTAATGCCAGGTGATAACCTTACCATCACTGTAGATTTGATTCAACCTATCGCACTTAACGTAGGATTGCGTTTCGCTATCCGTGAAGGTGGTAGAACTGTTGGAGCTGGTCAGGTTACTGAAATCCTAGACTAAGTCTAAGCAGTAGATAACATATATAAGTCAAAGGTGTCCCGTAAACGCGGTACACCTTGACTTTTATCTACGGGTTTAGCTCAGTTGGTAGAGCACTGGTCTCCAAAACCAGGTGTCGGGAGTTCGAGTCTCTCAACCCGTGCAAAACACAAGAACAATGATAGAATATATTAAAGAGTCGTATAACGAGCTTAGAAATCACGTGACTTGGACACCGTTGTCTGAGGCTCAACGACTTACTGTTATTGTTGCGGTATTTTCTGTTGTGCTGGCTTTGGCCACATGGGGAGTAGACACAGTTTTCTCCGGAGTGATCGAGCAATACTTTAAACTAATCAAGGGATAAACGCTGCAGAATGACAGAAACAAAGAATACTAAGAAGTGGTATGTTGTTCGTTCGGTTAGCGGACAAGAGAACAAGATCAAGAACTACATCGAGAGTGAAGTAGCCCGCTTGAATCTGCAAGATTATATCGAGCAAGTTCTGGTTCCGACCGAGAAGGTTATTCAGATCCGCAACGGAAAAAAAATTAGTAAAGAACGTGTGTACTTTCCGGGGTATATCATAATCAATGCGAACCTCGCAGGAGAGATACCACACATTATAAAATCTATTAACGGTGTAATTGGTTTCTTAGGAGAGACCAAAGGGGGAGACCCTGTGCCGTTAAGACAGTCCGAAGTGAACAGGATGTTAGGTAAGGTAGACGAATTGGCTATCGAAGATGAAAACCTGAACATTCCTTATGTAGTAGGAGAGACTGTAAAAGTTATCGATGGTCCTTTCAACGGCTTCAACGGAACCGTAGAGAAGATCAACGAAGAAAAACGCAAGCTAGAAGTGATGGTGAAGATCTTCGGACGTAAGACACCACTTGAACTCAGCTATATGCAAGTAGAAAAAATTTAGTAAAAGACTGTTACGCGAATAAACTGATTCTTCCAGAGCTTCCAACAGTGAAGAATCGACCTAAAATGTAAACAATGGCAAAAGAAGTAGATAAAGTCGTAAAGTTACAGGTTCGAGGTGGAGCGGCTAACCCGTCACCACCAGTTGGACCAGCTTTAGGTGCCGCAGGTGTTAACATCATGGAGTTCTGCAAGCAATTCAACGGTAGAACTCAAGATAAGCAGGGTAAAGTATTACCTGTTGTGATCACGGTTTATAAGGACAAATCTTTCGAGTTTGTAATTAAGACCCCTCCAGCAGCTGTACAGATCCTTGAGGCAGCCAAAGTCAAAAAAGGCTCTGGTGAACCACACGTGCGAAAAGTAGCCACAATTTCCTGGGATCAGGTGAAAACTATTGCAGAAGACAAAATGCCGGATTTAAACGCATTTACAATCGAGTCTGCCATGAAAATGGTAGCTGGTACTGCAAGATCCATGGGAGTTAAAATTAAAGGAACAGCCCCTTTTTAATGATTTAAAGAAAACAGGATCATGGCAAAATTGACCAAAAAGCAAAAGGAAGCTCGCGGAAAGGTAGACGCTAACAAGGACTACAGCTTAACCGAAGCTTCTGCTTTAATAAAAGAGATCACCAACGTGAACTTTGACGCCTCTGTAGATCTTGCAGTTCGTTTGAATGTTGACCCACGTAAAGCTAACCAAATGGTTCGCGGCGTAGTGACACTTCCACACGGTACTGGTAAAGATGTAAAAGTATTGGCCTTGGTAACTCCAGATAAGGAGGCCGAAGCTACTGCTGCAGGAGCTGATTTCGTTGGATTAGACGAGTACCTCGATAAGATTAAAGGAGGATGGACAGACGTTGACGTAATTGTAACCATGCCAAGCGTAATGGGTAAGTTAGGACCACTAGGACGTATTCTAGGACCTCGTGGACTTATGCCAAACCCAAAGACTGGTACAGTAACAATGGACGTTGCTAAAGCGGTGCAAGACGTAAAAGGCGGTAAGATCGACTTTAAAGTAGATAAGACCGGTATCGTTCACGCTGCGATCGGAAAGTCGTCATTTGACGCAGAAAAGATCGCTGGAAACGCCCGCGAATTAATAACCACATTAGTAAAGTTAAAGCCTCAAGCGGCCAAAGGTGTATACATCAAGAGCATTTACATGTCCAGTACTATGAGTCCTGGAGTGAGTGTAGACACCAAGAGATTTGCTGAGTAGTAAAACCCATAGACAATGACAAGAGAAGAAAAATCACAAGTTATTCAGGATTTGACTGCACAGCTAGCTGAGAACTCTGTAGTTTATTTGGCAGATATCTCAGGATTGGACGCAGGTACAACTAGCAACCTAAGACGTGCATGCTTTAAAGCTGGCGTTAAGTTGTCAGTGGTTAAGAACACCTTGCTTGAAAAAGCAATGGAGAGCAGTGACAAGGACTTTGGAGATCTAGCAGGCGTGCTTAAAGGCAACACCTCATTGATGATCTCTGAAACTGGAAACGCTCCCGCAAAGGTGATCAAGGAGTTCCGTAAGAAAGCGGATCGTCCTATTCTTAAAGGTGCTTTCATCGAAGAGGCCATCTTTATTGGCGATGACCAATTAGATACTCTAGTTGAAATCAAGTCTAAAGAAGAGCTTGTCGGCGACATCATCGGATTGTTGCAATCGCCTGCTAAGAATGTTATCTCTGCTCTTAAATCGAGTGGTGGTACCATCGCAGGAATTGTTAAGACACTTTCTGAGCGCGAAGGATAAGCACAAAACGAAAAATCAAACACTTAGAATACAATTTTATTAAAACGATAGAAAATGGCAGATTTAAAAGAATTCGCAGAACAATTAGTTAACCTTACTGTAAAAGAGGTAAACGAGTTAGCTGACATCCTAAAAGAAGAGTACGGTATTGAGCCTGCTGCTGCAGCTGTAGCTGTTGCTGCTGGTGGTGGTGCTGCTGGTGGAGACGCCGCTGAGGAAAAGTCAGAATTCGACGTAATCCTTAAAGCCGCTGGAGGTTCTAAACTAGCTGTAGTAAAACTAGTTAAAGAATTGACAGGTGCTGGTCTTAAAGACGCTAAGGAACTAGTTGATAACGCTCCTTCTCCAATTAAAGAAGGTGTAGCTAAAGACGAAGCTGAAGCACTAAAAGCTCAGTTAGAAGAAGCTGGCGCTGAGGTTGAGCTTAAGTAAGCTCCCGGCAGTTAGCCAACCCTAAGGTTTAGGCCTTCCCGAATGCGGGATGGGCCTAAACCATTTTGCGTATATAATGGTGTGTTCCACCTCCAATGCGCTACCCTAGTTTTTTGTTAATTAAAATTCCGTTCGTAGATGTCCGCAACGAAAACTGAAAGATTGAATTTCTCTTCTGTGCAAAACAAGCCGGATTATCCAGATTTCCTGGACATTCAGGTAAAATCTTTCCAAGATTTTTTCCAGTTAGAGACCAAGTCAGAAGAACGAGGAAACGAAGGTTTGTACAACACCTTCATGGAGAACTTTCCAATTACAGATACCCGCAATCAATTTGTACTGGAATTTTTAGATTACTTCGTTGATCCGCCACGCTACTCGATTTTAGAGTGTATTGAGCGCGGATTGACCTACAGCGTTCCGCTAAAGGCCCGCTTAAAATTATATTGTACCGATCCGGAGCACGAAGATTTCGAAACTATCGTGCAAGACGTATACCTGGGAACTATCCCGTATATGACGCCGTCTGGAACTTTTTGTATCAATGGTGCAGAGCGTGTAGTTGTTTCGCAGCTTCACCGTTCGCCAGGGGTGTTCTTTGGACAGTCCTTCCACGCCAATGGTACTAAATTGTACTCGGCTCGTGTGATCCCATTCAAAGGATCATGGATCGAATTCGCGACCGATATCAACAGCGTGATGTACGCTTATATCGATCGTAAGAAAAAATTACCTGTAACTACACTTTTCCGCGCCATTGGTTTTGAGCGCGATAAAGATATCTTAGAGATCTTTGACCTTGCCGAAGAAGTAAAGGCAACCAAGACCGGTCTTAAGAAATACATGGATCGCAAGCTTGCAGCTCGTGTACTTAAGACTTGGCACGAAGATTTCGTAGATGAAGATACTGGAGAGGTTGTATCTATTGAGAGAAACGAGATCGTTCTAGATCGTGATACTATCCTTGAAAAAGAACATATTGACGTAATTCTTGAGTCCGGAAGTAAGACCATCTTACTACACAAAGAAGATAATCAGCAGGCGGACTACGCGATTATCCACAATACTTTACAGAAGGACCCTACCAACTCTGAAAAAGAAGCGGTAGAGCACATTTATCGTCAATTGCGTAACGCTGAACCGCCCGATGAGGAAACTGCACGTGGAATCATCAACAAGTTGTTCTTCTCTGACCAGAGATACAATTTGGGTGAGGTAGGACGTTACCGAATGAACAAAAAACTCGGTTTGGATATCGATATGGACAAGCAGGTGCTTACCAAAGAAGATATCATTACCATTATCAAGTATTTGATTGAATTGATCAACTCTAAAGCAGAGATCGATGATATCGACCACTTGTCTAATCGTCGTGTGCGTACCGTAGGAGAGCAGCTTTCGTCTCAGTTTGGCGTAGGTTTGGCTCGTATGGCCCGTACCATCCGCGAGCGTATGAACGTTCGTGACAATGAGGTATTTACTCCGATCGATTTGATCAATGCGAAGACCCTTTCTTCTGTGATCAACTCCTTCTTTGGAACTAACCAGTTGTCTCAGTTCATGGACCAGACCAACCCACTGGCAGAGATCACGCACAAGCGTAGACTATCTGCACTAGGGCCTGGAGGTCTATCTCGTGAGCGCGCCGGGTTCGAGGTTCGAGACGTACACTACACCCACTACGGGCGTTTGTGTCCTATCGAAACTCCTGAAGGTCCGAACATTGGACTTATCTCTTCACTTTCTGTGTATGCCAAGGTGAACAACCTCGGATTCATTGAAACTCCTTACCGCAAGGTGGAGAACGGTAAAGTTGACTTGAAGTCAGAACCGATCTACCTATCTGCAGAGGAGGAAGAAGAGAAACTAATTGCTCAGGCAAACATTCCGCTTAAAAAAGACGGAACTATCGATAACGATCGTGTAATTGCTCGTATGGAAGGCGACTTCCCAGTAGTAGACCCTAAAGAGGTACACTACACGGATGTAGCGCCAAACCAGATCTCTTCGATCTCGGCTTCGCTTATTCCTTTCTTGGAGCACGATGATGCGAACCGTGCCTTGATGGGATCAAACATGATGCGTCAGGCAGTACCGCTTCTAATTGCAGATTCTCCAATTGTGGGAACTGGATTGGAGCGTCAGGTTGCTTCGGATTCACGAGTATTGATCAACGCAGAAGGCGATGGAGTTGTAGAATATGTTGACTCTCGTGAGATCACTATTAAATACGACCGCACCGATACGGAGCGTTTGGTAAGTTTTGATGGAGACTCTAAAACCTATCAGCTGATCAAATTCCGCAAGACCAACCAGAGTACTTCTATCAACCTGAAGCCTATTGTTCGCAAAGGCGACCGTGTGGCGAAAGGACAAGTACTTTGTCAAGGTTATGCAACAGAAGACGGTGAATTGGCACTTGGACGTAACATGAAAGTGGCCTTTATGCCATGGAAGGGTTACAACTTTGAGGATGCGATTGTGATCTCAGAAAAAGTGGTACGTGAAGATATCTTTACCTCTATCCACATCGATGAGTATTCTCTAGAAGTTCGCGATACCAAATTGGGTAACGAAGAATTGACTAGTGATATCCCGAACGTATCCGAAGAGGCTACCAAAGACTTGGACGAGCACGGTATGATCCGTGTGGGTGCCGAGGTGAAGCCTGGTGATATCCTTATCGGTAAGATCACTCCAAAAGGAGAGAGCGATCCGACTCCGGAAGAAAAACTACTACGCGCCATCTTTGGTGACAAAGCAGGTGATGTAAAAGATGCTTCTTTGAAGGCTTCTCCATCACTAAGCGGTGTAGTAATTGACAAAAAACTATTTGCACGCGCTATTAAAGACAAGCGCAAGCGTGCTAAAGATAAAGAAGACATCAACGAGCTTGAATTGAAGTACGAAACCAAATTCGCTGCTTTGAAAGACGTGCTTGTTGAGAAGCTCTTTGAGATTGTTGGTGGTAAAACTGCTCAAGGTGTAATGAATGACTTGGGCGAAGAGATCTTCCCTAAAGGAAAGAAATACACCCTTAAGATGCTTAACGCTGTAGACGATTATACGCACCTTACTCAAGGTACGTGGACTACAGATAAGGACACCAATAAATTGGTAGCCGAGTTGTTGCACAATTACAAGATCAAAGAGAATGACCTACAGGGTAACCTGAGACGCGAGAAGTTTACCATCTCTGTTGGAGATGAGCTTCCTTCTGGAATCTTGAAACTTGCTAAAGTGTACATCGCTAAGAAACGTAAGCTTAAGGTAGGTGATAAGATGGCAGGACGTCACGGTAACAAAGGTATCGTTGCACGTATTGTACGTGAAGAGGATATGCCATTCCTAGAAGACGGTACGCCTGTAGATATCGTACTTAACCCACTTGGGGTACCATCGCGTATGAACATCGGACAGATCTACGAAACGGTACTAGGATGGGCTGGTCAGAAATTGGGTCGCAAGTTTGCTACACCTATTTTCGACGGAGCCACTTTAGATCAGATCAATGAGTTGACCGACGAAGCTGGTATTCCACGATTCGGACACACCTATCTATATGACGGTGGAACTGGAGAGCGTTTTGATCAGCCGGCAACTGTTGGTGTGATCTACATGCTTAAGTTGGGTCACATGGTAGATGACAAGATGCACGCCCGTTCTATTGGACCTTACTCGCTCATTACGCAGCAGCCACTTGGTGGTAAGGCACAATTTGGTGGTCAGCGTTTTGGAGAGATGGAGGTATGGGCGCTCGAAGCATACGGAGCATCCAGCACCTTGCGCGAAATTCTAACGGTTAAATCCGATGACGTTATCGGACGTGCCAAGACTTATGAAGCAATCGTTAAAGGCGAAAGCATGCCAGAACCTGGTCTGCCGGAGTCGTTCAACGTATTGATGCACGAATTGAAAGGTCTTGGATTGGATATCCGTTTAGAAGAGTAATTGCCCGATTGGGGAAAAGATAAAGTGTAGCTCACTTTAGCAATAAAATAGCATAGCATATTAGCATTATGGCAAGAAATAAAGATAACAACACGGTAAAGAAATTCAACAAGATTTCTATTGGTTTGGCTTCGCCGGAGTCTATTTTGGCAGAATCTCGCGGAGAGGTACTAAAACCAGAAACCATCAACTACCGTACCCACAAACCCGAGCGCGACGGATTGTTCTGCGAGCGTATTTTTGGACCTGTTAAGGACTACGAATGTGCCTGTGGAAAGTACAAGCGTATCCGCTATAAAGGAATCGTTTGTGACCGTTGTGGGGTAGAAGTTACCGAAAAGAAAGTGCGTCGTGATCGTGTAGGTCACATCAACTTGGTTGTACCTGTTGCGCACATCTGGTACTTCAGAAGTCTTCCGAACAAGATCGGATACCTTCTTGGATTGCCGTCCAAGAAGTTGGATATGATTATCTATTATGAGCGTTATGTGGTTATTCAGCCAGGTATCGCCAAAAACGAAGAGGGAGAGCCGTTGCAAAAAATGGATTTCCTTACTGAAGAGGAGTATTTGAACGTATTGGATACGCTTCCTCAGGAGAATATGTACTTAGAAGATTCAGACCCGAACAAATTCATCGCTAAGATGGGTGCGGAGTGTTTGATCGACTTGTTGAACCGCATCGATCTAGATGCTTTGTCTTATGATTTGCGTCACAAGGCCAACAACGAGACTTCTAAGCAGCGTAAAACTGAAGCCCTTAAGCGTTTGCAAGTGGTGGAAGCTTTGCGTGAGGCAAACAACAATCGCGAAAACAAACCAGAGTGGATGATCATGAAGGTAGTTCCGGTGATTCCACCAGAATTACGTCCGTTGGTACCACTAGATGGTGGGCGTTTCGCAACTTCGGATCTGAACGACCTTTACCGTCGTGTGATTATCCGTAACAACCGTCTGAAGCGTTTGGTAGAGATCAAAGCTCCGGAAGTGATCTTGCGTAACGAAAAGCGTATGCTACAGGAATCTGTAGATTCACTATTCGACAATACCCGTAAGTCATCCGCAGTAAAAACAGACTCTAACCGTCCACTGAAGTCACTTTCTGACTCGCTAAAAGGTAAGCAAGGACGTTTCCGTCAGAACTTACTTGGTAAGCGTGTGGATTACTCAGCACGTTCGGTAATTGTTGTTGGACCTGAATTGAAACTATACGAATGTGGTCTGCCTAAGAACATGGCCGCAGAACTATACAAGCCGTTTGTGATCCGTAAACTGATCGAGCGTGGTATCGTGAAGACGGTAAAATCGGCTAAGAAGATCATCGATAAGAAAGAGCCTGTAGTTTGGGATATCTTGGAGAACGTTCTTAAAGGACACCCAGTACTCCTGAACCGTGCTCCTACTCTTCACCGTTTGGGTATCCAAGCGTTCCAGCCAAAACTTATCGAAGGGAAAGCGATTCAGCTACACCCATTAGTGTGTACGGCATTTAACGCCGACTTTGACGGTGACCAAATGGCGGTTCACCTTCCACTTGGGCCAGAAGCGATTCTGGAAGCACAGCTGTTAATGCTTGCCTCTCATAACATTTTGAACCCAGCGAATGGTTCTCCGGTAGCGGTACCTTCTCAGGATATGGTATTGGGTCTATACTACATGACCAAGCCACGTAAATCTACCAAAGACCACCCTGTTAAAGGAGAAGGCTTGACCTTCTACTCTGCAGAAGAGGTGATCATTGCGTACAACGAGAAGCGTGTTGACCTTAACGCGATCATTAAGATCCGCACTAAGGACTTCAACGAAGCAGGAGAATTGGTATATCAGATCATCGAATCTACTGTAGGTCGTGTGATCTTTAACGAAGAAGTACCAGAGGCTGCAGGTTATATCAACGAAGTATTGACCAAGAAATCCTTGCGTGATATCATTGGTGGTATTTTAAAGGTAACCGACGTACCTACAACTGCTGAGTTCTTAGACTCTATTAAAGACCTAGGATATAAGTTCGCCTTTGAAGGTGGTCTGTCCTTTAGCCTTGGGGATATCATTATTCCACAGGAAAAGCACAGCATGATCGACGACGCGAACGAGCAAGTAGACGGCATCATTGCCAACTACAACATGGGTCTTATCACCAACAACGAGCGTTACAACCAGGTAATTGATATTTGGACTGCGACCAACGCGAACTTGACGGAGCTTTCTATGAAGCGTATCCGTGAAGATCAGCAAGGGTTTAACTCCGTGTATATGATGCTTGACTCTGGAGCGCGTGGTTCTAAGGAGCAGATCCGTCAGTTGACAGGTATGCGTGGTCTGATGGCCAAGCCGAAGAAATCGAACTCTGGTGGTGGTGAAATTATTGAAAACCCGATCCTTTCTAACTTTAAGGAAGGACTATCGATCTTAGAATACTTTATCTCTACGCACGGTGCGCGTAAAGGTCTTGCGGATACGGCTCTTAAGACGGCGGATGCAGGATACTTGACCCGTCGTTTGGTAGATGTATCTCAGGATGTGATCATCAACGAGCACGACTGTGGTACGCTACGAGGAGTAGAGGTAACTCCTTTGAAAAAGAACGAAGAAGTAGTGGAGTCCCTAGGCGAGCGTATCGTTGGACGTACTTCACTAAACGATGTTTACGATCCACTTACCAACGAGTTGTTGGTTAGTGCAGGAGATCACATTGACGAGGCTATCGCCAAAAAAGTTGATGCTTCTCCAGTAGAGAGCGTAGAGGTTCGTTCTGCTTTGACCTGTGAGGCCAAAAAAGGTATCTGTGCACAGTGTTACGGCCGCAACTTGGCGACCGGAAAAATGGTACAGATCGGTGAAGCTGTTGGTGTTGTGGCTGCTCAGTCTATTGGAGAGCCTGGTACACAGCTTACACTACGTACCTTCCACGTGGGTGGTATTGCCGGAAACATCTCCGAAGAGAACAAACTCATCGTGAAGTTCGACGGAAAGGCCGAGATAGAAGACTTGAAGACCGTAAAAGGAGAAGATGCAGAAGGAAACGAGGTAGATATCGTGATCTCTCGTACTTCTGAGATCAAAGTGGTTGACAAGAAAACTGGAATTGTCCTAAGTACTAACAACATCCCTTATGGTTCTTCCATCTTTGTAAAAGACGGACAGACCCTTAAGAAAGGTGATGTAGTATGTCAGTGGGATCCATATAACGGGGTAATCATCTCTGAATTTGCTGGTAAGATCAAGTACGAGAATATCGAACAAGGTGTTACGTATCAAGTAGAGATTGACGAACAAACCGGATTCCAAGAGAAAGTGATCTCTGAATCGAGAAACAAGAAACTGATCCCAACGCTTCATATCTGCGGCGCTAAAGGAGAAGTGATCCGTTCATACAACTTACCAGTAGGGGCTCACCTTATGGTAGACGATGCCGAGAAGATCAAGGTTGGTAAGATCTTGGTTAAGATTCCACGTAAATCTGCGAAAGCGGGTGATATTACAGGGGGTCTTCCACGAGTTACCGAGCTATTCGAAGCGCGTAACCCATCGAACCCTGCAGTTGTAAGTGAGATAGACGGTGTTGTTTCCTTTGGTAAGATCAAGCGAGGTAATCGCGAGATCATCGTAGAATCTAAATTAGGTGACATTAAGAAATACTTGGTGAAGCTGTCTAATCAGATCCTGGTACAGGAGAACGATTACATCCGCGCCGGTATGCCACTTTCTGACGGTTCTATCACTCCGGAGGATATCTTGAAGATCAAAGGCCCATCCGCAGTACAACAATACTTGGTGAACGAGGTTCAAGAAGTATACCGTCTGCAAGGGGTGAAGATCAACGATAAGCACTTTGAGGTAGTAGTACGTCAAATGATGCGTAAGGTGAAGATCAACGATCCGGGAGACACTATCTTCTTAGAGAACCAATTGACGCACAAATACGACTTTATCGAAGAGAACGACAAGATCTTTGGTATGAAGGTCGTATCTAGCGCAGGAGACTCAGAAAGCTTGAAAGAAGGCCAGATCGTTTCTCCACGTCAGTTGCGCGATGAGAACTCTATCTTGAGACGTGCAGACAAAGCCTTGGTAGAAGCTCGTGATGCAGTTCCTGCAACCGCGACTCCTATCTTGCAAGGGATCACCCGTGCATCGCTACAGACCAAGTCATTCATCTCTGCGGCTTCCTTCCAGGAGACGACAAAGGTATTGAACGAGGCTGCGGTAAGCGGAAAAGTGGACAGCCTAGAAGGCTTGAAAGAGAACGTAATAGTAGGTCACAGAATTCCGGCCGGAACCGGTATGCGTCATTACGACCATATCATTGTAGGTTCTAAAGAAGAGCTAGAGCAGATGACCGAAGAGAAGCAAGAGGTTAACTACAATTAATCCTTGACTATAAATGATTTGCAGAATCCCGTTTTTTAGCGGGATTCTGTGTTTTTACACCTAAAATTATGAGCGATAGTAAAGAACAAAAAAAAGGGCAGATCAATATCGAATTGGACGAAGCAGTGGCCGAAGGAATCTACAGCAATCTCGCCATTATCAATCACTCTGTCTCTGAATTTGTGATCGATTATGTGACCATTATGCCAGGCACTCCTAAAAGCAAGGTTAAAGCGAGAATTATCCTTACCCCACAACACGCCAAACGATTCCATAAGGCTCTTGGCGATAACATCAAGCGATTTGAGGCGGCCAATGGCAGTATTCAAGATGTTGAGCAACCGCCAATACCCTTGAATTTTGGCCCTACAGGAGAGGCCTAGTGGGCTTTTTCAAACTCACTGACATAGTGTAGGGTCACGTTTGGATATTTTTGCTGTGTCATTTGCAGTGTGAAAGAAGAATCTGCAAAGAAGACCAATTGTCCCCGTTTGTCTTTAGCCAAGAATTTTGACTTCACTCTTTTAAATTCAGCAAACTCTGCACTTTTCGGATCCTTTGGGTCTACCCAACAGGCCTTATGTACGTTTAGCGTTTCGTAAGAACACTTGGCGCCGTATTCGTGTTCTAAACGGTATTGGATCACTTCGAACTGAAGTGCCCCTACAGTACCAATGACTTTACGGCCGTTCAACTCGAGTATGAACAATTGGGCAACACCTTCATCCATCAATTGGTCGATTCCTTTTTCCAACTGCTTGGATTTCATCGGATCGGCATTGTTGATGTATTTAAAGTGCTCCGGAGAAAAACTAGGAATGCCTTTATAGCGCATCTCTTCGCCTTCTGTTAGGGTATCTCCGATCTTGAAGTTTCCTGTGTCGTGCAGTCCGACTATATCTCCCGGATAGGAATAATCGACAATCTGTTTCTTCTCGGCAAAGAAGGCATTCGGACTCGAAAACTTGAATTTTTTACCCTGCCGCACATGTAAGTAGGGTTTGTTGCGCTCAAAGGTGCCAGAAACCACTTTTACAAACGCCAGGCGATCGCGGTGTTTCGGATCCATATTGGCGTGGATCTTAAAAACAAAGCCGCTAAAGGCGTCTTCGCCAGGATTGACCAAACGCGTATCGCTTTCTTTTGGTCGTGGAGGAGGAGCTATACTCACAAAACAATCCAACAATTCTCTCACTCCGAAGTTATTCAAAGCAGAGCCAAAGAATACCGGTTGTAGATTTCCGGCCAAGTAAGCTTGTTTGTCAAACTCCGGATAAATACCCGTAACCAATTCTAGTTCTTCGCGCAGTACAGTTGCTGCATCTTTGCTGATTAGTTGGTCCAGTTTGGAGTCGCTGAGATCGCTGATCTCTACCGTTTCTTCTATATTCTTTCTAGAATCACCACTAAAGAGATTCACATTGTTTTCCCAAAGGTTGTAGATCCCTTTAAAATCATAGCCCATACCGATTGGGAAACTCATAGGAGTAACCTTGAGATCTAGTTTCTGTTCTATCTCATCCAGGAGTTCAAAGGCGTCTTTCCCTTCGCGATCTAACTTATTGATAAACACGATCATAGGTATGTTTCGCATCCTGCAGACAGAGACCAACTTCTCTGTTTGTTCCTCGACCCCTTTGGCCACATCGATCACTACAATTACGCTGTCAACGGCAGTTAAAGTTCTAAAAGTATCTTCCGCAAAATCTTTGTGTCCGGGCGTATCTAGAATGTTGATCTTGGTTCCTTTATATTCAAAAGCCAAAACAGAAGTTGCCACAGAAATACCACGCTGACGTTCGATTTCCATAAAATCGGAGGTTGCACCTTTTTTGATCTTATTAGATTTAACGGCTCCGGCCTCTTGAATTGCTCCACCAAATAACAAGAGTTTTTCGGTGAGTGTAGTTTTACCGGCATCTGGGTGGGAGATAATCCCGAAAGTTCGCCTGCGGGCTATTTCTTTTTTTAAACTCATAAAAGAAGGGATCGACTTTTCGTTTGCAAATATACAGTTTGTGTTAGGAGGTAATTCTTTACGGGCCCAATTTTTATCAAATTAAATTACTGATATGTGATTAGTCTCCTGCTAAAGGTGTTAATGCTACAAAAGAAGCCTGAAACTTTCGATCTGATCACCTAACTATCTTAAATTGATGGTTTAAGATTGTTAATGGGCGTTAAACGTAAAATCAAAGACTTGTTGTTTCAAACTATTCAGTATTAGGCGATTTTGACGGTATTTTAATTGGTTAATTCTTCAAAATCTAACATATGTTAGTCTTACACAGAACTAGCCTGTAAATGCTTGTTATTAAGTATTTATACGTATTTGTTCAGAATTGTATCCTACAAAAAGATAAGGTTTAACCGTAACATATGGGTTATTCGTCGTCATTTTTTAACCGTTAGTAGAAAAGGGAATAATCTATGGTTGAAGATTCAAAACTACGGCTACCTTTGGATTAAAGAAATTGTTTTTCATCCCCTTTAACGTAGAAAACTTTTTAATTAACAACGCTAACTATTCAATCTTTTAAACGCTCGTAAACCGCATAGATTTTCATTACCAAACAACCTTATTAGTTTTATGCAAAGCCGAATTTTGGGATTTGGCATTCTTACGAGTCTGTATTTATTTGAGGAGATAGCTTGCGGATGAATATAACGCATGAAAGAAAAGTACTTTATCCCCGCAAAAGGCATTAAGGCTGCTCAGCCGAATTTTCAATTTTCAAAACAAATCCGAGTAGGGAAGACTTCGTCGCTACTTACTCTTGTTTTTATCATGTTGTTTACTGCAACAGCATGGAGCCAAGTTGAAATAACTCTTGTGAATCGTTCAGAGAAATCGATTTACACTCCAGTTCATCTTCACGAACTCAAGATCCAGAACAATTCGGGTCAGACCCAACAATATGTTCTGCAAGCGGAGACCACGAATTGTGGAAAGAAAGCATATTCTGATTTGGATTTTCGCATCCTTAATCAGCAGCAAACCGAAACAAACACCTTTAGCGTTCCTGCAGGAGCCAGTGTCACCTTTTATGTGGAGACCAAGGAATCTGTACGAACCAAAAAGAATACATGGAATTGCCTAGAGATAAAGGCGCTTAGCTCATCGGGGGCAAACCCGCTGACGAGCTTCGTCTTGAAATCATTCATTCCTGATTCATCTAAAACTGAATAACCTCCATCATGAATACGATAGGTAAATCAACGATACTTTTATTGCTAGTCTTACTCGGTTTTACGGGCGAGGCTTTGTCGCAATTAAAAACTCCGTTCACTCCGCGTTATAGCGAGACCATTAACGGAAACTACCAGACCATCGGAAATAACATGCTCTCTAGAGATGCAGTTCTTCCTTATAATGGCTTGGATGGAAACCACGATTTTATCGACAATGTATATGTCGATATCGATTCAGATCCGACAACATTCAATTCCAGTAGTGCCAATATGAGCAATCCTGCTCCGGGAGAAGGTGACTGTTTGGTCATTACCAAGGCCTTCTTGTACTGGGCAGCGGCAGATAAGGAAATGGACGATGGTTCAGACAACCAACCTGCATGGAATTTTGACGATGTAAAGCTGATGTTGCCAGGGTCTTCGTCTTATGTGACCCTTGATGCAGACGATGTTATTTTCCGCGGACGTGACGAGCACTTTGTCAACGATCCGTATATCTGTTTTAAGGATATTACCTCAATGGTTCAGAGCCTTGCGGATCCTTTCGGAACTTACCAAGTAGCCAATGTGGAGGCAAAGGCTGGAGATCTGTTGGGTCACTTAGGTACCAATGTAGGAACTTCTGGTGGATGGCAGATCGTATTTGTTTACGAAGCCCCGTCTTTAAACGCTCGTAACGTAACCCTTTTTGATGGTTATGGCCACGTTACACGTGACGTATTTGGATACGATATTGATTTTGATGGATTTCAAACCGTTGATTCTGGCGCCGTAACAGCTGATGTTCTTTTTGGTGCATTGGAAGGAGATTTTGATTTAGCTGGTGATCGTTTACAGATCCAAAACACTGCTGGCACATTCGTAGATTTATCAACACCTTCTCGTGCTGCCGATAACTTCTTTGATAGTAGCATTACCAATAACGGTGTTGATTTTCTGGATAGAAATCCAGCGAGTAGAAACACTTTGGGTTATGATATTGGCGTTTTCCGACTGTCTAACCCTGGAAACTCCATACTTGATAATAACCAGTCCAGAACCTCTATTAGACTTACCTCTAATCAAGAGACCTATGGACTTTATCTATTAGGATTATCCGTAGAGGTTTTCAATCCTGATCTGGATCCTATTTTATTAACCACTAGTGTGACCGGTGATGTTAGCCCAGGTTCTACTTTTAATGTAGACTTCGGGATAGAGAACACCGGAAACGATAATATTCAAGATCTTACAGTAAGTTATACTGTCCCTGTCGGATTTGAGTTCGAAGGGGTTAGTGGATTACCAACAGGAGTTACCTTTAATTATAACACTGGGACTCGATTATTGGAGTTCTATTTTGACAATTCTATTGTTGAGATAGCAGACCCAGCTGTAAATGTACAATTCCAACTTAGTGTTCCTCGTGCTTGTGCGACCTTAGGAAGCACTTTGCCGGTTCAGGTTGCTGCGGAATATGCTGGGGAGTTCAATACCACTGTCCGCACCATTGTAAGTTCTAGTTATGTAGACGAATGTGGTGTGGGTAATTTAGAACCCTCTTATGTGACCATAGCAGATGCTCCAGACCTAGAAGTTACTTCTTCAGTAAGTCCAGCAGATTGTTTTGGTGCAGAGACTGGTGCTATCGATGTTACAGTATCCGGAGGAACTCCTCCATTTACCTTTATGTGGAGCACTGGAGAAACCACAGAAGATCTTACCGATCTTGCGGCAGGTACCTATGAGCTTACGGTAACAGATCTTAATGACTGTAAGCACACCCAAAGTTTTACAATAACTCAACCAGATGAATTCCATGTTGATATAGAAGCTACCAACGGTACAGAAGCTGGTTCTTGCAATGACGGAACCGCTAAAGTTATCGCTAGTGGAGGAACCGTACCTTACAGTTACCAATGGAGTGCTAGTGCGGGTAGTCAAACTACACAAACTGCAACCAATCTGCCATACGGAGTTCACACAGTTGTTATTACCGATGCCAACGGCTGTACTTTTGAGGCCACTGCCTATATCAGTTGTGATCTAGAGGGTTGGTCTTACGATTGTGGTGAAGAAGTTGAGGTAGACGAGTACGGATACAACGCCAACTGTATGGCAACCACTGTGGTAAATATTCCAGACGCGGCAAATGTGTTCCAATATATTGTTGAGATTGTATACGACAGCAGCAACCCTGGGCCAGCAATTGAATTTACGGAAGGTTCTGGAACTACGCAAACCCTTATTCGTGCGGAAGTTGACGCTCCAAATAACGAGTGGGTTTACCGCGGATTGTTTACTGGAAGTACTAACAGCATTTCATACAGTGATAGTGCAGATAATTGTGACCTTCAATCTGTAGTGGTCTATGCCTTTAGAAATGTGCCAGGTTCTCTGTCGGCCACATTTGGTGTGTTTACTGATGCCGATGGTAACAACTCTTTACAGACTTTTAATATTCCGATCGCAACTTTCCCAACGGCAAGAGATCTTGTGATCGAAGTGCCTGTTTCTGAGTTGACAGATGACGGACGTTACCTATTGGTTCGTGCAGAAGCAGGAGGGGTTTCAGAAGAAGTTATTTTATACGGTCCAGATAGCTCGCTTCCTGGAGGCGCCTGTTGTTTGGCCATTCCTACATTTACGCTAAATGGGGTACCTGGAGCCACTTCTACGGTAACCATAACCTTGGATTCTAGAAACGGACAGAACGGGCAAACTGTGAATGGCCAGTCTTGGATTCTAAGTTCAGGTATCAATGTAGAGACTTTGTGTTACGATCCTATCGCGATCACTGTAGAATCACAAGACGATATTCTTTGTTTTGGCGATAGTACAGGACGTATCGAAGTAGCAGGAACTGGTGGTGTACCACCTTATAGCTACAGTGCAAACGGCGGAACACCTCAAAGCTCTCCTATCTTTGACGGTCTTGCTGCAGGTGTCTATACTATAGAAATTGAAGATGCCTTTGGAAATACGGCTACTGTCGAGGTTACCTTGACTCAGCCAGAACCACTGAGCATTGTAATTACAAAAGAAAACGCTACCACTGCACAAGGCTGTGCAGATGGAGAAGCCACTGCTACTCCAGACGGAGGAACAGCTCCTTACACTTACTTATGGAGTGCATCCGCAGGAAGTCAAACTACTGCTACGGCTATAAACCTACCTTCTGGTACACACACTGTTACAGTAACAGATGTTAACGGTTGTGAATTAGAGCAGGGGGTAGTGATTGATTGTTCAAACACTTGTGATGCTGTTATCGCTGTCGATGATAGTGTAGACATACTTTGTACGGGAGATGACACAGGTAGTGCTACCGTTAGCGCAAGCTCTGTGGCAAATCCTGGAGCTACATTCACCTTTACTTGGGACACAACACCACCTACTGTAGTTAGCGGAGCTACTTCTAGTACGCTAACTGGTCTTACAGCCGGAATATACACCGTAAGTGTAACAATTGATGGAACGGTTTGTTTGCCAGTTGAGCAAAGCGTAACAGTTACTGAACCTGCTAGTGCATTGAATGTATCGGCTACATCAACTGACGAGGCTGGTCCTACAACTGGAGACGGTACGGCTACAGCTGTAGTGACTGGAGGAACTCCTCCTTATACCTATAGTTGGTCGCCAGGAGGTGAAACCACAGAAGGAATCACTGGCTTGAGTGCCGGAGATTACACAGTGACTGTTACCGATGCAAACGGTTGTGTGGAGTCAGCTACAGTTACCGTAAACCCTGGAACTTGTTTAGATCTTGCTGTAACAGCAACTTCAACTCCTGTTACTTGTAATGGCGATTCAGATGGAACTGTCTCTGCTAGTGTGACGGGCGGTTCAGCTAGCTTTACCTATTTATGGAGTACTGGTGATACTACTGCAAGTGTAAGTGGTCTAGCTGGTGGATCTTACACGGTAACTGTTACAGATACAGTGACCTTGTGTGAGCAAACTGCGACTACCACAGTCGATGAGCCATATGTTTTAGACTCTGGTATTGCTGTGACCAACGTACTTTGTTTTGGGGAGTCAACCGGATCTCTTGATCTGACTGTTACTGGAGGTACTGCGCCTTATACTTTTGCATGGAGTACTGGAGACACTACCGAAGATATTTCAGGACTACCAGCTGGTACTTATAATGTAACTATTACTGACGCGAATGGTTGTGTTGCAAACGATACAGCTACAATTTCTCAGCCGCTACGCGGTTTAGAAGTGAGTATAGATTCTCAGTCTGATATTGTTTGTTCAGGATTAGGAAGCGTTACGGTAGCAGTAATAGGAGGAACCGCTCCTTATTCTTATAATATTGATGGTGGAGCTTACGGAGCATCTGCTACTTTTAGTGACCTAGCCGCCGGAGACTATGTAGTTGGCGTATTGGATGCAAACGGATGTACTATTACTATAGATGTTAGCATCTTATTCAATTGTACGGATGCGATCGATGATATCAACAACACCTTCCAAGACACAGCAGTTAGCGGAAACGTACTAACCAACGACGAGGACTTTGAAGGAGATACACAGACGGTAACTGGAAACACAGCTCCTGCAAACGGAACAGTGGTAGTTAACCCTGACGGGACATACACCTATACTCCAAACCCAGGATACACTGGTGAGGATAGTTTTGAGTACACTATTTGTGACGATGGAACGCCACAGGCTTGTGATACGGCTACGGTATACATCGAGGTATTGCCAGACAGCGGCCCAGAGAATGAGGCTCCTATTGCTAATGCAGATACTAATACTACAGAGGTAGACACTCCGGTATCAGGTACTGTACTGGCTAACGATTACGATCCAGACGGAGACCCAATCGTAGTAACGGGCAACACCACTCCAGCCAATGGTACGGTAGTAGTGAACCCTGATGGTACTTATACTTACACGCCAAACCCGGGATACACAGGAGAGGATACCTTTGAGTATACTATTTGTGATAACGGAACACCAGCACTTTGTGACACTGCAGTGGTTACCATCACCATCAACGATGACAATGGAAACATCACTGTAGCTAACGATGATGCGTATAACACGACTCCAGATACGTCAGTAAGTGGAAATGTATCCGACAACGACTTTGATCCAGAGGGTGACAACCAAACGGTAAGTACCACTCCGGTAAGCGGTCCAACTAACGGTACACTAGTACTTAATGCAGATGGTAGTTTTGAATACACGCCAAACGCAGGCTTTGAAGGAACGGATCAGTTTGTATACTCGGTATGCGACGACGGTAGCCCAGTGGCTTGTGATGAGGCAACGGTATACATCACTGTAGGTGGTATTTTAAATACTACGGATGCGATCGATGATATCAACAACACCTTCCAAGACACAGCAGTTAGCGGAAACGTACTGACCAACGATGAGGACTTTGAAGGAGATACGCAGACGGTAACTGGAAACACAGCTCCTGCAAACGGAACTGTGGTAGTTAACCCTGACGGGACATACACCTATACGCCAAACCCAGGATACACGGGAGAGGACAGCTTTACCTATACCATTGTAGACGACGGTAACCCACAGGCTACAGACACGGCTACGGTATACATCGAGGTATTGCCAGACAGTGGCCCAGAGAATGAGGCACCTATTGCCAATGCAGATACCAACACGACTGAGGTAGACACTCCGGTATCAGGAACGGTACTGGCTAACGATTACGATCCAGACGGAGACCCAATCGTAGTGACAGGCAACACCACTCCAGCCAATGGAACAGTGGTAGTTAACCCTGATGGAACGTATACGTACACTCCGAATCCAGGATACACGGGAGAAGATACTTTTGAGTATACTATTTGTGATAATGGCACACCAGCACTTTGTGACACTGCAGTGGTTACCATCACCATCAACGATGACAATGGAAACATCACTGTAGCTAACGATGATGCGTATAACACGACTCCAGATACGTCAGTAAGTGGAAATGTATCCGACAACGACTTTGATCCAGAGGGTGACAACCAAACGGTAAGTACCACTCCGGTAAGCGGTCCAACTAACGGTACACTAGTACTTAATGCAGATGGTAGTTTTGAATACACGCCAAACGCAGGCTTTGAAGGAACGGATCAGTTTGTATACTCGGTATGCGACGACGGTAGCCCAGTGGCTTGTGATGAGGCAACGGTATACATCACGGTAGGTGGAACAGGTAACGAGATCCTAGCGATCGACGATATCAACGACACCTTTGTGAATACTCCAGTATCTGGACAGGTATTGACCAATGATGAGAATCCTGACGGACCTGCGGGAACTGAAGTGGTTACTTTAGTGACTGGACCTGCTAATGGCACCTTAGTATTGAATGCTGATGGAACCTATACATACACTCCTGATACGGACTTTGTAGGAGAAGATACCTTTGAGTATCAAGTGTGTGATGGTGGTAATCCAATTGCTTGTGATACGGCAATTGTGACTATCGAAGTGGTAGATGATCCTATTTTAGAGAATGATCCTCCGGTTGCAAACAACGACACGAATACAACAGAAGTAGACACTCCGGTAACAGGAACTGTACTAGCCAACGATTACGATATGGATGGAGATCCTATCGTAGTAACTGGTAACACAACTCCTTCTAACGGTACAGTTGTAGTAAACCCTGATGGAACTTATACGTACACTCCAAACCCAGGATACACGGGCGAGGATACTTTTGAATATACTATCTGTGATAACGGTACTCCAGCACTTTGTGATACCGCAGTAGTGACCATTACAGTAACTGATGACAACGGTAATATTACGGTTGCTAATGACGATGCATACTCCGGAGAGGTTGATACACCTATCAACGGAAGTGTGTTAGATAATGATAACGATCCAGAGGCAGACAATCAGACTGTAAGTACAACTGTTGTTAGCGGACCAGCTAACGGGACAGTTGTGATCAATCCTGACGGTACTTTCACTTATACACCAGCTGCTGGTTATGTAGGTCCAGATCAATTCGTGTACTCTGTATGTGATGATGGCACTCCAGTAGCTTGTGATGAAGCGACTGTATATCTGTTGGTGCGTCAAACACCAGCTCCTGCCATTGCTTTGGTAAAGAGTGGTGCTTTCGTAGACGGAAACGGAAACGGATGTTCGGATGAAGGTGAAGTTGTTGCTTATACCTTCACAGTAACCAACCAAGGAAATGTTCCTCTAGCTAGCGTTACTTTGACCGACGCCTTGTTTGAAGTTCCGAATCCAGTTGTACCAATTGTATTGGTTTCTGGAGATGTTAATGGAGATGGTATTCTTGATATCGACGAGACTTGGGTATTTGAAGCTGATTATGCTTTAACTACTGCAGATGTAGATACGGGATTAATCACTAACCAAGCATTTGTGGCTGCCATCGACCCTGATGGTACAGAAGTGAACGACCTTTCAGATGATAACTCTGTTAATGAAGACGACCCAACCGTAACTGGATTGTGTCAAGCTAGCTCCATGAGCGTGATCAAGAACCAAACTTCTGCCGCTGGTGGAGAGGGTGATGTGATCACTTACGATATCGTGGTAACCAACACGGGTAACACGACCTTAACTAACATTGAGATCACAGACGACAACGCGGTGATCACTGGTGGTAACCCAATTGCGGAACTACTTCCAGGTGCTTCAGCTACAGTAACTGCGGAGCACGTGATCAC